>NZ_JBXWMI010000003.1:0-430852 GCF_059609765.1 Ruegeria sp. YTSC106
CCAAAGGTATTCCTCTCGGCCATCGCTCTCGCTGCTACAGTCCTATTCTGGCTGTAATTCAATGAGTCTGGAGCCTAAAGATGTCTCCGGAAGAATGGGCGGGAAGCGGTCGTTCGCTGCAGATGCGAGGTGTGTCGCGAACAAACTGAATGCAGACATGGAAGAACACTATCTGCAAGGGTCCCGACGTAACGGCCCCGCTAGACAGCGCTCGAAGTGGGAAGGTTGGGCACACAAAATACCCACAGATAGTTGTGGCAAGGCACACGCATGCGGTGTGTGGTATTGCACCACTCTCTCCACATCTGGTACGTTTATCCAGATGTTCCCCATCACTCGGTAATTTAAGTAAACTTCCAGCGTTGCGCACCGCAAGTTGGCACAACCCCAGAGGCGCATTTCTAGATTGTTGATTAGACCAAGACTTACCGACTATCATGGCATACATGCGGCTCAGGTCGATCTTGACTTCGCCATTCCATTTCTTGACGAAGACATTCCACTCTATCTTGACCCATTCATGCTTTGGCGATCTCCGTCGCAGCAAGATCAGGCAATGCACACCGGTCTCGTAAACGCATTCAATCATTTGGGCCTTCTTGCTTCGCAAGGCAGAGAAGACGAAGCCATTGCAACGCTTATCATTGCGTCTGAATGCGATGAGGTTGGCCTTGGCACATCGCTTACCAGAAAAGGCAAAAGGATTGGATCGGAAAAGGCCAAGGAAATTATCGCTCTGTTTAAGGCGATACCTCAATACCAGCAAAACGGCTTCCGTCATTTTGAAGAAATTCAGTTCTTTGTTGAGGGTATTTCGAAAGACAGAATCTCAGACATAAGCTGCAACTTCTTGAAGTCTTTCCTCATAGATTTCACTATTGATCAATGTGACAAACTTGGCGTCCCTACGCAGCCATGTACCGTTGAGAATGTTTACGACTATCGCGCGAATAGGTTTGTTCGAGAAGACGGTGTTGCGTTGCCTGTGAACCCGGAGAATGGCGCACCGATCATTCTTGTTCCCAAAAGATGGATGCGATTTGCGCCGTGGATCAACTACGACGACTACTATGAGAAGCACTGCCCTCAAGATGAGATTTCGCATAAGGCGGAAGACCTTACGCGGGTTAAAGTCCTGAGCTATAATCGCCACAACTACGGGGTGATAGAGAAATACATTCAAGCGAAGGAGCGGAGTTTCGAGGATTGTGAGAATGACCCGCTGTTTTCGCAGATTCCAGTAACCTCAGCTAAACGCGTTTTTGCCCAAATCAAAAAATTGCCAACGGGAAAGACAGACGGGGCGGACACCAAATATGAGAATCTAGTTGGGAGATTGCTGCCATCGCTGTTGTACCCAAAACTCGATTTTGCCCAAGAACAAGCACGCACCGATGATGGCGTTTCCATACGCGACCTTATTTTTTACAACACGCGCTCCACCCCGCTTCTGCGAGAACTGATGGACGACTACGCGTCGCGCCAAATTACGTTCGAGATGAAGAACGTCGCGGAAATTGGGCGCATCCATTTCGACCAGATAAACCGCTACCTAACCGATGATCTTGGTAAGTTCGGGGTTTTCGTGACCCGCAATCCGCTAAAGAGAGCTGAAACAGCACGTGCAGTAAATCTCTGGGCGGGACAACGGAAGGCAGTCATCACTTTGACGGACACTGACTTGGAACAAATGGTCGAAGTGTTTGATAGCAAGCAGCGAGACGCAATTGATATTTTGAACAAGAAATACGTCGAGTTCCGACGTGAATGCCCATAGGAGACGGATGTGGAAACGAATGAAGATGTTGAACAACTTGAGAAGCTGATTGGTCAGTTACAAGGAATGTACGCCGAGATTGGCGCCCTGGCAAAGAAAAGCCCAAGCGACTCGGTTAACGGATTCAAACTCAAGCTGATAAACAAGGTTCTTGAGGCTGGTAATTCCGTGCTGGGGGCCGGGTATAAGCCTTTTGATGAGTTTGATGTTTTCGATAGCGACGACGCGCCGACAACCAGCGATGTTACCATGGTTATCGCTCAATACATTGAGGAAGCTGAGAGGTTTCGATCAGACAATGTTAGGCAAGATAATCTTGGCCGATGGTATTATACCGTCGGCGGAGACATCGGAACTATTCAATCTAGCCCTCCAACGAGAATTGGCCGCAAGAGATGAGTTTTGAAGACGAGTATGATCTTGAATTTGTGACGACCGATGCTCTGGTCGAAGAGTATGAGGCGAGCAACGATGTTTTTACCGCTTTGCTAAACGAAGTTAAGGAGTTGTCGAAGAAGAAGCCCGACGCGACTATGAATGCGGGTAAGGTCAAAATCGTGAACCGCGTTCTTCAAAACTTGTTGATAGTATTGGAGGGGCAACCTCAAACCAAATATCTTGAACTTCTTGACGATGAAGCTTTGCCACAGGTGAGTGACGCGGTCTTAATCATGGTCCAGTTTAAAACTGCGCTGAAAGCATTTAAGGAACGGTACACCCGGTATATTCTGCGCCAAAGCAGGTGGGTAACAGAAGAACTAGTTGCTGTATTAAAGGAAGAATATGATTTTGAAGATCCTCAGGACGGGTGATGGAGCGGTGGTTTGGTCAGTAAATGCTAGTACTTCCCGAACAGTTTGCTGACCCGGAGGTTTTGCGGCACGAGATACTGCGAGGCGAACGCCGCGTTATTCAGCGCGAACCAGTGTCACCATGACAAGAAGCGTTGCGCGATGAACTGGTTTCGCACACGCGGCGAACGGCAGGTTCGAAGAGCCGCGCCACAGCATTGCAGGTCAGGGTTGGATGTCTTCTTTGGGCCGTCCGTTAAGACGGCCCAAATTGCTAGATTTCAATGGCCTCTGCAATCGCAAGGGCATCTTCCAGTTCAACGCCGAGATACCGGACCGTGCTGTCCATTTTAGTGTGCCCAAGTAGCAGCTGGACCGCCCGCAAGTTGCCGGTCTTCTTGTAGATCTGTGTGACTTTTATCCTCCGCATCGAATGCGTTCCGTATGCGCTGGCCTCCAGACCGATCGACGTGACCCAATCCCGCACGATCCGGGCGTACTGGCGTGTCGAGATGTGCAGACGTTCATGGAACCGCCCCGGCCATAGGTATTCCGAGCCGACCATGAGCTCATCTTCCATCCACTTTTCCACCGAGGCGCGTGTGCCCTCGGATATCTCAAAACGCACAGGTTTCTGTGTCTTGCTTTGCAGCACCGATGCCCGTTCCTTAATCTGACCAGACGCCATGACGTCGACGACTTTCATCTTCACAAGGTCGCAGCCGCGGAGCTTGCTGTCGATGGCCATATTGAACAGCGCTAGGTCTCGATGGTTCTCGGCCAGTTCAAGTCGAACACGGATTGCCCAGACGTGTTTTGGTTTCAATGGCCGTTTCTGCCCGACGATGCGGCCCTTGTTCCAAGCAGGGCGAAGCGCGCGAATGGCTGGTAAGTTTGGTGTTTCCATGACTGATCCTCCGATCCGCCATGCCCTCCCACAACGACAACCCGACGTTGACTACGGCAACATATCACATAATGCTGCTTTGCCTCCGAGGTCGGCTGTGAGCCCAACCTGTGAATTGGTTTTTTGTGCTGCGTGCGTTTGCAGCGGAAAAACTGCCGCGCATGCATAGGTCAGAGTGCTGCTGCACGACGAGAAGAGCCGCCATTCGTTCGGAGCGCAGCGGGTTTTCCCTATTCTATACTCGGGCGGCGGGATTTTTTCGTAATTTGGCACGCCAACGCGAACGGTTGGTGCCAAGTAATTCGCGGGATTTGTCAGTCGAAGGGTTTGTTGCGGGTCCAGTCGAAGGTCCCAGTGTCCCGTTCCTGCACTGCCTGTTTCCAGCCGACTTGCTCCACGCGGGCTTTGAAGTTCATGCCCTCGGGTGAATGGCGAGTGATGCCGTCGAACACGGTGGAAAGGCGCTGTGTTTGGTTGATCTTTTCCTCTACTGTGGAGTTGATCACCATCTTCTGCATGGACAGCTGGTTGATTGGCACGGATGCTATACGGGCGGCCAGCGCCTCGACCTCGGCATCGAGCTGATCGTCAGGCACGGATTTTAGCACCAACCCCATCTCGGCAGCCTCAACCCCGCTGATCTTGTCACCCGTGAACATCATGCGCTTGGCCTTTTCCGGTCCAAGCCGGTGCACCCACATTGCAGTTGTCGGACAGCCCCAAACGCGGGTGGGCATGTAGCCAATTTGCGCGGTGTCCCCCATAATCGTGAGATCGGCACAGAGCGCGATGTCCGAGCCGCCCGCGACAGCAAAGCCATGCACCTTGCAGATCACCGGCTTCATCGCCCGGAACAGCGACATGAAGGCCTGTGTGTTCGCCCACATGAACTGGAAATCCTGCATCGGGTCCCAGGGCATGTCCTGCACTACCTTGTTGGGGCCGTTATCCTCGGCGTAGTGGGCCAGGTCGTAACCTGCGCAAAAGGCCTTCCCTGCGCCAGACAGTACCATCACGTGGATGTCTCGGTCATGGTCGGCCTCTGCCACCGCCGCCGCCAATTCGCGCGGAAGATCATCGTCGATGGCATTCATCACTTCAGGTCGGTTCAGAGTGATCCGCCCGATCCGGCCATCTTTTTCATAGAGAACTTTTGCCATGCCTACTCCCAATCGCTGACGGCTTTAACCTCCAGGAACTCCTCAAGACCCCAGACACCGCCTTCACGACCATTGCCCGACTGCTTCATGCCGCCGAAAGGCGACCCGGACCCGCCGAACTTACCGTTCATCTCGACCATACCAGACCGCAGCTGACGCGCGACCCGGCGTGCGCGGGACTTGTCCGTAGTCTGGACGTAGTTCGTCAGGCCATAGGGCGTATCATTCGCCAAGGCGATGGCCTCTTCCTCAGTGTCGAAGGGTGTGATGCAAAGAACAGGCCCAAAGATTTCTTCTTTCCAGATCGCCATATCAGGCGTGACATCGGCAAAGATCGTGGGGCGCACGAAATGACCCCGGTTCAGCCCGTCGGGGCGACCAAGGCCACCCGCGATCAACCTGGCGTGTTCATCCATGCCACGCTTGATCAGGTATTGGATCTTGTTGAATTGAGTTTCAGACACGACCGGGCCGATCTGGCGGCCGTCAATATCCGCCGGTCCGACCTCTGTTTTTTCGGCCACTGTGCGGGCGGTTTCAACGGCCTGGTCGTATATCGAGCGCTCCACGAGCATCCGGGTCGGCGCGTTGCAGGACTGGCCCGAATTGTTGAAGCAGTGCCGCAGGCCGCGTGTGACGGCCTTTTCATCTGCATCGGCGAAGATGATGTTGGCCCCCTTGCCCCCCAATTCGAGGCTGACGCGTTTCACGGTGTCTGCCGCGGCCTTGCTGATCGCGACCCCAGCTCGGGTTGACCCGGTGAAGCTGACCATGTCCACGTCCGGGTGCGCGGTGAGATGCGCGCCAACACCGGCACCATCACCGTTCACAAGATTGAACACGCCGGGCGGGAAGCCCGCTGCATCGATCATCTCGGCCAGCAGAATGGCGCTGAGCGGCGACAGTTCCGACGGTTTCAAGACCACCGTGCAGCCCGCCGCCAGCGCCGGGGCGACCTTGAGCATCACCTGGTTCATCGGCCAGTTCCATGGGGTGATCAGGGCGCAGACACCAACCGGCTCGTATAGGATCATGTCGCCAGGCGCGTGATCCCCCAAGGGGCGCTCAAAGGCAAAAGCCCTGGCCGCCCGAATGGTGTTCTTGAGATGCCCAGCTCCGGCACCGACCTGTGCTGTCTTTGCAAGTGCGATGGGTGCACCCATTTCGATGCTGATGGTCTGCGCCATGTCTTCGGCCCGCGACTTGTAGACCTCCATCAACCGTTCCAGTGCGGCGATCCGTTCCGAGGGGTCTGTTGCCGCCCAGGCCGGGAAGGCTGCCTTGGTCGCGGCGACGGCCGCGTCGGCATCAGCGACGCCGCCCAAAGTGATCGTGGCGATCTTCTCCTCAGTCGACGGGTTCTCAACCGCCATTTCGCGCCCGTCGATCGAAGCTATCCATTGGCCGTTGATATAGTGTCTGGTTGCGTCTTGCATGGCGGTTCCTGTCAGTCAGAGTTCAGCATATTCCCCGGCGACGAAACGATCGCGGAGAACGAATTTCTGGATTTTGCCCGAGCCGGTCAGGGGAAAGCCTTCGACCTGCACCCAGACATTCGGGGTTTTCTGCGGCGACATATTTGCGCGGCAATGGGCATGCAGCGCGGCTTTGTCGAGTGGTCCTGTGCCGCGGATGAACGCGCCGATGACCTCGCCCCATTTCGGGTCGGGCAGGCCGACCACGGCGACCTCGGCCACGCTCGCGTGCTCCAGCAGGCAGTTCTCGATTTCGGCTGGGAAATGGTTCTCGCCACCCCGGATGATCATTTCCTTGACCCGGCCCGTGACGGAAACGTAGCCGCGGGCATCCATCCGGCCCAGATCGCCCGTATGCAGCCAGCGATCTGCGTCGACAGTCTCGGACGTGGCCTTGGGGTTGTCGTTGTATTCCAGCATGACACATGGGCCGCGCGCGCAAATCTCTCCGACCGCGCCAATGGCAACGGCGAGGTTGTCATCAACGCTGCGGATCGAAACTTCGGTCTGAGCCACCGGCTGGCCAGCCGTGTTGCAGATGTCGTCAATACTGTCTGACGAGTGGTGTTGGGTGATCACCGGACAATACTCGGTCTGGCCATAGAGCGTCGAAAATCCGGCCCCCATCAGGTTCTGCACCCGGCGCACCAATTCGGGCGCCACCATCGAGCCGCCGCAGCTGACAAGCTTCAGGGCCGACAGGTCGCGCGGGCGTTTTTCCTGCGCGTCAAGCAGCGCGACCACCATGGTCGGCACGCCAAGGATGATGTCAGCGCCGCTCGCTTCCAACTGATCCAGCACGATGTTCGGGTCAAAAAGGCTGACCAGCACCATTCGGCACCCCGCCTGAAGGCACCCAAGAGTGACCATCCCGCAGCCCGAGGTGTGAAACATCGGCATGATGTTAACCCAGGTGGTCGCCTTGGTTGCGCCGCAGCGAGAAGCGTAGAACCGTGCATTGTTGACCAATCCGCGATGGCTGAGAACAGCGCCCTTGGGAAAACCTGTTGTGCCGGACGTATATTGGATCATCGCAGCGTCGCCCGGGGCAACTTCGGGCAAGGCAGGCGGGCGGGTGCCCTGTGCAAAGAACGCGTCACTTTCCATATCTGTGACTTCGCGGATGGCAGCGATGTCGGTCACGACCTCAGCTCCAATCCGGCCCATTGGGTTGCCGCGGAATTCCTCGACAAGGAACAGGGCAACCGCGCCGGATTGTTCCAGCACATAGGCCAGTTCGCGCGCCTGAAAGGCTGGGTTCGCGGTGACCAGAACCAGCCCTGACAGCGCACAGGCATATTCCATCAACACCCATTCTGGGCTGTTGGGTGACCAGATCACCACCCGTTCACCGGGCGCAAAACGACTGGACAGCGCCAGCGCAAGTCGCTCGGCCTCGGCCAGCAGTTCGGCATAGGTCCAGCGCTGCCCTTCTGATCCGTCCTGCCTGACTTCGACCAAGGCCTCGGCATCCGGGCGCGCCGCAGCAACCTCGCGCAGCAATGCACCGATGGTGATCTCGCGCGTCTCCATGTCGGACTGGGCAGGAGCACGGGAGGTGGTGAGGGTCAAATCATACATCGCTGAAATCACCGCCACGGCCCTTGCCGCTGGCAAACCGGGTGGCGCCTTGGACACCTTTGGTGACCTCGGCCTTGCTGCCCTTCCATTCCTGTCGAAGAGCGTCACGTTCAGTTAACCCGTGCTGGGCCCGCACAGACCGGCGATCTGCGCGCATGCAGCTTTGGGGGAAACGGGCGATGTCATGGGCCAGCGCTTCGGCCTTGGTTCGCGCGTCGCCTTCAGGCACGACGTATTCGCACAGCCCAATTCGCAGCGCCTCTTCCGCATCGACGCGGCGACCGGTCAGGATCAGGTCCATCGCGCGGCCTTCACCCACCAGACGCGGCAGGCGCACCGTGCCACCGTCGATCAATGGAATACCCCAACGGCGGCAGTAGACCCCCATGAAGGCGGTTTCTTCCATCACCCGGATATCGCACCAAAGCGCCAGTTCCATGCCACCCGCCACGGCAGGCCCGGCCACAGCGGCGATCACCGGTTTGCTGAGCTCCAACCGGCTGGGTCCCATGGCAGCCATCGGCGGCTCACCCTCATCGGGAAAGTCGAACGGATCAAGCGCCTCGGCCCCGGCAAGGGAGGCTGCATGCTTCAAATCCCACCCGGCGCAAAAGGCACCGCCTTCGCCCCAGAACACGGCAACGCTGGCGGTGACGTCCGCGTCAAACGACTGGAACGCCTCAAAAAGTGCAGTGGCACTTTCCGGATCCATGGCATTGCGAGCCTCAGGGCGGGAGTGGATGATGGTCCAGACCGGACCATCCTTTTCGACGCGAACGCTCATTGCAGAACCTCTCCGTAGTTACCTGCGAGGAACTTCTCACGAATGGCGAATTTCTGCACCTTGCCAGAGCCTGTCAGCGGGAAGTCCGGCACACGCACCCAGACCGATGGCGTTTTCTGCGCGGACAGATGCGCCCGGCAGTGGGTGCGCAAATCAGCCACGTCGAGGGGTTGGTCGGACAGGATGAATGCCGCGATCACTTCCCCCCATTTCTCGTCCGGCAGGCCGACTACGGCCACCTGAGCGACTTGCGGATGGGTCACAAGCACCGCTTCGATCTCGGCCGGGAAATGGTTTTCACCGCCGCGTATGATCATGTCCTTCACACGGCCAGTCACCCTCACGAACCCCTGGGCATCCATCGTGCCCAGATCGCCGGTATGCAGCCAGCCTTCGCCATCGATGGCGGCGGCGGTAGCCTCCGGGTTGTCGTTATAGCCGATCATCACCGCGTAGGATCGCGCGCAAATCTCGCCCACTTCGCCTATTGGGAGCACACGATTATCTTCAGGCGAACGGATCGAGACCTCGGTCTGTGGCAGCGGCTGGCCAGCCGTTTCCACGATCTGTTCCAGTGTTGCCTCGACAGGGTTCAGGCAGATCATGGGACTGTGCTCTGTTTGCCCGAAAGCGCTGAGCAAGTGACAGCCCAAACGGTCCCGCACCCGTCGGACCAGATCGGGTGGCACCGGCGCGCCGCCCGTCGTAATGACCTCAAGCGAGGCCATATCGCGTGGAGTTCTATCAAGCGATTCCAGCAGATTGAACAGCATGGTGGGAACGGCGAAACAGGTTGTTACGCCCTGTTCCTCTATCAATCGCGCAAAGACATCCGCGTCGAACCGCTTGATCAACAGCATCTTGGCCGCGGCCTGAAGGCACCCAAGCGCGCCCGTGGCACAGCCCGCCGTGTGAAACAGCGGCATAAAATTGGCCCAGACCGAGTGCGGCCCAACCTGCTTGCGCGCGCAGAAAAGCCGCGCGTTGTTCACAAGGTTTTTGTGGCTGAGCACCGCGCCCTTGGGAAATCCGGTTGTTCCCGAGGTGTACTGGATCTGCGCGGCATCATCCGGCTGGACGTCCGGCAGCACGGCGGGCCGTTCTCCATAGGCGTAGAGCGCGTCCTCGTCTTCCAGATTGACGACCTCGCGCAGGCGCGTGTTGCCTTTCGTCGCCTCGCGCGCAATCTCAGCCATCGGATTGCCTCGGAACCCGTCCACCATGAACAGTCCGATGGCACCGGATTGCTCCAGCACATATTTGAGCTCGGAGGCCTGAAAGGACGGATTGGCTGTAACCAGAACCAGCCCCGCCAGACCGCAGGCATACTCCATGAAGATCCACTGGGGGATATTGGGTGCCCAGACGACGACCCTGTCACCCGCTTCGAACCGGGTGGCGAGGGCCCTGGCAAGGCTCTCGGCCTGCGCCAGCATCTCCGCATAGGTCCATGACTGGCCACAGTCACCACTGTCCGCGACATCCACCATCGCCACGGCATCCAGGTGGCTGGCTGACACCTCTCGCAGCAACCCACCAACCGTGACGTCGCGGATATCCGCATCATTCTGCGCCGGGAAGTGCGAGGTGGTGAGCGTTAGGTCATACATGGTTATTCCGCCGCTATTGGGCTTGTGGGGATGTCGACAAGCTTGCCGCGCGGAATGAGCCGGTCCGCGTCATACATCGGCAGGGTGCAAAGCTCGCCTCTTTGAGTGGAACCATCGGCGCAGAGCACATCGACCTGCGTGCCGGGCCCCTGCGCAGGGTCATCCATGCGCACGATGCAAACACCACAGCCCTGATACGGCGAATAGCCCGAGGAACAGACACGGCCGACATCTTTGCCATCAATGGTCATGACGCGTCCAAGCTGCGCCACGCCGCCGGACACGCGCATGCCCCAGGTGCGGCAGGATTCATCGGCGGCCTCCAGTGCTTTGCGGCCAACAAAGTCACGGTCGTCAAATTCGACAAAACCGCCAAGCCCTGCGTCGAACGGCGTCGTCTCGGCTCCGAAATCCGACCCAGCGTTGAGCAACCCGGCCTCAATCCGCCGCGCGCGGAACACTGGCGTTCCGGTCAGCAGGATGCCGAATGCCGCACCGACCTCCATGATACTGTCGCCGATGGCTGGGATGTTGGTGTCGGGCAACATATAGACCTCCCAGCCAAGCTCATTGGTGAAGCCTGACCGGCTGATCCAGCAGGTCTGGCCCGCGATGGAGACCTCAGCGCAATCGAAATAGCGGAAAGGATCGGGCATAGGTCCGTCCAGTACCGCAGCCAGCAATTCCAGCGAACGCGGCCCCTGGATCTGGCTGACCCAGACGTTGGGGTCGTGGATTTTCACGTCCAGCCCCTCGGCGTGGGCCTTGTACCAGCTGAACAGGTCGCCGTCGGCCTGCGCCATCCAGAACCTATCCTGCGACAACCGTAGCAGCACCCCATCGGTGATCATGCCGCCATCGTGGTAGCACGCAAATTGATAGGAGCAGCGACCCGGCTTCACCTTGCTGACGCTCCGTGTGAACACTTTGTTCAACAGGGTTTCCGCATCCGGCCCGCTGATCTCGATCGGCAACTCGCCGGTGTGGCGGAAGATGACATTGGTGCGCACTGCCCAATACATCTCGTCATCTGTGGCCGTGTCGAGTTTCTCCGGCGTCAGGCGCGAGTTGTAGAGCGTGTATTCGGGATCGAAGGGCAGTTCCATGTAGCTCAGCGGATGCGCGGGCATGGTGCGGGCAAGCTCGCGCGGGCGCGCGCCCTTGTTCAGCAAAGCCTTGGCAACGAAACGATAGTGAGAGAGGTCGGCTGTCATGTAATTCACCGTTCAGAGTTGTTAGACGCCTGCGGGTGATCTTCGACAAGGACAGATGGATGCCACGCATTAAGTTTTGGATATTCTGTGATGCGGCCTTGGCGCAAATCTAATGATTTGCACAAGTCGTTCGAAAAAATTAGACAATATTCATGCGCTTTCGTTCTTATGATGCCCTCAAGACCTTTGATGCCGTTGCCCGCAATCTGTCGATGACCAAGGCGGCGGACGAGGTGCATCAGTCGAAAGGGTCGATCAGTTACCAAGTGGGCAAGCTTGAAGCCGAGCTCGGCTTTCGCCTGTTCGAGCGTGCGCACGCCAAACTGGAACTGACGGAGGAAGGGCGCAGGTTGTGGCATGTGTCCCAAACGGCCCTAAGCCAGATCGACCGTGAAATCGAAGACCTGCGTGGCACCGCATCAGGCGCCGTGACCGTTGGCGCGCTGACCTATTTCTCGTCGCGGTGGTTATCGCCAAGGCTCACACGGTTCTTCGAGGCCAATCCCGGTATCAGCCTGCGGATCGAACCGATCAACTCCGTGGAAATGTTGAGATCTGTCAAAGTCGACATTGCTATCCTCTGGGGAATTGGCGGCTGGGAGGGTCACAAAAGCGAACTTCTTCTGTCCCTGCCTGCCGTTCCAACCGCAAACCGCGCAGTCGCAGAGCAGGTAAAGCGGCTTGGACTGGCCGAGGCGGTCAGGCAGCTTCCGCTCTTGGGGGACAGCTCCGGCGATACGGGTTGGCGGGCCTGGCACAATGCCGCGGGGCTACCTTACGCGCCCAGCCGGTCCAGCTTGACCATCCCGGACTCAAACAGCCGCGTTCAGGCGGTGGTAGATGGCCAGGGGATCGCCCTTTGGGATGATCTGGTCGCGCCTGAACTTGGCGATGGAACGCTTGTCAGATTGTCCGATGTCAGAGTTGAAAACGCGGGTTACTTTGTCGTTTTCACAGATCGGCAGGTGTCTCAGGGTGCGGAGGCATTCTTGGACTGGTTGCGGGCTGAGAACGATCGCAGCGATGGGCCGGTTTAGGATCCCCCGGGTTCGCAGCGCTTGAACGGCGGGTTTGGCGAATCCTGCCGCGACGCCGAATTTTCCCCTCGCATGAGCGACAGCTTTCTGCGTCAGCAATAGCCGCGTTTGCACAAGTCCGGTCTGTCCCGCAGACTGTGAGTTCGCTTGTGCTGAGGCTTTGGAGTCGCAGCGAATGACTGGTTCGACGGGCCGCACTGCAGCATCCAGACCGGTACGTGAACGGCAGGAATGGGCCGTCGTTAACCATCCTGGTCGAGCAAACTTGCCAGATGCTGGGCCGCTTCCGTCGTCCGCGGTGATCCACCGCAATCGCTTAATCAGGTCATCGTTCTCAAAAGATCGCAACAAAACCGAAAAACTTACAACGTATCGAGAGAGACTTTGACACGGTCCATAACAATTGAGGACGTGAACTTGCTTACGTTTGACTCGTCAAAGAAGAACTCTTGTGTGAAGGCCTCATAGGCTTTGACGTCCTCGACGATCACGACCAGGATAAAATCAGCCTCGCCGGTTGTGTAGTAGCATTGCTGCACGCCCGGAGCGACCTTCATTCTTCGCTTGAAAGAATCCAGGTGCAATCGGCTTTCCCTTTCAAGCATGACCTGCACGATAACCGTCAATTCACGGCCCACCTTAGCCGGCGACAAGACAGCGATTTCGTTCTCGATCACACCGGTTTCCCGGAGTCTTTTTAGGCGTTTCTGCACTGCAGGAGGCGACAGGCCAATCTCATGTCCAATAGTGTCGGCAGTCAACCGTGCATTCGATTGCACAAGGCGAAGTATATCGAAATCTTTGTCGTCCATAGCTTGGTGTATGATGAAGATTCAGGCTGTGACAACATATTTAGTCACGATTCTAGCAAATTTGACGAAAAACATCACATTTGACCGATACACTGATGTGCATATTGAGGGCTTAACAAAAAATCGATGGCGCTCGGATAGCGAGGACGGACCCTCAAGGCCGCGCAATGTGGCGTGGGTAAGTCCATCATCGGCATGGAGGTGAATATGCCAACGAAGTTTACAACAACGTTGATTGGAGCAAGCATCGCGCTTGTAAGCACAACAGTCGCTGCTTTTGCGGGTCCACTTCAGGACCGCATCGATGCGGGTGAAACGATCCGCATTGGCTTTGCGAATATCCCACTTTGGGGTTATCCGGATGAAGCTGGAAAAGCAGATGGCTTTACCAATGACATCGCAATCGAAACGCTGGCGAAGATGGGTTTAACAAACGTCGAGCCGGTTGTGACCGACTGGGGTGGGTTGATCCCCGGTCTGAAGGCCGAGCGTTTCGACCTGATCACCGGCGGCATGTATATCCTCAATTCACGATGCGAGAACGTATCCTTTTCTGAACCAGTTGCGAAATCGGGCGACGGGGTTCTGGTTGCTACCGGAAACCCAAAGAACATTCACAACTACGCTGACATTCTGGACGGCGGTCACATCATGGTGACCGGTGCAGGTTACAACACTGTTGAAGCAGCCAAGAAAGTCGGCATAGATGATGCCCACCTGATGCAGGTACCAGGCCCCACCGAAATGGTCGCGGCATTGAAAGCTGGTCGCGCAGATGCGGCGATTCTGACCTACTTCGAAGCATCCCACCTTGCCGATGATCACGAAGAGATCGAGCTTGGTGATGCCTCAAAGATGCCAGATTGGAGCATGAATTTTGCTGCGATCGGGTTCCGTCATGAAGATCAGGATTTCCTTGCCAAGTTCAATGAAGCACTGGCTGGTTACATCGGGACTGACGAGATGATGGCGAAGGTGGCCGATCATGAATACACCGAGAACCATCTGCCAGGCGACACTACCGCCGAATGGACCTGCGCAAACCGCTGAAGTCTCGGAACCAATCCATTGATTGCTGTGGCAGGCTGATCGGCCTGCCACACTCTTTGTACACCAGACAACTCGGGTGGCTTCATGGGCTTTTTTGAATTTGTCAGCGTTTATTGGCCGCGTTTGTTGACAGGAACCGGTATCACAGTTGCGCAATTTTTCCTGTCCGCCATTTTTGCAGTTCTCCTCTCTTTGGCGTTTGGCTTGATGAAGATGTCGAGCAACCGCGCTGTAAAGGGCTTTGCAGTCACCTACATTGAAATCTTCCGGGGTACTTCGCTTTTGGTCCAGCTGTACTGGATCTTCTTTGTCTTGCCTCTTTTTGGTGTGACCCTTGAGAAGTTCACCGCTGGATATGTAGCGATTGCCATGAACACCGGTGCATACGGCGCCGAATTGGTGAGGGGCGGCATCTTAGCAGTGCCAAAGGGCCAGTGGGAGGCGGCAACCGCGATAAACATGAGCCCGGCCAAACGCATGTGGAGGATCATTCTACCGCAGGCCTTGGTGAACATGTTGCCACCCTGGGGGAATTTGATGATCGAGGTTCTGAAAGGCACAGCTCTTGTGTCTCTGATCTCGGTCGCTGACCTGATGTTCCAGGCCAAGCAGATCAACGCAAGCACTTACCTCTCCGCTCAGATATTCGGCACTGCATTGATCATCTATTACATCCTCGCCCGGTTCCTGCTGACCCCTTTCATGCGCTGGTTGGAAGCGTTCATGTCGCGCAAAATGGGGAGGGCATGACCCATGTTTGAGTGGCTTTTTACTGATGATTGGTTTCCGAAATTCGACTGGCGATGGGATTTTGCCTGGGAAATCCTGCCCCGGCTTCTTGAGGCTACGCTGAACACTCTGATTGCAGCGGCGGCCGGTTATCTGATCGCTCTGGTCGTTGGTCTGTTCCTGGCGCTCGCGCAGCGTACCGGATACCGCACGGTGACGTTTGTGGTACGCGAATTTGTCGAATTCGTGCGGTCGACACCTCTGCTGCTTCAGATCTTCTTCATTTTTTACGTCGGACCACAGTTTGGCGTCACGCTCAGCCCTTGGGTGTCTGGAATGATCGCCATCGGGCTGCACTATTCGTGCTATCTTTCCGAAGTCTATCGCGGAGGCATTGAAAGCGTACCGAAAGGGCAATGGGAAGCTGCGACTGCACTGAATATGTCGACCCTGCAAACCTATAAACGCGTTGTGATCCCGCAAGCGATCCCTCCGGCCATTGCAGGTCTCGGCAACTATCTTGTCGGCATCTTCAAAGATACGCCGATGCTATCAGTGATCGGGGTAGCAGAACTGATCCACACCGCAAATGCCATCGGTTCCGAGACCTGGCGCTATCTGGAGGCGTATACAATGGTGGGCATCATCTTTTTGGTGCTTTCGCTGCCCGCCGCTGGTCTAATCCGCGCGCTCGAAGGTTTCGTGCGCCGCAAATTGGGAATGTAATATGGAAGAATTGTCAGCTTATCCGCTGGAAATCACTGGGGCAGATGCACCGATGGTCAGTTTCAGAAAAGTGCGAAAAGCCTATGGATCGCTGGTGGTGCTGGACAATCTGGATCTGGATGTGGCTGCCGGTGAGATGGTGACGATCATCGGACCTTCGGGATCAGGAAAAACCACCGTTCTACGCATGCTGATGACGCTTGAGCAGATCAACGGCGGCGTGATCTATGTGGACGGCCAACCGCTTACCCATATGTCCAAAGGCGGAACTCTTGTACCCGCAAACCAACGGCACCTGCGCAAACGGCGCGCCGATATCGGCATGTGCTTTCAGCACTTCAATTTGTTCCCGCATATGACGGCACTTGAAAATTGCATGGAAGGTCCTGTGCAGGTTCTAGGTCTGCCCAAGGCCGAAGCGCGCGCTCGGTCCGAAGAGCTGCTGGAACTGGTCGGCATGATCGACAAGAAAGACCAGCATCCCTCCCGCTTGTCAGGTGGTCAGCAACAGCGGGTCGCCATTGCCCGCGCGCTGGCGATGCGCCCCAAGGTGATGCTGTTTGACGAGGTCACTTCCGCGCTGGATCCAGAAGTGATCGGTGAGGTTACAAATGTCATCCGCAAGCTGGTGTCGGAACACAATCTGACCATGCTCATGGTGACCCATCAAATGGGCTTCGCCCGCGATATCTCGGATCGGGTATGTTTTTTCTATGACGGCAAGATTGAGGAACAGGGTAAGCCTGCAGACCTGTTCGGCAATCCTAAGAGGGAGCGAACCCAGCAATTCCTGAGCGCCGTCAAAGAAGCAGTATAAGGAGCGGTCTGAATGTTCAAACCCGGAGATAAAGTCAAATCGAAAGATTGGAATCCGGTTTTAGACGCCGGAAGGCACCACAGGGCCAGGCTTGGATTCATCCTGATGTCCACCGATCTGGCCGCAGAGGCCGATTTTTTCGACATGGTCCCCGAAGGGGTGGCAGTACACATCACGCGTCTCAAGACCGAAGACTATACCACCAATGAAACCCTTGCCCGCCACATTGATCACATGGCCGAGGCCGCCGCACGCATTCAACCCGACCTGAAACCCGATGTTGTCAGCTATTCCTGTACCAGCGGCTCGATTGTCATCGGTGAGAACCGGGTGATGGCCGAAATCAGCAAGGGCGCCCCCTGGGCACGGCCCATGTGCCTGGTGAAGGGTGTGCTTGACGCATTGAACGAATTGGGGGCCAAGAAATTGGTAGTCGGCACGCCTTATCTTGATGAGGTGAACACCGCAGAGGCCGAGTATCTTCTGAACAAAGGATTTGAGGTTCTGGATATTCAGGGGCTCAATCTGGCGACAGGTACCGAGATGGGACAGGTCGCGCCTGATTTTTGGAAGAGGTTTGCAATTGCCATCGACAGGCCCGACGCGGATGTGATTTTCCTGAGCTGCGGTGGCATTCGTTCGCTGGAAGTGGTGGCCGAGATTGAAGAGGCAGTCGGAAAACCGGTCATCACCTCAAATCAGGCACAATTCTGGAGTTGCCTCAGACGCGCCGGAATTACGGACGAGTTGGATGGGTTTGGTCAGATATTCTCGCGTAAAGGTATTTCGTTGTTGCCTGGCTGACAGTGCGGTGTGAGCCACGAACATTGTCCGTTTTCCGAAACGCACGCCACTCTGGCATCAGTACTCCTCAGCCTTGTGACCAAAAAACACCTTTGTCACTTCTTCATGAACATCCCAAGTCACGCGGGTACCGTCACGAACGAACAATGTATCGCCAGGGCTCAACTCGCGAGATTTGCCGTCATCGTGGCGTGTGATACGACAGTGTCCGGACAGGATGGTCATCAACTCGTCACCCTGTTCGGTACATTCCACCGCACCCGCCGTGCAGCGCCAGATACCAAACCGCGTCGTGTGACCTACCCCACCTAGATCAATCCGACCATAAGTTTTGGGTGCACCCTTCGTGATTCGATAGTCACTTTCAGGATTGTCGAAAGACCAGAATTCCAGCTCACCGACATCGTCCCCAGGTTGATATTTGAACATCGTGTATCCTTTAGATAACAGGCAGGTCAGGCGATGCACGCGTCGTTAGCAGACGTCCGCCGGTGGGTGTTACAACGATGTTCTCTTCGTGGACCATCATCAATCCATCACCATAGGACAACGACGGTTCCAGAGTCAGAACCATGTTTTCCTTCAGCTCGGTTGTATCAAATGCGGCATGTGACGGTTGCTCGGTCAATTGCATGCCAAGACCGTGTCCAAGCCGCCCGATATCGCCACCGCTATCGTCCATCTCGGCAATCACATCCGACATGGCCCGGAACAAGTCGCAGCAGGTAGAACCGGGTCGCGCCGCAGCTATTCCAGCCTCGGTTGCGCGCCACAACACATCATAGGCGCGGCGCGCGTCATCATCAGCCTGACCAATCGCCCAGTTGCGGTCAAAATCGCAGAAGTATCCGTCCCAGGTGCAACCGGTGTCGATCATCAGAATATCGCCTGCCTGCAACGGGCGCTGTGATGGTGGCGAGATCACATCGGAATATCCCCCAGGGGCCGCCCCGCCGACAACATAAGGCGCGTCGTCCGCCCCTTGCGCCAACGCTTCGCGGCGGAATTGGCGAAATACATGGTCGAGCGGCATACCCTCGGACATGATCTCGGGTACGCGGGCGAAACTGGCTGAACCGATGCCGCAGATATGGGCAAGCTTCTTTATTTCGGCCTCGGATTTAACCATGCGCAATCCCTGTACCAGCCGAGTGGCGTTGCCGATTTGTAATCCAGGCAGCCCCGCAATCAGGCGCTCCCAGTCTCCCAGTGGCATGCGCAAACCCGTCTCATGACCCTTCATCACGCCTATCTTTTCGCGACGTGACGCATAAGGATACAGCAGTCCCGTCAAAAGACTGATCCCGTCATCGTCGGGCGCAGGTGCGCTCCAGGTGCGGATGTCGTCAAGCCAGGAACGGCGCATCAACTCGGCACCGATCTCAGGAACGATGGCGATGGGCTTGCCTTCAACCGGGACAAACAGAAACCAGGGCCGTGTCGGGCTTTGCCAAAACAATGTGTGAAAGCCACTGAAATAGCGCACGTCCGGTTCGCTCATTAGCAGCAGCCCTGCCAGACCTTGTTCCGCCATCAAGATTTGCGCGCTTGTGGTACGCGCCTCAAACTCGGCATTGGGAAATCCGCGTTTCAACGTATCAGCCATTTTTCACCCTTTCATTCCCCGATGTTACCGCCTTAGACCTCTTGATTGACGAATGCCCGGGCGGAAAACTCAGCCAATTCGCCGCGCCACATCTGAAGACCGATACAAAACGGCACATCTTCGGTGTCACGGATCACTTGTTCCAGCTCAATTCCCGCATGGTTCTGGGGCAGGCCAAGCAGCTCTGATTCTTTAGCATTCATTCCGCGCATGCGGATCGTGATGTCACCGATCTGGGCACTTGTTGCGTAGTATTGTTCAAGCAATCTTGTCGTCGATTGCCGCAGATCATGGCCTAAAAGATCGGGGCAGCGGCTAGCAATGACATGTTCGGTTTCCACGAAGATCGCGTGCCCGCCCGTCCGAAACAATCGTGTGTAGCCGAACAATACCTCATCCGGCGAGATATCCAGCAACCGTGCCAATCGCGCTTCGGCCGGACATGACCAACTGGCGATCACTTCGATTTCAAGATCCGTGCCATCTGCTAGCGCATCAGCGGCAAAACTGATCTTGCGACTGATATCGTAAGTCAGCCGCGGCGGAGAAACGAAACGCCCACGCCTTTGTTCGCTATAAGCCAGCCCCTCCATTTCCAACGCCTCAAGCGCCCGTCGGGCCGTCATTCGGCTGACGCCGTGTTGTTCTGCGATCATGCGCTCGGACGGCAGGGCCGTGTGTTCCGGCAGGGTTCCGTCAACAATATGCTGGCGAAGTGCATCGACAATTTGCCTGAAACGTGGAGCAACAGGTGCGTCAGAGAGGTGTGGCTGGGTCAAGTGCAGTGCTTCTTTTGTAAGATTTTTCTTTGTGTAACACTGCCTCTGGTATATACCAAGAATAAATCTGGTATATACCAGAGTCTTGGTTGGGAGGATTTCGAAAATGACACTGACGAAGGATCAGAAAGACCAGTTCTGGCGCGATGGAGTTTTGGTGGTCGAAGATGCCGTAACCGCAGATCAGCTAGCCGACCTGCGCCACGTATTTAAGCAATGGGTGGACGAAAGCCGCGCGCATCAGGACGATTATGGCGAAACGCTGGACGGACGCCCGCGATTTGATCTGCAGCCTGGCCATACTGCTGAAGTACCGGGTCTGCGTCGGGTGCAGTCGCCCGAAGAAATCTCAGAGGTTTTTGCCGATACAATGCGCAACGCCAGAACCGTCGAACTTTGTGCCGATCTGATCGGGCCGGGAATTCGGTTCCATCATGGCAAGGTCAACTCCAAGCTTCCGGGAACAGCAACTGAGGTCAAATGGCATCAGGATTTCCCGTTCGAACCGATGACCAACCACGACATGATTACGTGTCTTCTGTTCATCGATGACGTAACCTTGGAAAACGGCCCGCTGGAGGTTATCCCGGGATCACATAAGGGGCCCATCCATTCCCATTGGCATAATGGCACCTTTACCGGTGCCGTTGCCTCGGAAGTGATGGAGGGACGCGACGACGAGATCGTCAAATGTACCGGTAGGGCAGGCTCGGTCTGCCTGATGCACGCCTGCCTATTACACGGCTCGGCACCCAATCTGTCAGATCAGCCACGTACGCTGTACATTGCTACCTACTACGCCGAAGACGCAATCGAACTCAGCCCGAACCACCTGCCCAGCACTTTGACGCATGAACTGGTCCGCGGTCAGGCCTCTGGGCGGGTGCGTTGCTCGTCTTATGAGATGGAGCTTCCTGAAGTCCCGGATGGCACATCGTTCTTCGCGCAGCAGGAAGCAACCGAGGTCGGGTAACAAACATGACAGAAGGACATGCCGCTACATACGGAACACAAGATAGAACTCGGATTGAACGCTTGTCATTTACCACCGACTCCGGTGCCGGGGATCGTGCGCGCCTGGGCCTTCTGGTCCTTGAATCTGATCAGACCATGGAGTGGGAATTTCGTAACCTGACCGACCTGCCGGGCGTTTCCGTCTATCACGCACGACTTGCGAACGAAGTGACGGTTACGCCCGACACGTTAGCACAAATGGAGCGGGAGTTGCCCGTAGCTGCCGGATTGCTGCCAAACTATCTGGGACTGAAGGCCATCGGTTATGGCTGCACCTCGGGAGCGACAATCATCGGGGAAGACCGCGTAGCTGAAATCATCGCCAAGGAACATCCAGACATTCCGTCGACCAACCCGCTGACAGCGGCCAAGGCGGCGATAGCCGCGCTCGGCGTCAAACGATTAGGCCTTCTGACACCCTATTCACCAGACGTGACTGATGCGATGCAATCCCGGTTCGACGCAGAAGGCATTTCTGTACAAGTCGTGGGCTCGTTTTACGAGGAAAGCGATCTGATCGTCGGCAGGATCGATTCAGAATCGATCCTGCAGGGTGCGATCTCGGTAGGCTCTTCAGACAATGTGGACGGGGTTTTCATTTCGTGCACAAGTTTGCGTGCCGCCACTATTATCCCAGCCGCTGAACGTGCCCTGAACAAGCCGGTCACAGCGAGTAATCATGCCCTGGCCTGGCATCTTCTGCGCCTAGCCGGCATTCCCGATACTCTGAGAGGTGCAGGCTGCCTCTTCGAAGAACAACTTTCAAGCGCTGCCTGAGCCACAATCGGAAGTCGAGAAAACCATGCAAAAACAAATCCCTGACCATGCGCAGGTTGTCATCATTGGCGGCGGTATTCACGGCTGCTCAGTCGCCTATCATCTGGCTCGCGAAGGTTGGAAGGATGTCATTCTGCTGGAACGTAAACAGTTGACGTCGGGCACCACGTGGCATGCCGCCGGGTTGGTCGGGCAGTTGCAAGGCAGCCATTCGACTACGGCTTTTGCGAAATACGGCATAGAACTGTTGCAAGATATCGAGGCTGAGACCGGTCAGAACCCTGGCTTCCGCCAGTCGGGTTCGATTTCCATCGCGGTGAATGATGAACGGATGGCGGAGTTAAAGCGCAAGGCAGACTTCGCCGCGCTCTTTGGGGTTGAGGCGCACTATGTCTCTACTCCTGAAATTGCCGAGCGCTGGCCCTTGATGAATGACGAGGGCGTGTTAGGCGGTATTTATATGCCATCCGATGGCTCGGCCAATCCAATCGATCTGACACAGGCACTGGCCAAGGGCGCACGGAAGCATGGGGCCACGATCCGAGAAAACGTGCTCGTCGAAGAAGTTCTGACAAAAGGTGGAAAAGTCACCGGGGTTCGGACTGACCAAGGCGAAATCCGGGCGGATGTGGTGGTCAACTGCGGTGGCATGTGGGCGCGTGAACTGGGGCAGCGAAGTGGCGTCGGAGTACCTCTTCACGCCTGCGAACATTACTATCTGGTGACCGAGCCAATTCCGGACCTTCCTAGCGATTTGCCTGTTCTCCGGTCCTATTGTGATGGCACCTATTGGAAAGAAGACGCGGGCAAATTGTTGTTTGGCTTTGCTCACTTCCAAGCCAAGCCCTGGGCGGTCGATGGCATCCCGAACAGCTTCGAATTCGACAGCCTGCCTTTTGTCGAAGTCGACGTGATGGAAGTGCTGGAACTGGCGATGAACCGTGTGCCGTTAGATTGTGGTATTCGTACTTTCTTCAATGGGCCTGAAAGTTATTCCTATGATGGTCGGTTCACTTTGGGCGAAGCGCCCGATCTGAAAGGATATTTTATCCTGGCCGGGGTGAACTCGACGGGGATCCAATCGGGCTCGGGGGCCGGCAAGGCGCTGGCAGACTGGATCATGAAGGGTCACCCGCCGATGGATCTGTCCGAAATGGATCCTGCGCGGTGCGAAGAATTTCAAGCGCGTGATCCCTACTTGCGCGAACGCTGCCCCGAAACGCTTGTACTAACCTACGCAATGCACTGGCCGAACCGTCAGCGGGAAACCCTTCGCAACCTGAGAAAAACGCCCTTCCACCACGCTATGAAGGCCCATGGCGCCTGTTTCGGCGAGGTTCAGGGATGGGAGCGCCCGCTGTTTTTTGCGACCGATGGGTCGACACCAAAAATCGAATACAGCTTTGGACGCCAGAACTGGTTTGACTTTGCACAGGATGAACAAAAGGCAGTTCGGAACGCG
This sequence comes from Ruegeria sp. YTSC106, assembly GCF_059609765.1. NCBI lineage: Bacteria > Pseudomonadati > Pseudomonadota > Alphaproteobacteria > Rhodobacterales > Roseobacteraceae > Ruegeria > Ruegeria sp. YTSC106. Next base: position 22,913 of record NZ_JBXWMI010000003.1, read on the forward strand.
GTTGGTATGATCGACTATTCCATGTTGGGCAAGCTGATGGTCGAAGGGCGTGATGCCGAAACTTTTCTGCAACGGATGTGCACCAACGATATGGCACTGCCCGTCGGTCGCGTGGCTTATACGTTGATGCTGAACGATCGCGGCGGCATCGAAAGCGATGTGACCGTGGCGCGCCATCGCGAAGACCGTTTCATGGTGATGAGTTCGATCTCTCACACTCGGCGTGATCGCGATTATCTGCGCGATCATGTCCAGCCCGGAGAAGACGTGCGTCTGCGCGATGCCACCACATCCTATGGCGTGCTGGCAATTTGCGGGCCAATGGCGCGTGAACTACTGGCCGCTGTCAGTGACATCGACACTTCCAACGCAGCCTTCCCCTTCAACAGTCTTCAACGTTTCTACATCGGTCACGCTGAGGTCTTTGCCCAACGCCTGTCCTATACGGGTGAACTGGGGTGGGAGATTTTCGTCACTCCGGACTTGGCCGAGCATGTTTTTGACGTTCTAGCTGAGACGGGGCGCCCCCTTGGCCTAAAACTGGTTGGGGGCGAAGCATTGAATGCTTTGAGACTCGAAAAGGGGTTTGTCCATTGGGGTCACGAAATGGCCTATACCGAGGCGCCGCATCAATTGGGGCTCGACTTTGCGTGCAAGCCGAAAAAGCCGGTGCCGTTCATCGGCCGCGATGCGTATCTTGCACGCAAAGCCGAAGGTCAGGGACCATTCCTGTGTGCGATCAAACTCAGCGACCCCGGTCCACTATTGCACCATAACGAGCCAGTGCTACGCGATGGTGAGATTGCCGGATATGTGACCGGCGGCGCATATAGTGCCACGGCGGGAACCTCTGTAGGTATGTGTCTGGTCTCACCGTCCGAAGGCGAAACCACACGGGCAAGTGTTCCGGCCGGGCGCTGGACCGTAATGATCGAAGGCCATGAGGTTGCAGCCGAGGTCAGCCTGACACCATTCTTTGATCCAAAGAACACTCGCATGCTTAGTTGATCAGATTCGCCCGAGTACAGGAGTTTTTGTGATCATTTTCGTAACGATAGTCCCGGTCTTTGCGAAAGACCCTCTCCCGTCGCCGCTATCCTTTTATGGAAGAATTGACGGAGGGACCAAAAATGACGCCTGGGCTGGAAACCGCAATTGTTGATCAGGACGCCTATGACCGCAACGTTGAACGATTGCACGCGGCCGGCGTCATCCTACCGCGCATCTCGGAACTGGCAGATCCCGTTGCCGCGCTGTCGAGTAGGCTGGACAGCATCGGTAATGCCGACCCGGACGTTGCCGATCCGCGTAACCTGTTTCGCGTCCATTGGCACAACGCCCGAGACCGCAAAGGTCTTGCCGACGTTCCAGAGCACATCGTTTTGGGCGAAAACTTCACTGGTGTGAAAGCCAAAATCGTCGTCTCCCTGGGCGACCGGTTTCCGATGATCGACTGCCACAAGGTTCTTGCCGCCTATGGTTGTCTGATCCCTCGTCTCATGTCCGGTGTGTTTGATGCAACACGTCATCGCGCGGTGTGGCCGTCCACCGGCAATTATTGCCGCGGTGGTGTCGCGATCTCTAATCTGCTGGGCTGTCGCTCAGTCGCTGTCCTACCTGAAGGCATGAGCCGCGAGCGCTTCGACTGGCTGAACCGTTGGCTTTCTGATCCGAACGATATTTTTCGGACGCCGGGGACTGAAAGCAACGTCAAGGAAATCTATGATGCCTGCCATCAGCTAGCCAAAAGTCCGGAAAACCTGATCCTCAACCAGTTCGCAGAATACGGCAATTACATCATCCACCGCGCTGTTACAGGTCCCGCGATGGAACGGATCTTTAATCACCTGAATGCTTCCGGCAGTCTAAAGCCGCGCGCCTTTGTTTCGGCCACTGGTTCCGCCGGCACGATTGCTGCGGGTGACCATTTGAAAGCATCTTTGGGTGCACAAATCGGCGCGATCGAAGCCCTAGAATGCCCAACGCTGTTGTACAACGGCTACGGTGAACACAATATTCAGGGCATTGGCGACAAGCATGTGCCGCTGATTCACAACGTGATGAATGCGGATTTTGTAATTGGGGTGTCCGATCAAACCTCAGACGGCATGAACCTTGTGGCCAACACCACTGTTGGGCGCGACTATCTTGCAACCCATCGTGGGCTGACACAGGAAGATATCACCAGCCTGTCGCATTTCGGACTTTCGGCACTGGCCAATATCACCGGGGCTATCAAATACGCCAAGTACATGGAACTGGGCGCAGAAGACGTCGTGATGACGGTCGCTACAGACGGCGCGGCCATGTACGAAACCGAGTTACAGATTGCCGAAAAGAAACTTGGCTCAACCGGGCTCGACAAGGTGAAGGCCGCCGAGATTTTCGGCCGATCAGTGCTGGGTACAACAACGGACAACATGATCGAATTGACACGTCCTGATCGTGAACGAATCTTCAACCTGGGCTATTATACCTGGGTCGAGCAGCAGGGGACCTCTCTGGAAGACTTTGACCGTCGCAGAGACCAGTCATTCTGGGATGGACTGCTGGAGCTGGTGCCTGTTTGGGATGGCATGATCGAACGCTTCAATGCAGCATGAGCCATGGTTGACCGCACGCATTTACCCCTGACCGCGACCCATTGGGGTGTCTACCGTGCCGAAGTGTGCGACGGGGAGCTAAAGGCGCTGTACCCGTTCGAGCATGACCCCGATCCTTCTCCCATCGGGCAAGGATATCTGGATGCAGTTGACGGGCCCTTGCGAATCAAGACACCGATGGTGCGCAAGGCATGGCTTGAAAGCCAACGTGGCGATGTCCAGAATCGCAACGGCAACGATGAGTTTGTCAGCATCACCTGGGATGAGGCCGAAAAGCTGGCGGCTGCCGAGTTGGACAGGGTTCGTCAGACCCACGGCAACCAATCAATCTACGGGGGTTCCTACGGCTGGGCCTCCGCCGGGCGGTTTCACCATGCACAAAGTCAACTCCACCGATTCCTTAATTGCATAGGCGGGTACACAAAGTCGGTTAACTCTTATTCTCTGGCCGCTGGTGAGGTGATACTAACGCATACCCTTGGCGATGCTGCGCCTTTCATTCATGCGCCGCAGCCTTGGCAAGCTATTGCGGGAAATGCCGAATTGATTGTTGCTTTTGGCGGCATCCCTGTACGCAACAGCCAGATCAGCGCCGGCGGCACCGGCTACCACCGCACAAATGAGGGGCTGAGGCAGGCCAGAGATGCCGGTGTATCCTTCGTCAACCTGTCGCCGATTCAAAGCGACATGTCGGAGGAACTGAACCCGGAGTGGTTGCCGACTCGCCCCGGCAGCGATGTGGCAATCATGTTGGGACTGGCCCACGAAATTCAACGCAACAGCTGGCAAGATAAGGAATTTCTGCAGCGCTATACCCACGGCTACGACCAGTTCGCCGCTTACCTGACCGGCGAGATGGATGGTATTGTCAAAACAGCCGACTGGGCAGCCAGTGTTTCTGGTGTCCCCAAGTACCGGATACAGGCGCTTGCCAAACAAATGGCGAAGTCACGCACGATGATTTCCGTCAGTTGGGCTTTGACACGCCAAGAGAATGGTGAACAATCGTTCTGGATGGCGACGACTCTGGCCGCTATGCTTGGCCAAATCGGATTGCCGGGACGAGGTATTGCCTACGGCTACGGCGCAGCAAATTCAGTAGGGATCGAGCGTCATCGCGTGCGCTACGCATCGCTTCCGCAGTTGAAGAACCCGGTGGACACATTCATTCCCGTCGCCCGGATTTCCGACATGTTGCTAAACCCGGGCACCGAATACCGTTTCAATGGTGAAGTGCATCAATACCCCGATATTCGCCTGGTGTATTGGGCAGGGGGTAATCCGTTTCATCACCATCAAGATCTAACACGATTGTCGGCAGCCTGGCAGAAACCAGAGACTATAATCGTCCAGGATTACTGCTGGAACGCCCTTGCCAAACGTGCCGATATCGTACTTCCCTGTACTACCCCGCTGGAACGTGACGATATCATGATCACACCACGGGATCGTTTTATCGTCGCGATGAAGGTCGTGATTCCCCCTGTTGGGCAGGCCCGCAATGACCACGACATCCTGCGTGGCATCGGCCGGGAGCTGGGCGTTGAAAGCGCATTCACAGAAAACCGAGATGCGACCAGTTGGTTGGAATGGATCTATGAGGAAAGTCGCGCCCAAGCTGCGCGTGGCGGCGTGAACTTACCGGATTATGAAAGCTTTAATTTAGCTGGTTGGCACGAGACCGAAATGCCCACAGATCCGTCGGATGCCTTCACGGATTTCCGAAACGATCCGGAGTCCAACCCCTTGCGGACACCCAGCGGCAAGATCGAGATCACATCAAAGACGATCGAATCCTTTGCGGATTCAAAGATCCGACCACATCCAGCCTGGTACGAACCGGTCGAATGGCTTGGGCAAGCAACGGACGACTTCCCGTTCCACCTGATATCCAACCAACCGGCCGACAAGCTGCATTCTCAGCTTGACCATGGTCGTGTCAGCCGTTCCGCCAAGGTTAACGGGCGAACCCCCCTTAGAATTCGTCCAGACGATGCCGCCAAAGTCGGCGTATCTTCGGGCGATTGTGCACGAGTCTACAACGCCCGCGGCGCTTGCCTGGTTACTGTAGTAGTGGAACCCGGCCTGCAGCCAGGTGTTGTTCAAATGAGTACCGGTGCATGGCTGGACGCGATCCAACAAGACAACGGTACACTTATGTGCCGCCATGGCAATCCGAACGCTGTCACACAAGATCGCGGCACTTCTGAACTGGCACAAGGGCCTGCAGCACATTCCTGCCTGGTTGCAGTCGAGCCTGCTGACACTGATGGAACGAAAGCTGCTTTCTCAGCGCCTGAGATCCGAACCCGCCAATGAACGGTACTAAATGTGTGAGCGGGAACAACAGAAAGTATCGGAATCTACGTCCCTGGCGTTCCTGAGGTTCGAGCCAAAGCAGTTAATTCTAAATAGTTGCGCTTGTTGGTGCAGCGGATGCAACGGGGAAATGGGTCCTGACTTTGCCGCACGCTTTGTTCCCCTTAACTACCCGGAAATGCTCGCCTTCTATCGAGATGTGTTGAAGCTTGAAATCACCTTTGAGCAAGGTGAGTTCGCCAATTTCGTCTCGACACCAACAAACCTTGGTTTGGTCAGCCGATCCGGCATGTTGAAAATTCTCGGAGACAGAGATTTTGACAGCACTCGAACAGGTTCTGGTGTCGGGCCAGGATTCTACTTCGATACTGACGTATAATTGGATGAAGCATATACAGCGATCGTGGATAGGGGCGCTCGGGTTGTATCAGAACCAACCAAGATGCCGTAGGGTGAGTATATCGGATTCTTTGCAGACCCGAATGGCAACGTTCATGAATTTGTCTCACGGGAAAAACAGTAACTTCACTAACGGCTTAAGCTGAATCCAATATCTAGCATGCGGTCGCTGTAGACCGTGTGCCACGATAACAAATCCACGTGACTTCCTGTATCGCGAAGGAGACGGATTCACTCTGCATTGAGAATTCTGAGGTAACTCGATCCCCCAGACTGATCATCGTTCGACCAAAATCGCCGCAAGGTGTCTAGATGACAGCAGTGACCGGCAACAGCAAGGATTGATCAACGGTAGCTATGCCCCGCACTCAAGACCTCGGCCATGGCCGAAATCGAGCAGGTGCAGCGAACGGCGGCTTTGTGGGCTGCGACTGCAGCACCAAGGCATTAGGTTGGATGTCGGCTCTGGGCCGTCCTCATCGAGGCGGTCCGGGCCTAGTTGCAAGATGCTGCGGATGCTCCGATGGCGGCTGCGAGCCTAAAGGGTCATGGGCAACGCCACAAAAGTCCGCGGAAATGTGCATTTTTGCGGTATTCCCAGAAATGTGTTGTGATGCTCTTTCCCAAAGTTGAATATGACCTCCTATTCAGAGGTGTTATACTTGGAACGCAAACTCGCCGCCAGGCGAAGGGCAGAAAAGTCCGCAACCCGGACGCCGGTCCTGATAAAACTAACGTCCGGTTCCAGCAAAAGCGGTTAGTGGGAGGTCACGCGCGCTTAAGCACCTCGCGAAGAATGAGTTTGAATGTCCGGTTCGGGCTGGCGACCGGTCTCTGATGCACGTGAAACGAACGGTTGCTGAGAGTCCAGCGAGAATCCATCAATATGCTTATTGATCCTTGTCAAGATTTGAGCGGGCAAGAAGTGGTACAGTCAATGGTAAATATGGGGGGATTCATGGAAGAGTTGATTGAAATCGGTAGGTCCTTCGTTCAGGCCATGCGTGAGCGCAGGGGCCTTGGAAGTGTTGATGAAATGTATGCCGAAAACGCACAGTCGATAGAGGCTGTCGTGCCTCCAGTTCGACAATTCCGCGTTTCAAAGGGGCGAGAAGCCATCAAGGGAAAAAGAGAGGATTGGTTGGCGTCGCATGAAATCCAAGAACTAGAAGTGGATGGCCCCTACGTCCACCCACCCAACCGCTTTGGAGTCCGCTTCAGAGCTGAAGTGATTCAGAAGGCTACGGGTGAGCGTATGACCCTGCGCGAGATCGCAGTGTATTCGGTGGCGGAAGGCAAGATTGTGCTGGAAGAGTTCTTCATGCTGCCGAACTAAGAAGAGCGAGCAACAACATTGTCTCTTCGTTGGTTAAACCCGTGCGCGCGACTCTTGGGCGAATTGAAATCCCGGAAGGAGGTCGGGAATGCAACACAGAACAGTGGCCTATTATGTAGGAGTTGATACTGACGACGCGTCGATTTTGGAATGCGCTGAAACTGCCCGTAACCAGAACAGTCACTTGAATTGCGTGTTGATCGCGGACTTGCCCAACCTGCCTTACCTAAAGTATGGATCAGACAGGTTCGTTGAGACGGGTCTTCCTTCAAACTGGTTGGATGTTCTTTACGGAAAAAATGCCGCCTTGAAGTCCCGCGCCACAGAAGTTGAAGCGCTTTTGGTCGGGCAGGGCGTATCTGCAAATGTAAATGCCTTTATGGGATCTGGAACAGAGTTACAGCATCTTGTGGCAGGCGAAGCCAATAGTTCAGATATCGCCTTTCTAGACGCTGAATTGCGAAAGGACCCCGATCTATTCCATAAGATCGCGTACGGAGTATTGTTTCATTCACCGGTCGCCCTGATGGTCAATGGAGATCCGTTTGCCCAACGCGACTGCATTTTTTTAGCATGGAATGATAGCCTGCCTGCGTCTAGGGCTGCGCATTTAGCTTTACCCATTCTTCTGGCGGCCAACGAAGTTGTGATTGGGTGTTTTGATTTGCCGACGCCTGATGACGTAGAAGGTCAAGTGCCCGGAACTGACCTAGCTGGATGGCTCAGCCATCACGGTTGCACCGTGACCGTCTCGCAGTTCCCGCGCGGCGGGAATTCAATAGAACATTGCATTCAGGAACGCGCACGAGAATTGGGGGCCGACCTCGTTATTATGGGCGCTTACGGGCATTCCCATTTGCGTCAGTCGGTATTTGGGGGAACGACGCAAGCAATGTTGGAGCAGACAAGGTTGCCAGTGCTTTTCGGACACTGATGAAGTGAACGGGCGACTGTGACTTTCTGGGAGCCATAGCTATTAGAGTTCATCGGGTAATACGGGAGCAGCCAGTTGTTTTTGGGGGCTCACTTGAGATTGATGCCGGTTTTCCCGACCGTTTCCGCTTAGGAAATCTATCACAATTGACGTCAGCTCGTCCTAGTCTGTAAGTTCCCGTGCACCATCTCGTGGGTCGAAATTTTGACCGAGCAAGACGACGTGTTTTAGAATCTCCCTCTCAAAGTATCCGTAGTTTTCGGGCCTCACCTCGCCTGCGATCAACGCTGTCGCATTTGGTTCAAAACCTGTTCGCATAAGCATTTCATTGAGATAGTCGCACGCTTCTTCTCGACCTGACGCGAAAGCAGCTTTTAGGCCGATGGAATCGATGTCCAAGAAATGGATTCTGCGATTGTCCTGACGGCTGAATTGCCTGGGCTCGAAGAGGATGATGTGGAAATTGAAATCAAGGATCGCAGGCTAATCCTGCGCGGTCAGAAGAGTATTGCGCATGATGATACGGGCGATCTGCGTGTCAGCGAAAGAAGCTATGGGAGCTCTTCCAGAGCCATGCCGCTGCCAGACGCAGTGGAAATCGATAAGATTTCAGCAACATTCGACAAAGGCGTTCTGCATATCGAAATGCCGAAGACTGAGCCACACGATCCAAGCCGAAAGATCAAGGTATCGTCGAAAAAGACGGTCTGTTGGCGCGATACGGTGCTTGAAAATGCTAAAGCAGAGGGTCGATCATGGATCGGCCTTCTTCGAGCTGCGGACTGATAGTTTTCTTTGGTTAAATCCGAGGGCAATTCTTAAGTTATTGTATATATTAGTTTTTTAACACTCGCGACAACCATGGGTTTGGTGAAGCAGCGTGGTAGAATGCTCTCACGTGTTTGGATAGGGGACCACAATGCGAAAACCAGAAGAGAGCGGCATGACACCCTCAGGGAATGGTGGTGAAGGTGAGGTACGGGCCTTTCTGGAGAGCCTGACAGGTCCATCGCGCGGAAACGTGAACTGGCTTTTCGATAAAACCCTAACTGTTTCAGTTGACGGTGGAAGGGTGCTAAGCCTTCGACCTAGGGATGACCTGCCTCCCCATGATAACGATATTGCCACCCTACATTGGGCTGACGAAGGTTACACGATAACCGCGTCAGCAGGGCGCAATGTATGGGTAAACGGGCAAAATGCCTCATCGGCGTCTCTGAGGCATGGCGACATGATCGAGTTCGGCGCAAAGGGCCCAATGTCTCGATACAGATTGTGCGACCACTCATTTCCCGCACATCACACAGTCGAAGATATCCTCAGTGACGCATATGCTTACACCCGAACGAGCCGTCGACCTTTCGCTAAAAAGATGTCTGGTGCCCTGCGCGATAGCGGGCGGCGTCTTGCGTCTCAAACCACGGTACTGTTCAGGATCACAGTTCTTGCCACGCTTTTTGTGATCGCGGGGTTTGGGTACCTGCTTTATCAAAACGACCAGCGCTTGGCGGATAGTATCGAACAGGAGTCCCGCAAGATCGAAGCGGTCGCGTTTCTGCTCGCCCAGACGAGAGAAGATGCACTTACGCCTGATGACTTGGCTTCGTTGCGTGACGCTTTTGAGAACCAGGTTTTGTCGACCGAGCAGCGTCTTGGAACCTTGGAGCAACGGGCAGGGGCACCCACGCGGGTGATCGCTGCCTCCACTCGATCCGTCGCTTTCCTTCAGGGGGCTTATGGGTTGCGCCACGTGGAAAGCGGGAAGATTTTGCGGCACGTGCTGGGGCCGAAGGAAGAAAACCTGAAAACCCCGTTTGGCCAGCCTTGGATCGAACCGGACGGGACCGGCGAACCTGCGGAATTTCAGTTCACCGGAACCGGGTTTCTGATTGAAGGGGGCTCATTGATGGTCACCAACCGTCATGTTGCGTTGCCTTGGACCTCAGGGGATCGAGAGAAGGCGTTGAACGACGCTGGTCTCGAGCCTGAAATGTTGAGGCTGCTGGCCTATTTGCCTGATCAGACCGAACCAATAGAGGCGCGTTTGGTCAGGTTCAGTGACGTGGCAGACTTGGCGATTTTGGCAGTTGAGCCAAGCCGCGTTCAGGGCCTCGGAATTCCGTTGGCGGATGCCGCATCGCGCGTCGGCGAAGAGCTTTACCTGTTGGGATATCCAACGGGTTTGAAAGCTTTGATCGCGCAGGCTGGGCCAGGCTTTTTAGAGGAATTGGAAGCAGAAGGAACGTTGAACTTCTGGTCGATAGCGTCCCGGCTTTCTACACAAAGCAAGATACACCCGTTGGCAAGCAGAGGGATCGTTGCGCGGATAAGTGGGAGCGCCATCGTTTATGATGCCGAGACCACGACCGGTGGGAGCGGGGGCCCTGCATTGAATCGGCGGGGTGAAGTCGTTGCCATCAATGCTGCGATCCTGCCCGAGTTCGGAGGCTCAAACATCGGCGTCCCGGTCTCACATCTCAGAGCTCTGCTTGGAGAGGTAGAAAGCCAGTGATCATTCGCTCGTTCGGAAGCGTGAGTTTTGAACAAAGAACACTGTGGCCAGTGGAACGATCACTGAGATTAGGGCCACGGAGATCAGCAAGTACCCAAGCTGACTGTAGTCTGCAGTCGACGTGACCTCACCGGTCTCAGGGTTGGTGACAGCGCGCGTGATTACGTACGTCTGGTTGAGGTACTTGGTGCTGAGGCTGCTGGCCGACAATGCCATGTTTGTGAACGATGCCACTACCGCAAAAAAGGTCGCTTTCAACTGAACGGGTGCATTGCGGGCGATCCAAGCCAACATGGGGACCATGGCAATCTGCCCAAGCGGCGATTCAACGGCTGTATCAAGAATGGCAATGAACCTTGCGTCGACAACTCCGCCGGTACGCGCGGCTGTCCATTCATGCACGCCGTAGTAGAGGGCAAGGTTGGGCAGGGCTAGAACGCCCGCAGCGATTGTCAGCAATACGACCACATGCGCAATCGAACGATTGGCCATAAACGGTCGGAGAACAATCAACCCCAGCAACGCCAGTAGCGAAGTCAACAAAGCCAGGATTGCCAGGAACTGTTCATCGAACCCCAATTCATCGATTTCAAACCAAGTCAGGCCTGGTCCCGGCAGAGGAACGGCACGGAATACAAAAATGATTGTCGCTGTCCCGATCAAGGCTTTGGCTTGGGCTGGTTCCAGCTCTTTCAGTAGACGCGACATTAGGTACAGGATCACAGTCAGGGAAACCGCAAAAACAATCTCTTGCGCAAATTCGAAATCTGCGGTCCCCAGCACGATGCTAAGCACAACGAATGCGAGACCGCCGAGCAATATGGACCATTTGACTTCCGTGACTTCACCCGGTGTGTGGGGCGGGTGACCTCGCTTGGCAAGTTGACGCTGGATCAAGCTGTGAAGAACGACTCCGCTGACCGACAACAAGGGTATGGCCAGTGCTATCAGGTACACTTGGCCATAAAGCGCAAGGCGTTCGGGTTTTTGCAGTTCTTCGGTTCCAGAGAATATCCAGATGTTTACAGCCGCAACCGCCGCAAACCCGGAAATGATCGAGACTCTGCCCAAGGTTTGCATTGTTGTGTGCTGTGCACGGGCTTCTTCAGGCGTAAAGGGTAGGCCGTGCTGGTCAACCTTTGGGACCGCCTCAACGGTCATGGCGTCAGCAACTACGTCCTGAATGGCATAGCCCGAAGGCGCCAACAGCAACGCGACGACATACCACTCTTCCAGTGGCATAGTGGATGCCATTTGCGCAGGCGCGGTCACAAGCCCATACATTAAGAGCAGAGACAACGTAATCAGGGATGCGCCGAACACGATCAGCAGGGACTTCCAGCGCCAGAACAGGTCCACGACATGGCCAAGCGGCATTTTGAGTATCCAAGGGATACCGGCCCAAAATGCGAGCCCTGCAACGAAAGAGGCGGATAAATCCAGATAGTCTTTTAGGAAAAAAGCGCCAACGACTGAGGTCAGCCCGGACACGCCGGCCGCAAAATAGACCATCAATGGCGGCAGATAGGACCATTGCAGCTGCTGAACCAGATCCACAAACGTTCTATGCCACCAGGCCGAAAGTTTTGATCCTATGGAAGTTTGGTCAGTCGTCATATGCCATGGCAGCTCGTTGAGGCGTTTGGGTTGTTTCGTCTAGTTAGAGAAATCCAGATCCGAAAAGCAATGCACTGGTGATCACCCCAAGGATCGGTACCACAATAGGAACGCGGAAATGCTTGGCGGCCTCGTCCGGCTGCATCTTCAGCTGGATCAGCGAAATGTTAACGAGCACAAAGACGCCCAGAACGATCTGGGATGTGCGCTCTGCCAGAGTCCCAATCGGCACAGTTTGGGTCAGCAGAACGATGATTGCCACGACCAACAAAGTAGCAACAACGGGTGTCTGCGTTGCTTTAGGCACTATCGCCAGAACCTTCGGCAAATGGTCACGGTCTGCTAGTCCGTAGATCACCCGCGAGGCCATGATCATCTGGATAAGTACTCCATTGACTGTCGCCAAAATCGCGACTGCGGAAAAGCCCTGTTTAATCACCTCGGGGGCGTTTGAAAACACAAGCGCGAGGGGTGCTGCGGACGTCGAAAGAACATCGATCGGAACAACAAGTAGAACCGTCATTGAGGTTCCAAGATACAACACGGTTGCCAGAACGAGTGTTAGCATAATCGCTTTTGGGATGGTGCGCACGGGGTCTTTAACCTCTTCCGCGACATTGGCCATGTCCTCGAAGCCAACAAATGCAAAGAAGGCGAGGAGTGATGCCGCGAAAATGCCTCTCCACGCGTCGAGTTCAAGCGGGGGAAGCATTGAACTGATCCCGTATCCCTGCGGATCTTGAATCGACATACCCCAGCCAATCACAAAGAGAAGGCCTGCGATCTCGATGATTGTAATGACAGCCGCAACGAAGACCGACTCAGTGATCCCCCAAAGCGCGATTAGACCCATAATCAAAACGACGCTGATGGTCAAAACAGGGATCGCAAATCCGGTTAAAGCGTGCAGGTATGACGCTGCGCCAATTGCAACAGCAGAGGCCGAGATAATCCCCGAAGCTGCGACCGCGAGCCCGACGAAAACCGCCATCCATCTCTTCTGAAATCCCGCCTCAACATAGGCGGCTTCACCTGCGCTGACAGGAAATTGTGTTGCGAGTTCTGCATACGAAAGCGCGGTGAGTGATACGACAAGCGCGGCTACAACGAACGAAAACGCCGCAAACGGTCCGGCAATGTCTGCTGTTGCGCCGACTAAAACGTAAATGCCCGCTCCGACCGTTACCCCAAGGCCATAAAGCGTGAGCAACGGGGTAGTAAGGGCTCGTCTGAGTTTCTGTTCGTTTGGATCAACAGAGTTCATAAGCGATTTCCACCAACTGCCCATTCAGAACGTCGTCGGTGGCGTCCTTCTCGGTTTTGTCCGCGATTGGCGGAGCGGCTCAATCCGATGGTCAAAGCTCCACCGAACGCCTTGTGTCTCAACGTCTGGGCGCATTGTGCGCCAATAAACTAACTGGGGGCTCGCCACCACTTCTGCCGAGCCCCCGGTGGGTGGAACTTCCACTCCTTAAGAATTCCGTTCACCTTTGTGTTTGCTTGGGGACAGACCGGTGAACGTAGAACACGCTAAAACATTCGTATTTCACTATGTGATTCCTGTTGGTGCTTTGATCTATGTCAATCAACTCGCGGTCGCCGGTCTGCGAGGCTGAATCCCTACCAACTGTCGTTTGCCTTCGGACTCAAAGGCAAAGCAAACATGTGAGGCGGTTTGAGATTTAGGGTAGAATGCTTTTCTGAATACTCTGGAACCTGTTACCAACCTTGGGCTCGACTGGATGCTCTCAGATGGTAGCATCGCGTGTCGCATCACCTCTGGCGAATTCGTTGGCATTTGAACGCACTGGAAGGACTGCCGCCAGGGCGCAAGGGGGGTGAGGTCAATGACGAAGTGGCGTAGTTGGAGGCCTCCTGGATTGGACTTGGCGCGCGCTCAAGCGCCATTCGACCGAAAAACCAATCTTCGTGCTGAAGCGTGCAACATGAGCAAGGTCAAAGAAGTTTCTTAAGGATGCGGTTTAAATAGATCTGCATCCGGGGCAGTAAATTGGAGGAGCATATGCAGATTGTTAGCGGGATTTTACTGGCACTGTTCGTCACGGGACCCGTTCTGGCGCAGGACGTCAGCGTCGATGAGGGACGTGATTTGTATCGGACGTATTGCTGGCAATGTCACGGTTTCGAAGCGACCGGAGACGGGCCAATGGCGGAAATGCTGGCTATTCGAACGTCCGACCTCACCAAGTTGGCGGGCCAAAACGACGGTGTGTATCCAATAGATCGCATAGCTGAACAGATTGATGGTCGTTCACAATTGCTCGCCCATGGTGGCGAAATGCCAATCTTTGGCGCGGTGTTTGAGACAGACCAACAAATCGCGGTGGCTTTGCCCAATGGGCAACGGATAATGGTAGGCCTGCCGTTGGCGAATTTGCTCGCCTTTTTGGAATCGATCCAGACTGACTAGTCACAGGCCGATTTACTAATCCGTATCAGCCGTGCGTCTGATTGACATGAGAGTCAGTGGCGGCCCCAACACTTCGAAGGCCACAGTGCTGGCTAGAGTAAAGGCCATGATGGACGCGGCCCAATTCGGAAATTGCTCTCCGGCAACGAGTGCCATTCCTACCGCGACACCAGCTTGTGGCAACAAAGCGGGACCGTACCAGTGGGTCTGACGGCGAGGCAGGCCGCCCAGTCTCGCTCCGCAATAACCCCCGACAAGGCGGGCAACGGCGCGCAAGATCAGGAAAAGAGCACCAGCCCAGCCCATCAAGCCGAAGGCTTCGATATCCAATGTGGCGCCAGCCAACAGGAAGAACAGGATCATGAATGGCCACTGAATGTGCTCGATCTCATGAAAAGCACGGTTGTGATGGCGGGCAAGATTCCCGATAACTGCGCCCGCAACCATGCCTGCTACCAAGAATGAAACCTCCAGCCAAAGCGCGAGGCCCGCTGTAAGAAAGACTATGCCCACTGCTTCTGCCTGCATTGGCTCTCCCGGGTTTAAGCGGCCGGTCAGGTAAGCGGATGGCGTGCCTAGAGCGAAACCCAACAGTATCGCCCCTCCGAAGTCCCACATCGCTGTGGTCGTGACGGTGGCCCAACCGTCCGAATGACCGGCCAGAACCAAGGCGATGCTGAAAACGATCAGACCCCAAGCGTCATCTATTGCGACTACGCCTTTTAATGTCTCAGTGAAGCTGCTGGACACCCCGGATTGTTTGATCACGTCTGTCATAGCGGCCGGAGCTGTAGCCGTGGCAATTGCCGCCAGCACCAACGCCAACCCGAACGGTACGCCAATCGCGGCCAGTCCAGCAGACACAATAACAAGGGTTGCAACCACGATTGAAATCGAAATCGTCAGAATGGCTCGACCATGCCGAACCAGGTTCTCGCGGGTCAAAGATCCTCCAAGAAGGAACGCGACCATCGTCAAGGCCACAATGGATATCTCGTCGAACCACATTGCAAAGTCGATGGGGATTAACCCCATTCCAGCGTTCCCTGCGATCAGACCGAGGAAGAGTAAGGTTGTAACACGAGGAAGATGCGTGGCCCGGCCAAGTTGGTCGGCCGCCAATCCGGCAAGGAAGAGGACACCAAGGGTAATCAGAAAGCCGGCAATGTGCATAGAAAACCAAGCGTTAAGTTCTTGTCTAAACTACTCTAACCCCAACCCTGCCTGCTAGGAACCGATGACGGAAAGAATGCGAGTGTCCCGTCGCAGCTTAGGCCAAAGATACCTAAAAAGGGATATTGATCTGTATTAAGGCGAAAGCGCGCCGCACTTGGCACAATAACTCATTCAGAAAATGAGGAAGAGCTTTCGATGCCGACAACGAAATCTAACACAAATAGCCCGACCTCACTTTTGGATGCTTTCAAGCAAATGCAGCCGCCCATGTCCGGCAATCCGGCCTTCGGTGCCCAGATCGAACAATTTTGGGATGCACAAGAAAAACTGCTCGAAGAAACAGAGGCCTTTGCGCAGCATTGGTTCGAAGGGCGTCATGAGGCAGTCCGGACGGCTCTAAAAGCTGCACGCAATGTGTCTTCCGCGAACCCGTCCGATCCATTGAAAGCCCTTCAGAGCATGGCGGAATGGCAGCGCCATTCGGCTGAGCGGTTGGTTGCTGACGCGCAGGAGTGGTTCGAAACCGTGTCCCGTTGTGCATCTTATGTCGCTGAAACCGAAGCTGAAGCTGTTAAGAAAACAGTTGATGATGTTGTAGCCGCTACAAAGAGCGCGGGGAAATCTTCAAAGTCTGAGCCTGTGTAGGTTTCCTGCTGCCGAGTAACCAAATTGAAGTCATCGGAGCAGTAGATAGGAGGTCAAATGTACAAGAATATCCTGATCCCGGTTGCTCTGGACCAAGAACACGACACACAAGCGTCGTTTGAGACGGCGCGCCAATTGGCTGATACGGACGCTGTTTTCACCGTTGTACACGTCCAAGAGCCCATTCCGGCATATGTATGGTCTCAGATTCCAAGCGAAGTGCTTGCACATACGCGGCATGAGATATTGGAAAACCTGCATCAGACTGCCTCTGAAATTCCAGGCGCGAAGGTACAGCTCATCTCCGGGCATGCGGGTAGGGCTATTGTCGACTTCGCAAATCAGATCGACGTTGATTGCATAGTCTTGGCTTCGCACAAGCCGGGATTCGAGGATATTTTTCTAGGTTCCACTGCGAACAGAGTTGTGCATCATGCCAGTTGTTCGGTTCACGTAATTCGGTGATCCAAAGATAGCGATGGTCTTGTCAGAAGAGCTTTGCTTGAGCGGGGCAGGGCGGTTGCGTAGCGTTTAGGGATGACCAAACCCGCCTCTTTCAAATACTTCAAAACCAGTCCCGAGGTCATCCGCCTTGCGGTGATGCTGTACATCCGTTTCCCGCTCTCGCTTCGGAATGTCGAAGATCTGTTGCACGAGCGAGGCATCGACGTGAGCCACGAAACTGTACGATATTGGTGAAACAGGTTTGGCCCGATGTTTCTGCTGAGATAAGGCGGAAGCGTGTTCAGCAGCTGCGCTCGTTCTCCAAATGGCAGTGGCACGTTGACGAGGTTTTCGTGAAGGTAAATGGTAAGCGGCATTATCTTTGGCGGGCTGTTGATCACGAAGGTGAGGTGCTGGAAGCCGTAGTCACCAAACGCCGAAACAATCAGACCGCGTTGAAATTCCTCAGGAAATTGATGAAACGACATGGTAAATCGGAAAACGTCGTCACGGATCGCTTCGCCTCATACAGAGCCGCGCTCAGAGAGCTGGGCGCGATCGAAATACAACAGACAGGAAGGTGGCTCAACAACCACTTCAACCAGGAAAGATCGCTGACCAGCCGAGAAACCTTCAAGTTGAAACGCAGCGCCGCTCTTGCCGAGTGGCGCGAACTTGGCGCTGGATAAAGGACAGCGTCACTGGCCTAATAGAGACTGGTTCGAATTCGTCTGACAGCACCGTCACTCATACCCATCTCACGTTTCTTCCGTTTCCTGATCCGGATTCATGACGTAATTCCAGCCGGTTACGCGGCCTATTCTCGTGCAGAGATTATTCTGATCGCGCTCAGTGAATACTGTTAAAGCCCTGGTCCATTGTGAGTGTCTGATCAATTGGGCCGCTCATTTCTGCAAGCGTTTCCCATTTTGGCCCACAGAAAGGGTGCCGCCATCCAGCACCTCAACGTAAACACCCATATCCATATGGCCCAGGTGCTTTCGAAGTATGAACGGGATTTTCAAGTCTCGTTGGGCCGTCTCAGGATTCACTTCGGTAGCGGCGCATCTCTTCGTCCGCGAAAGTATTCGCAGCCTGACATTGCCGAAAACAAAGGTGGAACCGACAGCGTCCAGCTCAGAAAACGGAGGTAATCCATCAATTTCAATATTCGCCCGAAATCTGGCCGGGTGGATGTCTGTGCCCAGCTTTCTGCTTAACGCATCAACAGAGCTTAAATTGAGAACCGATATCGCATTCATCATCTTCGGTGAAACGACTGAAACATCAGTGAAACGATGTGGGTGCGAAGACACGAATCTTGGCGGTTCAGGATCCTGTAGGCCCAGCGTATCGTAAAGGAGTCTGGCGGCGTCTGTTTCTCCCTGGGGTTCACTCATGTTGAAGTAGTGGGTGCTGCCGTCCACATCAATTTCCAACTGCCGAGTTGCGGCGTCGAAACGTGACTTGAGGCCGGCTAGTCCGGCTTCTTTCAGCAACACAACAAAGCGGTCTTTGGGAAGTGGCTTGGGGGCAGTTGGATCAAAGCCGGAATTGTAGCGAGCAAAGCCGAAAAGGCGGTCACCAGGAATACCCTCGCCAGCGCTCAGAAGTACTGTGTTCAGTGGCTCCGGACTCAGACCCTTGATGGGGTAACGACTTATTCTGACAATGGTGAGTCCGTTCATGCGTTGGTTTCCGGTCCGTCGTGAACAGTCGAATGTGGCTTGTCTTGCATCTTTTGGGCCCTCGATTTTCAGGTGCCCGGGCGGAAGCGGCAAGCCGGAAATTATGCAATGCGGGGCCTGTGAGATCTGGCGACCCAAAGCTTCCGGCAGGTCAGTTTCCAAGAATTGCTTTTAGATTACCGGTTTTTTCCGTGGATTGTCGGAAAGTGTGCAAAGGGAGATGATTATTTATAAAGTGATTAAAAACAGATAAATAATAGAATTAATTAAAGTGATTTAGGGCGGTTTGAGGTACGAACCTCAAAATTATCTAGACTTGAGGTGCGTACCTCAAATAGCCTTTGAAGTATGCCGCGATTCGCACATCCTCGATTGACGGCGTTAAAAAGGGAGGAATGGATGACTTACTCAAAACTGGCGTCTGCCAGCGCAATAGTCCTTGCCGCTACTACTCTTTCTACCAAGGCAAATGCTGAAGACCTGACACTGTGTTGGGCGGCGTGGGACCCGGCCAACGCGCTGGTTGAGCTTTCCAAGGAATTCGAGGCCGAGTCTGGCCATGCAATGAATTTCGAGTTCGTACCCTGGCCGAACTTTGCGGACCGGATGCTGAATGAGCTGAACTCCGGCGGGAAGCTTTGCGACCTGCTGATCGGCGACAGCCAATGGATCGGCGGCGGAGCTGAGAACGGTCACTATGTAATGCTGAATGACTTCTTCGATGCCGAAGGTATCAGTATGGATGATTTCGCGCCGGCAACTGTGTACGCTTATTCGACGTGGCCAAAGGGCACGCCAAATTACTATGCGCTGCCTGCCATGGGTGATGCGAACGGTTGGTTCTATCGCAAGGACTGGTTCGAAGACCCCAATATCCAAGCCGCTTACAAAGAGGCAACCGGTCAAGATTTGCGCGAACCGGAATCCCAGAACGAGCTGTTGCAGATTGCGCAGTTTTTCCAGGGGCGCGAGATCGACGGAAAAACCGTGTACGGCGCTGCGATCTTTACCGAGCGCGGCTCGGAAGGGATAACGATGGGCGTGACGAGTGCTCTTTACCCGTGGGGATTCAAGTATGAAAACACGCCAGGCTCCTATGACATGGAAGGTGCGGTAAACTCTTCTGAAGCTGTCGAAGCTCTGGAATTCTACAAAGAGTTCTACAAGACGGCGACACCTCCGGGTTATACCAACTCTTACATGGGTGAAAGCCTGGACGCCTTTAAGTCAGGTCAGGTCGCCATGGCCATGAACTGGTTTGCGTTCTTCCCGGGTCTTTATGCCGATCCGAACACCGGTGGCGACAAGATCGACTTCTTTGTGAACCCGCCGCAAAATCAGGCAGGTTCGACGCTGGGCGGGCAGGGGATCTCTGTTGTCAGTTACTCTGACAAACAGGATGCCGCGCTTGAATACATCAAGTGGTTCGCGCAACCTGAAGTTCAGGCCAAGTGGTGGGAGCTGGGCGGCTATTCAGCGCATAATTCAGTGTTGGAAGACCCCGGTTTCGTGGACAGCCAGCCCTTCGCCGGTGACTTCCTGGAAGCCATGGCAGGCGTGCAGGACTTCTGGCAGGAGCCTGCCTATGCGGAACTGCTGTTGGCAATGCAGAAACGCATCCATGACTACGTGGTCGCCGACCAGGGCACCGCGCAGGAAGCGCTTGATCTTTTGATCGAGGATTGGACCGAAGTCTTCGAAGACGAAGGCAAGCTTTAATCCGGAAACAGGGCAGGAGCGGGTTTCGGCCCGTTCCACCATGACCCGTGCGTCCGAAACCGACAAGAACTGGCAAAGAAATGTCTGACAGGACCATAGATCGCGTTGCGCAGGCAACGCCCACGCGAGTTGCGCGCAAAATCAGGGGGCTATCCGATCGAGCGATCGCCTGGATATTCATTTCACCAACGATCTTCCTGCTGCTTGCAATCAACATCTTTCCGTTGATCTGGACGATCCAGCTTAGCTTTACGAACTACAAGGCGAACCGGATCGGGCGCGAGGTCAAGGATGTCGGGTTTAGGAACTACGAGCGTATCCTGACGGATTCCGATACCTGGCTGAATATGCAGGCAACTGCGCATTTTCTGTTCTGGACGATCTTTTTCCAGGTTCTGATCGGGTTCACCTTGGCATGGTTGATCAACAAGAAGTTCAAGGGAAACGACCTGTGGACCACGATCATCGTGTTGCCGATGATGCTGTCCCCGGCTGTCGTCGGCAACTTTTGGAAATTCCTGTATCAGCCGCAAATCGGCCTGTTCAACTACATCGTGTCCTGGTTCACCGGCAAGGAACCGTCGAGCTTTGAGATGCTGGGTTCGGTGACGTTGGCACCCTGGGCCATCGTGATCGTCGACACATGGATGTGGACGCCGTTTGTGATGCTGATTTGCCTGGCCGGGCTGCGCAGCATTCCCGACTATATTTACGAGGCTGCCGAGATCGACCGGGCCAGCAAGCTGCGGCAGTTCTTTACGATTACGATCCCGATGGTGCTGCCGTTCCTGATGCTGGCGGTGCTGTTTCGGGGAATCGAGAACTTCAAAATGTTTGACCTGGTGGTTCAACTGACCGGCGGTGGGCCGGGGTCTGTTACGGAACTCACTTCGATCAATCTCAAACGGGAAGCGTTTGAGAAGTGGCGAACAGGTTATGCCTCGGCCTATGCGATCATCCTTTTCGTCACCGTGTTTGGCCTTGCGTCGATCTACGTCAAGGCCCTGAACAAGGTGAAACAGAGATGAGCAGTTTTTCCGTCACTGAACCTTCCAACCGGTCCAAGTGGATCGCCGGTTTTCTCGTCATCACTTATGCACTGATTACCATGATCCCGCTGGTGTGGATTTTGCTGACCGGTTTCAAGTCGCCCGCAGATGCCATCAGCTACCCGCCCAAGGTTGTATTCGACCCGACGCTGGAAGGATACGTCAACCTGTTCACAACGCGGACGCGGCAAACTCAGGACTTTCTGGAGGCAAACCCGCCGCAGAACTGGGCGGACGATATCGTGCGCCAGTATGACATGGTGATCGTCGGGCCTTCCAAATTTGGTGAACGCTTCATGAACTCGGTGATAATCGGGTTTGGGTCCACGTTTCTGAGCATCTTTCTTGGCACCTTGGCCGCCTATGCGTTCAGTCGGTTCAAGGTGCCGCTCAAGGATGATCTTCTGTTCTTCATTCTCAGTACGCGGATGATGCCGCCAGTTGCTGTGGCTATTCCGATCTTCCTGATGTTCCGGAATCTTGGACTTAGTGACACGCATCTGGGGATGATCCTGCTTTATACAGGTGTGAACATCTCACTGGCGGTGTGGTTGCTGAAGGGATTCATAGATGAAATCCCCAGGGAGTACGAAGAAGCAGCGCTGATCGACGGCTACACACGCTTTCAAGCGTTCTACAAAGTGGTGCTGCCGCAGGCCGCGACGGGTATCGCGTCGACAGCGATCTTCTGCCTGATTTTCGCATGGAATGAATATGCGTTCGCCGTTTTGCTTACATCGGCCAATGCGCAGACAGCGCCCCCCTTCATCCCGACCATCATCGGTATTGGCGGCCTAGATTGGCCCGCGGTCGCGGCTGGTGCCACGATCTTCCTGATACCCGTCATGATTTTCACCATCCTGATGCGCAAACACCTGCTGCGCGGGATTACATTCGGAGCTGTACGCAAATGAGCGAGTTTCTGACAGGACTGATGCGACTTCGCCGAGGTCCGTGGGAGATGGTCGCGACCATCCTGATTGCAGTTGGTGTCTTCATGCTCATGCAGCCCTTTGTCCTGTGGGCGTTCACCTATTCCTTCATCGTCACGCTGATCGGAACCGTCATGTTCATCATCGTCAGCCATTTTCCGGAGTAGAAATGGCCCAGATTATTGTCAAAAACGTAAAGAAGATGTTTGGCGAGTTCACGGCTGTCCGTGAAAGCTCTTTCACGATTGAGGACGGTGAGTTCTTCATGCTGCTTGGACCGTCGGGGTGTGGAAAGACGACAACGCTCAGGATGATTGCGGGCCTAGAACTTCCTACATCCGGCGAAATCTACCTCGATGGCGAGGAAATCAGCCAAAAGCCGCCCTCACAGCGTGACATTGCATTCGTTTTCCAGATGTTCGCGCTGTATCCGCACATGAACGTTCGCAAGAACATCAGCTATCCACTGATATCACAAGGCATGTCACGTGCCGCTGTTACTGCCAAAGTCGAAGAAGTCGCCGGAATTCTGGGGATAACTGACATTCTCGATAACCCGGTGGGTGGGCTTTCAGGTGGCGACAGGCAGCGCGTGGCACTTGGGCGTGCGATCGTACGAGAGCCCAAGGCGTTCATGATGGACGAACCTCTTGGTGCTTTGGACGCCGAGTTTCGTGAACATATGGCTGAAGAATTGCGCGCGCTGCACGATCGCATGGGAGCGACAACGGTTTACGTTACGCACGATCAGCTTGAAGCCATGCAGATGGGTGACAAGATCGTCGTCATGAACAACGCGGTGATTGAACAATTCGGAACGCCGCAAGAAATCTACGACAAACCTGCGACCATGTTTGTGGCGGATTTCATAGGATCCCCGTCGATGAACTTCCTGCCGTTTCAGGGAAAAGTGGCACCCGGTTCGGAAATGGTCAGGCTGAACGGTCATGACGAGGCGGTCCCGAAACTGATGGAGGGTGCGGAAGGGGAGCTGGTCTTTGGAGTCCGCCCGGAACATGTTTTGTTGTCCGACGACAGCGATTACCGGGCCAAGGTTCTGGCGGCAGAATACTTGGGAACAACCCAGATCGTGACATTGCAAAGCCCGAACGGCGAATTGAAGGCCCGCATTGGCGCAGGTGAAACAGTCGCGCCGGGTGAAACCGTGGGATTAGAGTTCCGTTCGACAACTGTGACCCTTTTTGAGCGGTCCACGGGCCGGGCGCTGAGATCTGCCTTGAACGATGAGGTGCTGACCGATGGCTGAAGTCGTTTTGGAGAACATCTCGAAGGCATTCGGAACTGTTCAGGCTGTCGACGATATCTCGATGACCATCCCCGATGGCGCTTTCGTCGTGCTCCTGGGTCCGACAGGTGCGGGGAAAACAACGACGCTTCGGCTGATTTCCGGCCTTGAGAAGATGGATACGGGATCAGTACGCATTGCCGGGCGAGACGTTGGACTGGAAACGCCTGCCCAACGCGATGTGGCGATGGTTTTCCAGCAATATTCGCTGTACCCGCATATGACGGTGCGCGAGAATCTGTCGTTCCCACTTCGGTCGCCGATCCTCAAGACGCCTGAGGATGAGATCACGCAGAAAGTGAACGAAGTCGCGGAAATACTGCAAATCCCGCACAAGCTGGACAACAAAGCCACTGAATTGTCCGGCGGAGAGATGCAGCGTGTTTCGATTGGACGAGCATTGGTGCGCGATCCCCAGATTTTCCTGATGGACGAGCCCCTCAGTTCCCTGGATGCAAAGTTGCGGGCGGATTTACGCGTCGAACTCAAAAGAATTCAGGCGGACCTTGGGTCCACGCTTTTGTATGTGACCCATGATCAGATTGAGGCCATGACGATGGCCACACATATAGGAGTGCTGGAAGAGGGCAAATTGGTTCAGTACGGCACGCCCAGGGACATCTACGAAAACCCGTGCAGTGTTTATGTTGCCAGTCGTTTGGGTTTGCCACGGATAAATATCCTGCCGTCAGAGTTGTTCGGTGGGGATCACAAAGGCCCGCAGATCGGTCTTCGCCCGGAAAACATCGTAAAAGGCGAAGGCAGTGAGGCGCGTGTGATACGTGCGGAACACTTGGGCGACCAGACCCGGTTGCATCTGGACTTGAATGGCCATCCGGTCGTGACGTTGATCGATGTCCATCAGGATTACCCTGCAGGTAAGACTATCAAAATCCGTCCTCAAAACCCGTTGTATTTTGACGCGTCCGGAACGCGTGTGAATTAAGGAGCAAAAGCATGGCCCAGTTCCTCAACAAAAAAGAAACCCTCGTAACCGAGGCTATAGATGGTCTTCTTGCATCATCCGGCGGGGCACTGACCAGGTTGGATGGCTACCCGCATATCAAGGTTGTCTACAGATCGGATTGGGACAAATCGAAAGTAGCCCTTGTTTCGGGCGGAGGGTCTGGCCACGAACCTGCCCATGCAGGGTTTGTGGGCGCAGGTATGTTGACCGCGGCCGTATGCGGAGAGGTTTTCGCGTCCCCCTCGGTCGAAGCTGTTCTGGCGGGCATTCTGGCAGTGACCGGTGAGGCGGGGTGTCTGCTGATCGTCAAGAATTATACTGGCGACCGGCTGAATTTTGGACTGGCGGCCGAGCGCGCCCGCGCATTGGGACGCAAAGTGGAAATGGTGGTGGTCGATGATGACATCGCCCTGCCTGATCTGCCGCAACCGCGCGGCGTGGCGGGAACCCTTTTCG
The DNA here is from genome assembly GCF_059609765.1 of Ruegeria sp. YTSC106. NCBI lineage: Bacteria > Pseudomonadati > Pseudomonadota > Alphaproteobacteria > Rhodobacterales > Roseobacteraceae > Ruegeria > Ruegeria sp. YTSC106. Next base: position 47,446 of record NZ_JBXWMI010000003.1, read on the forward strand.
TGCACAAAATTGCTGGCGCATTGGCAGAACGCGGGGCTGATCTGGATACTGTAACCAGGGCCGCAAAAAGCGTTGTCGAGAAAGTGGTCAGTATCGGCATGAGTCTGGACACATGTACCGTTCCAGGCTCTCCGAAAGAAGACAGGATTGCGCCCGGCAAAGCAGAGCTTGGGTTGGGTATTCATGGCGAGCCGGGTGTTGAGCAGGTGGAGTTCGCAAATGCCATGACCGCAATGTCCACCGTCGTGGAAAAACTGCAACAGCGAGTGGGGGCGGGTGACCGCGTGGCGCTGGTGAACAACTTGGGGTCTACGACGCCTCTTGAGATGTCTGTTCTGACGCACGCCTTGTCCGAAACCGGTATCGCGGGAAATATTGTCGGTCCGGCACCGATGATGACTTCGCTGGATATGCACGGATTTTCTGTGTCGATCCTACCGGTTGATCCGGGTGATTTGTCAGCGCTGGAAGAGCCGGTCGAACTGGTGGCTTGGCCTGGGGTCAAAGCAATAAAGCCCGTCCAAGTCGCGCCTTTGCCTGATGGATTGACCCCGATTGATCCGATTCCTTCGAACAATCCGGCGACCAAGGAAACGATCACGCGTTTGGCAGAACTGCTGATCCGCGCCGAGAAAGACCTGAACGAGTTGGACGCCAAGTCCGGTGATGGAGATACGGGCAGTACATTGGCGACAGCGGCCAGATCTCTGCAAGGCAGCCTGGATCGGATGCCGCTTGCGGACCTGACGCAGTTGTTTCCCGCGCTGGGCAATGAACTGAGCCAGACCATGGGGGGCTCGTCCGGTGTGATCCTTGCAATCTTCTTCAATGCGGCAGGCGACGCCTGTGCCAGTGGCGCGTCAATAGCAAAGTCTTTGGTTGAAGGTCTGAACAGGGTCAGCCAGGTGGGTGGTGCCAAAGTTGGTGACCGGACAATGATTGATGCTCTGGCACCTGCGCTTGCGGCGCTGCCTTCCGGGCTGGTTCAAGCCGCAAAGGCCGCACGCGAAGGTGCTGATAAAACCGCAAATATTCACCGTGCCAAGGCAGGCCGCGCAGCCTATGTTCCCGAAGAAAACCTGATCGGACATAACGACCCGGGTGCAGAAGCTGTTGCGTTGTTGTTCGAGGGCTTGGCACGGGAGATTGAGGGCTAAAAGAAACGTGGAAGACCAAAAACAAAAATTAGAATTGGTGAAAAAACCAACCGTTAATGACATCGCGCGCGTCGCAGGTGTCAGCTTGGCGACTGTTGACCGGGTCTTGAACAGGCGCCCCGGCGTGCGGGCCGTGACCGTTCAGAAGGTTCAAAAGGCAATCGATGAGCTGGGCTATGTGCGCGATACCGCTGCTGCCAACCTCGCGCGAAACCGTGTCTACAATTTCCTTTTTATTCTGCCGGATGCCGGTAATGAATTTGTCGAGGCGATATGCGATCAGATCGCTGAACAATCGCGCGATCAGTTCATCGAGCGAACACGGGTCACGATAAAAAAGGTCGCTCCGTTCGAGCCTCAGGACATCGTCAATATTCTGGATGGCGTCGACAGCCTGGACGTCGACGGTGTGGCCGTTTTCGGGCCGGAAACGCCTTCGGTCCGCGACGCTGTGAAGAGGGTCAGGGACAAAGGCGTTCCGGTGGTTGCGTTGGTGTCGGACTTGCCAAGTTCAGACAGAGATCATTTTGTCGGAATCGATAACGTTTCAGCAGGGCGAACGGCAGCTCAGCTGATGGGGCGCTTTGTGCATCGTCCGGGTAAGGTTCTGGTCCTGACAGGCTCACGTTTGGCACGTGATCATCTGGAGCGGCGTCAGGGATTCGATCTTGTTGTCGCGGACGAGTTTCCTCATATCGAAGTCGTGGCGTCCGTCGAAGGCCGGGATGACCCAGAGCTGATCTACAAGATGATGCCGGGGATTTTTGAAACCTACCCGGATCTGGTCGGCATATACTCTTCCGCTGCGGGCAACGCGGGCCTGGTTCAATTTCTGTCAGAGAGCAGGATCAGCAAGGATCTGGTCATTATCGCGCACGAACTCACGCCACTCAGTCGAGACGCGCTGAACCGTGGCACATTTGACGCGCTGATCTCGCAAGACTCCGGGCACCTTGTCCGGTCCGCTGTTCGCCTTTTGCGTGCGACCTCGGACAAAGTTCCTTTCAACAAATCTCAGGAACGAATCCGTATCGACATCTATCTGAAGGAAAATTTGCCGCCATAGAGGCACAGTTTTTTGGGGAGGAAGCTAAATGAAGACGATCAAAGGGCCAGCTTTGTTTCTTGCACAATTTGCCGGAGACGAAGCGCCGTTCAATTCATGGGACGCCATTACCAAATGGGCGGCGGATTGCGGATACAAGGGTGTGCAGGTGCCCAGTTGGGACGGGCGGTTGTTCGACCTTGAAACGGCCGCGACAAGCACAGGCTATTGCGATGAATTCAAAGGCAAGGCCCAAGAGAACGGCGTTGAAGTCACTGAATTGTCAACGCATCTGCAAGGCCAGCTTGTCGCCGTTCACCCGGCCTATGATACAGCCTTTGATGGTTTCGCAGCCGAAAGCGTCAGAGGAGATCCCAAAGCCCGACAGGAATGGGCGGTTGATCAGGTCAAGAAGGCGCTTTCAGCTTCACGAAATTTGGGTATCTCTGCTCATGCAACATTCTCTGGCGCGCTGGCCTGGCCTTACGTGTATCCGTGGCCCCAACGTCCCGCCGGGCTGATCGAAACGGCATTTGATGAGCTTGCCCGCCGGTGGGTGCCGATCTTGGACCACGCAGAAGACTGTGGCGTTGATGTCTGCTATGAAATCCACCCCGGCGAGGATCTTCATGACGGGGTGACATACGAAATGTTCCTTGAACGCACAGGCAATCATGCGCGGGCTTGCATGCTGTACGACCCGTCACATTACGTTCTGCAATGCCTCGATTATCTGGACAATATCGACATCTACAAAGACCGCATTCGGATGTTCCACGTAAAGGATGCCGAGTTCAATCCGACCGGCAGGCAGGGCGTCTATTCCGGCTATCAAGGCTGGGTCGACCGAGCCGGGCGGTTCAGGTCACTTGGCGACGGGCAGGTGGATTTCAGCGCTGTCTTTTCGAAAATGGCGGCAAATGATTTTGACGGCTGGGCCGTGGTCGAATGGGAATGCTGCCTGAAACACCCCGAGGATGGCGCGCGTGAAGGTGCTCAGTTCGTTTCCGATCACATTATTCGCGTGACCGAGAAGGCCTTTGACGACTTTGCCGACGGCGGCACCGACGAAGCGGCCAATCGAAAAATGCTGGGGATAGGCTGATGGTAACAGGACGCAGTGAGGAAAGAGCGGGGCGCATTCGCCTTGGTATGGTCGGCGGCGGAAACGATGCTTTCATCGGCGGTGTCCACCGCATAGCCGCGCGGCTGGATGACAAGTTCGATCTGGTTGCAGGCGCGTTGTCCTCGACGCCGGAAAAATCCCGGGAAAGCGGCGAGGCGCTGGGCCTTGAACGGGTTTATGATGACTTCAAGCAGATGGCGATGCGGGAAGCGCGTTTGAAATCCGGGATCGAAGCGGTTTCAATCGTGACGCCTAATCACGTTCACTATGCCGCCGCACGTGAGTTCCTGAAACGCGGTATCCACGTGATTTGCGATAAGCCGCTTACATCAACCCTGAGCGATGCAAAGAAGCTGGTCAAAGCAGCCGAAAATTCAAACGCGCTGTTCATCCTTACCCATAACTACACGGGCTATCCCATGGTTCGGCAAGCTCGTGAGATGGTTGCCAACGGGGATATCGGCAAGATCCGCGTGGTTCAGGTCGAATATCCGCAAGACTGGCTGACTGAGCCACAGGATTTCAAGCAAGCTGAGTGGAGGACTGATCCGGAACGCTCAGGTGCCGGAGGATCAACCGGTGATATTGGAACTCATGCGTATAACATTGCCTGCTTTGTAACCGGGCTTAAGGCAGAAAGCCTCGCGGCGGATTTGCAGGCTTTTGTGCCGGGTCGTCAGGTCGATGACAACGCGCATGTAATGCTGAGGTTCGAAGGTGGAGCCCGTGGCATGCTGTGGTCATCGCAGGTTGCGCCCGGCAATGAAAACGCGCTGCGATTGCGTGTGTACGGTGAAAAGGGAGGCATCGAGTGGGCTCAGGAAGACCCGAACTATCTTTGGTTTACTCCTTACGGAGAGCCCAAGCGCCTGATCACCCGAAATGGGGCCGGGGCAGGGGACGCGGCCAATCGGCTAAGCAGGGTGCCGCCGGGACACCCCGAGGGCTACCTGGAAGGGTTCGCGAATATCTATGGTGAAGCAGCGGAAGCCATTCTGGCGTTCAGAAACCAGAGTTCGCCTGACGCATCCGTCGTTTATCCGACGGTTCACGATGGGCTTGAAGGCGTCAAATTCGTGACCGCATGTGTGCAAAGCTCTTCAAGAAATTCGGCTTGGGTAAAGCTGGAGTGAGGCATTCGGCTATTAGGGTTGAGTTGCCGGTTCCGTATGAAAAACCCGAAGTGAGGCGGGCGAGCGGGCGGCACCTCAACAACTGGTGCCGGCGAACCGCACGAGCAAGATAAGGTCCGTGTCACAAGCACCGCGCCTTCAATATTTCCGCCGCTTCATCAAAGGTTTGTACACTACTCTCGGCCCGTGCAGTCAGATGAGCACCCTCCAGCAAGGCCAATGTGGCGCGTGCTTCTGCTTTCGGATCCCCAACGCCCACGATCGAAAGATCTGCTTTACCAAGTGCAAACACTTCCTCGATCCACCGGGTCATCATACGCCGGAACGCGCGAATCTTGTCGGTGGCTTCTTTAGACAAGCTTTCCCGGCTGATGATCAGCGAGACACACAAGCACAGAGTTTGTCCGTCGTTCATAGCCGCGCGATACAGCGCGATCAGCGCACGCATTCGCTTGCCGGCCGTGTCATGAGTTTCCTCAATTTCGGCGCAGCGCCCGGTAAGCTCGGTATGGTAACGGTCCATCAAAGCTGCTGACAGCGCGGCTTTGGTTGGGAAGTGATAGTGAATCGATGCCTTGCGGATGCCCACCTCTTCGGCGAGGTCGGCATAGCTGAACCCGTCGAAGCCTCTGCTGCGCACGGCAAACTCGGCAGAATTCAGCAGAGCGGTCTTTGTGTCTATTTCCATACCGCGTTCATCCTTTTTGCGCTCAACAATGCCGCGGTCGTCTCTGCTGCTTCCAATGCACCTTCAAGGTATCCCCCAAATTGTGCGGCTGTTTCAGTGCCACTGAAAATGATCCTGTCTTCCCAGATTCGCGTCATGGCCTTCGACAAGCCGTATTGCGGATGGGTATATAACGGCTGAAGGTCCAGATCGGTCGCTGTGAAGCAGTCGAACGCCCAATCTTTCAGGAAAAGCGTGCTGGGTCTGGTCGCCTTGTGCCCGAACAATCGCCCCAACTGCGCCAGAACCTGCTGCCGCAACACCCCTTCATCCCGGCGAGTTTGTGGGGGAATGCCGATGAAACCGAACAGCGCAAAGGGACCACCGCTGGCAGGTGACGCGTCGTGGATTTCCACCATGGGACCGCGTCGGCTCATGGCATCGCCAGACAGTCCGTCGTCACGCCAGAACGGAGTGTCATAGACCGCAAGCGCCTTGGCCTGACCTGCCATCCAAGTCGCGATTTCCCGCATGGCAGATAACGTGCCATCGGGCAAGGCGGGCTCAAAGATCAACTCAGCCGCGATACGTGGGGGTATGGCAAGCACAACATGCCTCGCCGAAATATGCCGACCCGATTGAGTGGTGACCCGAACCTCACCTTCAGATTGCACTAATGCGGTGATCTGCGTGGACAGTTGGATTACCCCATCCGGTAACCGTGCCGAAAGCGCGTCTGTCAAGGCAGCGAGCCCCCCCATCAGACGATAGGACCCTTCCATAGATGAAAAGCCGCGGCCGCGCTTAACACGGCCCTGTTCATCTTCGAAACTCAGCGTGCCGGAACTGAATTGGTCAAACCTGTGCAGGCCCAGTCGTTCGATCAGCGCGGCAATCCGTGGCTGGCCGGGCCAGAACCAGGCCGGACCCATGTCGAAACGGCCGTCGCCCCGAGCCTCAGTCAGAATGCGCCCGCCCAGACGGTTGCGCGCCTCAACGACCAGCACCTCCTGACCTTGATCCACAAGCTGTGTCGCAAGGCTGAGCCCTGAAAGGCCCCCGCCGATGATGAGCGTATCCGTGCGCATGGTTCAGAACCCCTCACTTGAAGGGCGCAGGTCCAGCTTTTGGATCCGGCTCGACCGGGGTTGTTGCGCCAGGGATGTTAGTTTACCCATCGGTTACGCCGCCGGCGGTCGCGCAAAAGGCAGGTGGCCTGTCTTCATCCAGATCCTGGCCCCGTCCGGCCCCGCAACTGCCGTCAGGCTTTTACCGTCAGGCAGGCGCAGCCAATCGTTTTTGACCAGTTCATCCCCGCCTTCGGTGATTGACCCGTCGATGATCAGCAGCTCGATCCCGCCAGATGCGTCCGATCTCAGGGTCGCACCCGCGTCAAGATGGCTGTAGGTCACGACCTCGCGCTCATCCATATGCAAAACTGCGGTGGCGACACCGTCTCTGGGCGCGCCCAGCTCATCCACCATGCTTTTGCGAAACTGGTTGCGATCGTCCATGTCGAACTGCCAGAGCTTGACGAAGATCGTGCAGCCCGGTTCCGAACCCGGAGTGTGTTGCGTGGTGGGCGGATTGCGGACATAAGTCCCCGCAGGATAATCGCCATGTTCATCCTGAAATACACCGTCAAGGACAATGAATTCCTCACCGCCAGTATGGGTGTGTGCAGAGAAATGACTGCCTGGCGCATAACGCACGATAGTGGTGGCCCGGGCGACCTCGCCTCCGATCCGATCCAGCATCCTGCGATCCACCCCCTTCATGGGAGAGGCCTGCCACGCAAGCTGGTCTGAGTGAACGACGACGCGGTCAGAGAAGTCCGAATTGATTTCCATTGGGTCAGTTCTCTTTGATGGTTACGACATGAAAACTATCTACTAGTAGGTAGATGAAAGCCAGCTTCAAAGTTTGGTTAGGCACCACTTTTCACAGAGAGTTGAACTGAGTCTGGTCAGAAGGACTTCGTTGAAGTGGGTGGGTGGGCAAAAAATGAGAGGAGGTTCCACGCCGCCTTTACGGAAAGAGCGCGCGCAACTCAAAGAGCCAGACGCAATCAGTGTTTGCCGAAAGGGGGCTTTGCGTACCAAAAGGGCAAGCTGCCCGACCGTGTTGAGACTGGTTGCGCTGTCTGCCCGAGCGATTTTAGCGCTCATTATACCTGTGGGCACTTCCGGTTTCGGAGATGTCGGACGCACCTCACTGAATCGCATTAAGTCGAAACTAACTTGCGATAATTCCGCATTCAAAAGGTAAAAAAACGTATCTCTTGAAGGGCAACGCATCCACATGCTTCACTTTTGGAGCCATGTAAGCCTGTGATTTTGCTGGCCCCAAAAACCCGAAAGGCACGGCCTTTCCAGACCTGAACCAGAGCGCATTACCGCCCGTATGGGCGAGAAAAACAAGCGCGGAAACTATTCAACACGGAGATATCAGATGAAAAAAACAGCAACGCTACTAGGAGGCGCGTCCTTTGCGATTGCCGGGCCGGTCATGGCCGCGGATATTGTAATCGGTGTGCCCAACTGGGCCTCGGTGAACGCGACGGCACATATTCTTGAAGTCGTGATCGAAGAAAACCTCGGCCTGGATGTGGAATTGCAAAACGGCACCAACCCGATTGTATTTGAAGCAATGGACAGCGGTTCAATGCAAGTCCACCCGGAAGTGTGGATGCCCAACCAGCAGAACCTGCATGATACCTATGTCAAGGAAAACGGCACCGTTGTCATGAACCAAAACCCGGTTCAGGCCGAGCAGGGTATGTGCGTGCCGACCTACATCGCGGAACAATATGACATCAAATCGATCGATGATCTGAGCGACCCCGACAAGGTTGCGATCTTTGATACTGATGGTAACGGAACACCTGAGGTATGGATCGGTGCGCCGGGTTGGGCTTCGACCGTTGTCGAGAAGATCCGGGCCAAGTCCTATGGCTATGACCAGATCTTCGATCTGACGGAATACGAGGAAACCATTGCCTATGCCAATTTGGCGAACGCGACAAAGGCGGGCGACCCGTGGATCGGGTTTTGTTACAGCCCCCACTATATCTTCGTGACACAGGACCTGACGGTTCTGGAAGAACCGCCCCACGATCCGGCCACTTGGACAATCGTTCAGCCCACGGATGATCCGGATTGGCTGTCCAAGTCCGAGGCGTCCTCGGCCTGGAACGGGGCAACGCTTCACTTGCACTACGCCAAGGAACTGGAAGAAACCTATCCCGAAGTGGCTGCCCTGTTCAGCAACTACCAGATGACAGGAGACGATCTGAGCGCGATGGGTAAGGCGCTGGCGGTCGATAACGTCGAAGCCGCTGAGTTCGCCAAGGAATGGGTGGCTGCGAATGAGGACACCGTCATCGGCTGGCTGACTAACTAAATCACCACTCATTGGGCCGTCGCGAAAAACCGTGGCGGCCTTTTTCTGTCGGGCAGGGCATCGCCCTGTGGGGGAAAAATGGACGAACCTGTCGTAAAACTAGAAAACGTTTGGAAGATCTTTGGCTCGCGTGCTGAAGAGGCAATGGAAGCGGTCAGAAACGAAGGCATAGGCAAGCCGGAAGTTCTGGAGCGGTTCAACTGTGTTGTCGGCGTTCAGGGCGCCACGTTCGAAGTGCCGAGGGGTGAGATTTTCTGTATCATGGGGCTGTCCGGCTCGGGCAAGTCCACATTGGTGCGACACGTGAACCGGTTGATCGAACCTACGGCAGGTCGGATCGAAATTCTGGGTCACGATGTATCGAAGCTGTCGGAATCCGAGTTGCGCCGCATTCGCGCCCAGCAAATTGGTATGGTCTTTCAGCACATGGCGCTGATGCCGCATCGTTCAGTGCGTGATAACGTGGCCTATCCTTTGGAGATCCGAAAGGTTTCCAAGTCCAAACGCTGGGCTGTCTCGGATCACGCATTGAGCCTGGTGAATCTGACAGGTTATGAGGATCGACTACCCAAGGAGCTTTCGGGCGGGATGCAGCAACGCGTGGGGATCGCGCGGGCGCTGGCTTCGGACCCGGAAATCCTTTTGATGGATGAACCTTTCTCTGCCCTTGATCCGCTGATCCGTCTGCAATTGCAGGACCAGTTCAAAGCACTTGTGGCACAGTTGAAGAAGACCACATTGTTCATCACCCACGATCTGGATGAAGCCATTCGAATTGGCCACCGGATTGCGATCATGAAGGACGGCGTTATCGTGCAGATCGGAACACCCGAAGACATCGTCATGAACCCGTCCGACGATTACGTGCGGGAATTCGTTCAGGGCATTTCAAAACTCAAATTGGTCAAAGCGCATTCCATCATGGAGCCGTTGGACAGTTATTCAGGGCCACTCGACGGTGCGCCCCGAGCGGACGAGGGCGCGGATCTGGATCAACTGATCGACCTGGCCGTGAATTCTGATTTGCCGGTCGTCATCACGGATACGGGCGTTGATGTGGGCGTCGTGACCAAGCCACGCTTGTTGCGTGGTATCCAGGGGGGCAAAAATGACTGATGCTGCAACAGAGATGAAAGTAACGGCCGCCTCTGATATCGAGGTCGATCGCGAGGCCCTGGATCTTTCCATCAAGGAGTTCGCTGGTCCGAACGGAGACTACTACGTCAACGTGTTCCACAAAATTCATGATGCGACCAGCGCAATTCCCAACACGTTCAATAAGTGGGCCGCCGTTCTGGGGCCATTCTGGTCTGCTTCACGCGCCGTTTGGGGCATGTTCTGGACCTTTCTGATCCTTGAGATCATCGCGTGGGTCCAAATCGGCAGGGGCGCGTGGGGCAATCCCGGCGCGGATTTCGCCGAGCGCGCCGCGCGTCAGCAGGAACGCGCAGCCGAGCTGTTGGCGCGCGCAGCGGATGCCACGGAACAGGCCGATATCGACCGTTTCACCAAACTGGCCGAGAACATACAAAAAGCAGCGGCCACAAGTCTGGAGAGGGCTACCGCCGCCCAGTCCGAGGCGGCAGGCATCCTGATTACCGGGTTGTTGATGTTGCTGGTCTTCAAGGTGGTTCAAGGGTTCTACGCCGACCGCGTTTACGAAAAACAGTATTCTAACTGGCGCATCGATCCGGACAGCACGGAAAGCGGGCGTTCGACCCGTAACATCGTCATGGGTGCGATCCTAGTCGCTGCAATCGGACCTTTGATTGTTTACAAGTTCACCGTGAACGCATCCCTTCCATTGTTGGACGCATTCCCCGAACAGCAAGTGTCCGCGATCATACTTGGTGAAGGGAACGGCACACTGTTCTCGACCCTGGCGAGCTGGATGGAGGCCAGGATTGATGCAGCAGCAGCAGCGGGTGGCGACGTATTCGACGGGATCGTGGCGGGTGTCCGGTCGGTGCTTGATGCGCTGACAATTGCACTGATCGGGTCACCCTGGCCGGTGGTCATGTTGGTCATCTGTGTGACGGCCTGGCGTGCGGCGGGACCAAGGGTTGCCATCTTCACCGCATCTTCCTTGGCCTATATCGCGTTGCTGGGGTATTGGGACGTGGCGATGGAAACGGTTGCTCTGGTCGGTGCGGCGGTGCTACTTTGCGTGGTTTTCGGCATTCCGCTGGGTATCTGGTTCGGCAAGTCGCAGCGCGCATATCGCGCGGCGGAACCGGTTCTGGATTTGATGCAGACGCTTCCCGCCTTTGTTTACCTTATCCCGATCATCGCCTTCTTTGGCACCGGCAATCCGCCGGGAATTCTGGCCACCATCATCTTCGGTATGCCGCCGGTCATCCGACTGACGGCGCTGGGCATGCAAGGGGTTCCGGAAAGCATCAAAGAGGCTGCCGTCGCCTTTGGCGCGTCGAAATGGCAACTGTTGAAGGATGTTGAAATCCCTCTGGCGCTGCCATCGATCATGACGGGTGTAAACCAGACAATCCTGATGTGCCTGTCCATGGTCGTGATCATCTCGCTGATCGGCGGGGGCGGCCTGGGCAAGGAAATCCTTGAGGCGCTGCAATACGCCGCCAAGGGGCCGGGCCTGCTGGGTGGCTTTGCGATCCTGTTCCTTGCCATGGTCATGGACCGGATCGTGCAGGGCGCGTTCCGGCGAGAAGACGAAAAACTCTGAACGCAGACGCCCCCGGTTCCGATCGGGGGCGCTTTTCTTTGATCCGGGGAAACCATGACAGATCCGTATGAACAGTCGATGATGGACAACCTGTATTGGTGGGGCGTGCCTACATTGTTCCGTTGTCCCAATGTCGGGCCAGAAGGGCAGGATATCGCGCTGGCAGGTGTGCCACACTCAACTGGCAACGGCACGACCGAAAGGGACCAGCACTTGGGGCCTCGTGCGTTGCGGCATGTCTCGGCCGTGCAACGCAGGGTGCATTCGGTTTTTGAAATTGATCCCTGGCAGAGCGCGCGGATCGCCGATGTTGGTGATGTGCCGTTTCCAAAGGCCAACGACAATGAAGATTGCATCGAACGCATCACTGAATTCTACAAGAACATAGACACCGCCGGAGCGCGCCCCGTTTCCATCGGAGGCGACCATTCCATCACCGGTGGAATTGTGCAGGCCCTGGGTGGCGGCAAACTTGCTGGCGGACAGCCGGTCAGCTTTCTTCATCTGGACGCGCATACGGATGTCTTCACCAAGGTTGATCACTTTCTGGGGGCAAAGAAATCTGCGGCCCACTGGGGGGCCTATCTGGCCGATCAGGGGCAGGTGGATCCAACCCGTTCTATGCAGATAGGGTTGCGCGGCCATCCACGCAGTCTGGACTGGCTGCAGCCGTCGTACGATTACGGCTACAACATCGTCACCATGCGCGAGTTCCGACAGCGCGGATTACAGGACGTCGTAGCGCAGACCAAAGAGGTTTTGGGCGACCGCCCGGTTTACATCACCTTCGATCTGGACTGTCTTGACCCAACCGTCGCGCCGGCCGTGTCTAATCTGGAACCTGGTGAGAAGGGCTTTGACATCGATGAGGCGGTCGGCATCCTGCGCGCGGCGCGCGGTTTGAACATCGTCGGCGGCGACGTGGTCTGCATGATGCCGACCAAGGACAGCCCCAACAACATCACCGCGCTGACAGCCGCAGCGGTGATGTTCGAGATGATTTCGATGATCGCCGAGAATGTCGCGCGGGTCTAGTGCCGCGCGTCGATCGCCTGTGCCAGAACGCAAAGCAACTCGAACATCAGCGAGATGCCAAGCCACGCCGTTCCACCGTCGGGGTCGAATGGCGGTGACACTTCGACAAGATCGGCGCCGACAAGGTTCAGACCGGACATCTTGCGAATGACCTGCTGGGCCTGAAAGCTGTTGGGCCCGCCGATTTCAGGTGTTCCTGTACCGGGGGCGTAAGTTGGATCAACAAAGTCGATGTCATAGGTGCAGTAGGTCGGCTGCATGCCAACGATCTCGCGCACTTCGTTCATGACGTCGTCTATGCCCCGGTCGAACAGTTCTTCGATACGGATAATGCGGATGCCCTGTGCCTCTCCCCATTCGATATCTTCAGTGTTGTAGGCCGTGCCACGGATTCCGATTTGTACAAAACGCTTGGGGTCCACCAACCCTTCCTCGACAGCGCGGCGGAACGGGGTGCCGTGGGTGAACTTGTGACCTCCGAAATAGGTGTCGAACAAGTCCGTGTGACTGTCGAACTGGATCAGGCCAACCGGACCAGAAGCGGCCAGAGCCCGCAGGACAGGCAGGGTGGTCAGGTGATCCCCTCCGGCCGTCAATGGTGTGATGTTGCGGGTTCGAAGATCAGTGTAGAAACGCGTAACCCGGTCCAGCGTGTCTTCTATGTCGACAGGATTGGGGGCAACGTCTCCAAGATCCGCGCAGTTCACCATTGAAAATGGTGCTACACCCGTAACCGGGTTCATCGCCCTGATCATCGTGGAATAGTCCCTCAGTTGCCGTGGGCCATGTCGTGCGCCGGGCCGATTTGTGGTTCCGCCGTCCCAGGGAATACCCACTATGCCCAGTTCGACGTCCGTGATCCGTTCGTGTTCCATGTGCAGAATAGGCAGGCGCATGAACGCGGGGATGCCGGCAAATCGGGCGAGTTCCATGGCTGATACCGGTTGAAAAAATGAATCGGCCATGATTCCCCATCCTTTGTAAGTTTCTTCAGTGACCCTAACGGTTCGGCATCGTGCTGGGAATGCCCGCCATCATTCAGGGCAGGATACGAAAACGTCGGCGTATTTCGGCGTCTTGCTCTGAGGTGAGATACTCAGGGTGATGCGTGCTTAACACCTCTTGAGCGACTTGCCGCGCGGATGACCACGCATCCAGTGCACCGTCTGTTTGCCACGTGCGGGGCTCCTGACGATCGGCGAGCTTCGGATAGAAGTAATCTCGTTCCATGGCTTCATAGGTTTGCTCGCTGCCCAGAAAGTGCCCCTCGCCCAGAACCGATTGGCATATGGCGTCAAAGCCAAGGTTCGCTTCAGTGACCTCGATCCCGCGCAAGACGCGATATGTGTGCGAGTGCATTTCGTTGTCCAGAACAAAGGCCTCGAAGCTGACCCCGAGCAGAGATGCCGTCATCCCCGAGCTTTCATAAATCAGATTGCCTCCTGCCAGCGCTGCCGCCAGCGATGTGATGCCTTTTTCAGCGCCATGTTGGGCGTCGATGGCCTTGGCATCGGCCATCGAAGCGGCCACACCTGATGGCAAGCCCAGCCAGTTCGTGATTTGCGCTGACGCCGCATTCAGGATCGCAGTCTCTCCGCTGCCCCCTGCGAAAGAGCCGGTCCTGAGATCCACGATAAAGGGCCAGTTGGAAAAGATCATTGGAAAGCCGGGTTTGATCGTGTTGACCATCACGAGACTGGCCAGCGTTTCGGCCAGTGACTGCGCCAGAAATCCGGCCAGAGTTGCCGGGGCAGTTGCGCCCGCCTGCGCGGCCGTGATGCAGGACATCGGTATGTTATGGGCGATGCATTCATAAACCACATCCACGGCATCCTCGCCGTATCGCATTGGTGAAATGATCGGACTTATATGCGCTTTGAGGAAGGGGCGTTTGGCGAATTCCCCAGCCCCTCCGGCGACGATGTCCAGCATCTCGACGATCGGGCCGACATGTTCCGCCAACGTGAAAGACGTTGCTATTGGCTTGGTTGTGTTGCGTACCAAAGCGTAAACGGTGTTGACGTCCAGTTCGAACACATCGGGGACGTCGGTCGCCACGCAGCACCGGGTGAACCAACTGACATTGGCCAGCGTGTCCTGTAGCCGGGTGAAGTCATGTAGATCGGCCAATGTGGACGGGCGATAAAGCCCACTGTTCATATCAAGTGTCTGAACCGCAGCACCGCCGGTGCCAAAATACACGCGGTCGCCACCCACCTCGATGGACCGGTTTTCATCCCGGCCGTGGAAGGTGAACGTCTTCGCGGCCGAGGTGATGGCCTGTTTGACCATGGAACGGGGAAAAACCAGCCGGTTCTGTTCCCGGTCCTGAGCCCCCGCTGCCCTGAGGTCGATGGCCAGCCTTTCCGGAACATCTCCCATCCCCAACTCTTCCAGCAGACGCAGCGCGGTGTCGTAAATTTTCTCAATTTCCGAAATGCTTAAGGGCCTGAATGTCCCGCCTTTCTGACCGGGCGGGCAAGGATCAAAAACGGGCTTGGCCGCACGCTGTGCGTGCCGTGCCTTTCGACCGCTTCTTTTGACGCTCTCCGATGGCATTCGTTTACGTTACCTTGCGTTTTCCTGCACCGTAGGACCCAACTTGTCCCGGTATCAAAGAAGAAGTGCCGTTTTCAGAATCCGAAATCGCGGTTTCGATTTTCCGGCACCCGCAATTGCCCTGTTGTCTGCCCATCCCGTTATTCAGCAAGACTGGTGCCGAAAATGAAGGAGCAGTGCCATGAAGTCGCGTACCAGAGCCGTTGTGATAGGGGGCGGGATCGCTGGGTGTTCGACGCTCTACCACCTGACCCAGGAAGGGTGGACAGATGTGGTTTTGGTCGAACGGAATGAACTGACCTCGGGCACGACATGGCATTCGGCCGCGCAGGTAACAAATTTTGGCATGAACCAGACGATGGTCGGTCTGAAATCTCATTCGATTCATCTGTACAAGGAACTGGCCGACGATCCGGATTACCCTATCAACTATCACCACGCCGACGGTGGGATACGTCTGGCGAATACTGAAGGACAGATGCAAGGCTATCGTCACTTCGCGTCGATGGCGCGGGGGATGGACGTGCATTTCGAGGTGATCGACGCGGATGAATGTGCCCGGCGACACCCGTTGATTTCGACCGATAATCTCATCGGCGGGCTTTGGGATCCGCTGGACGGCGACATCGATCCAGCGCAATTGTGCCAGGCCCTTGCGCGCCGGGCACGCAAGGCGGGTGCCGAGGTGTATCGAAATACGCCGGTGACCGCGCTGACACAGCACAGCGATGACACCTGGACCGTGCATACCGAGCACGGGGATATCGACTGTGATGTCGTCGTCAACGCCTGCGGCTACAGGGTCAACGAAGTCGGCGCCATGATGGGTGTACATCATCCTGTGTCGTCCATGGAACATCAGTATTTCCTGACCGAAGAAATCGAGGCTATCCGGGATGCCGGTCATCGGATGCCGCTGCTGCGCTGCCCGATCAGCGACTATTATTGCCGTCAGGAAAAGAACGGGCTGCTACTCGGGTTCTACGAGCAGGGATGTAAGACCTGGGGTATGGACGGTATTGATCCGAACTTCGTGAACGCTTTGTGCCCGGATGATCTGGACCGTGTGACCGACGTGCTGGAAGGGGCCTTCGCGCGCATGCCTGCCTTGATGGAGGCTGGTATTCACACCGTGGTCAACGGGCCAATCACCTACACAATTGACGGGGCGCCTCTGGTCGGTCCAATCCCGGGAAAACGCAATGCGTTTTGTATCATTGGCCTGCGGGCCGGGCTGGGTGAAGGTGGCGGTCACGGATGGTTGCTGGCACAGCAGATCGTGCATGGCGAGGCATGCTATGACACGTGGTGCCTCGATCCCCGAAGGTTCGCCGGACATGCAAATGTGGAACTCACGGCACTAAAGGCGATTGAAGATTATCAGAACGAATTCAGGTTCCACTTTCCGCATGAACATCGCCCTGCGGGCCGACCCGCCAAGACGACCCCTCTGACGCCTGTTCTGGCATCCGAAGGAGCCGAGTTCACTGTGGTCAACGGGTGGGAGAGGGTGGATTTTATCAAACCCGATCCCGGATTTTCGCCGAAGCTTGGTTTCGATTTTGACGAAACCTTCGACTTGGTAGCTGCCGAAGTCGAAAGCACTCGAACCGGCGTCGGGCTTGCAGAGGTCAACGGGTTCAACCGCATCGAGATCACAGGATCCGACAGGCACGCATTCCTGGACCGGTTGTTTTGTGGATTTGTCTCTCGGCGTGACGGGCGTGTCGGGTTGGGATACTTGTTGAACGACCACGGTATGATCAAGGCAGAAGCAACGATTGCCAATCTGCCCGCCAGCGACCGGGGACCGGCCCGCGTTTGGTATGGCTCTGCCGCAGCGAGCGAATTTCACGACATGGATTGGTTGCGGCAGCATCTGCGCAGCAATGAAGACGTTCAGTTGCGCAGCCTGACGAACGATCAGACCATTCTGGTTCTGGCCGGCCCGAAGTCGCGTTCTGTCTTGTCAGCCTGCGCCAGAGGAGATTGGTCGGCAGATTCGTTCCCTTGGCTCAGTGTGCGCGAGTGCTTTGTTGGTATTGCTTCTGCAACGGTTATGAACCTCAGTTTCTCGGGCGAGCTGGCCTATGAAATCCATGTTCCCAACGCCTCGCTCTATGCGGCCTATCTTGCCTTGCGCGAGGCGGGCGCAACGCACGGGCTGAAACTGTTTGGTGCCAGGGCTGTCGAGTCCATGCGCATGGAGAAGAGTTTTTTGCATTGGAAAGCCGATCTGATCACGGAATTTGATCCCTTTGAAACCGGTCTGGATCGGTTCGTCCGGTTGGACAAGGGCGCTTTCGTGGGGCGTGATGCCTTGTTGAAACGAAAGTCAGAAGGACCACGGCGCAAGCTGGTCCCTCTACGTATTGAGTCAACTCTCGGTCCGGCGCATCCTGGGGCTTCTCTGATGCAGGATGATATTGTCGTTGGTACTGTCACGTCCGGCGAATGGGGGCATCGCACGGAAATGAATCTGGCGCATGCCTTCGTTCATCCGTCTCAGGCGGAGGTTGGCCGCGAAATGGAATTGGATAGTTGCGGGAAACGAATAGGTGCGACGGTTATCAATCCAAGCCCATACGATCCGGATTTTGCACGTATGAAAGCCTAGAAGCGAGCCTTTCTATCAACTTCACCATTGCCGAAGGGGCAATTCTTTGCTTCGCTAGTTTCGAACAAATCGAAACAATGGTCGGTTGCCGTGTCCAAATCTCTGAGTCTTCGATGGCTGGAAGTTTTTCAGCTGATCGCCAAATCCGGATCGATTCAGCAAGTCGCATCAGAAACAGATTTGTCGATCAGCACAGTTTCGAACCACCTGCGCAGCCTTGAAAGCGCGTTGGGCATTGAATTGGTTGACCACGGACGCCGCCCCATGGGCCTGACACCGGCAGGCGAGGTATTCGCTCGCTATGTGCGTGAGGGTCTGACTGTGCTGAAGCGCGGTGAGGCCGAAATTCGAACGGGAAACTGGCAGCATGCGACGGACCTGCGACTGGCTTTGATCGATGATTTTGACAATCAGATCGCGCCCGATCTTGTTCGTTTTCTGGCGCAGGCTCTGCCGCGTTGCAATTTCCGCCATTTCACACGCCCCAGCCACGAAATTCTTGCCAAGCTTCAGGAACACAAGCTTGACGTAGGCGTCGCCACTCGACCACTGGGTCGTACTGAGGGGCTGATCGAATACCCTTTGATGAGAGACCCCTTCATCGTCGTGGTTCCCAACAAGTTTGAAGGGTCTCCTGAAGAGCTGTTTAATCCAGATGCCAACCTGCCTTTGTTGAGGTATTCGCGTGACTATGTGATCGGCAAGCAGATCGAAACGCAGTTGGCCCGGAGCAAATACAGCCTGCCCAACCGGTTTGAGCTGGAGTGTAATCAATCCATCATCGGCTTGGTTGCGCAGGGCAGCGGGTGGGCAATCACGACCGCCGCGTGTTTTCACCGAACGCAGAGGTTTCACAACAGCGTAAAGGCTATGCCATTTCCCGGTAGCAACTTCGTTCGCACAGTGTCGCTGTTTACAACTGAAGTATACCCGGCAACGACATCGGTGCTGATCCAGAAGGCCATGAGCAAATTGATACGTCAGCATTTCACAAGACCGATGTGTGCCCGGCACAATTGGCTGAAAAATGAATTCCGTACCATGGAGATTGAGGGTGTGTAACCCTATTTGACCTAGTCGCCAAACAGCTGGCGGCTGAGGACACTTGAAAACAGTCGCTTGCGATATCCGCCTGCGGGATTTGTAATCCTTCCACCGGTTTCTTCTGCCTGCTTTACGCATCGCCAGGACGAGAGTTGACCTGAGTCCCAAGGTTCTACCACACTCACAGAGTGTCCTTGGGTTTGGTTTGATGGCCTTGCGCAGCCCGTTTGATCATGGCGCTTGCGGGGGCAGCAGTGTTGGTCGCCTTGAACCTGATCTATTGCCTGAAAGCATCCGGGAAATACCGGACCGCATTCGCTGTGGCAGGTGTTTTGCATCTTCTGGCATTGATACTATTCAGCAATGTCTCGATGGTCTCAACGGTGTTGATGCTTGCTCGGCTTTGATTGGGTATGCAGTGTTGGTGGTTCGCAAACCGGACAGACGTTCGAAATGCAGTCTCCGTTGGTGGGCTCTTTTCGAAAGACTGTCGAATTCGTCTCGCCTCCGGCTCAAAGCGCTTCTAGTCTCTGAACAACAGGCAATCACGTCAACAGGAAGCCAAATGAGCTGGATCAGAACAATCCCATTCGAGCAGGCCACAGGCAGGCTGAAGAAACTCTACGACCGCGTCACTGGTCCGGACAACAATGTGGACAATATCATGATGGCGCATTCGTTGCGGCCGCATTCGATGGAAGGCCACATGGCGATCTACAAGGCAGTGCTGCATCACTCGGGCAACAAGATACCGAAGTGGTTCCTCGAGGTGCTGGGCGTGTGGGTCAGTTCTCTGAATCGATGCGGATATTGCGTCGAACACCATTTCGCGGGTTTGCAGCGTTTGCTGGGCGATGAAGAGCGAGGAAATGCGATCCGGGCGGCGATTGAGGCGCGCGATCCGGCAGCCGCCCCGTTGGACGCAGCGCAAGTGGCGGCGATGACCTATGCACGCAAGTTGACTGAGGCTCCGGACGATCTGGTCGAAGCGGATGTGACCGCTCTGCGTGACGCGGGGTGGGACGATGGTGAAATCCTTGAGATCAATCAGGTCTGTTCCTACTTTTCCTATGCGAACCGGACAGTTCTGGGGCTGGGATGTTCAACGGAGGGGGACATGCTGGGCTTGTCGCCCAATAACTCGGACAACCCTGACGATTGGGGGCATCGATAAAGCCTGAAGCAAGGGGTATCGGCAGATCCGGTGCGCTATACGGACGCCAGCTTTGGCCATGGCCACGTCGGCCGAGGCCGGCTTAAAAATATGTTATTGAGGATTCAGGCAAGGTCCGCTCGGGCACCTCTAAACTCGGCGAATTCTTGCAACGTCAACTGCCTTGACGCATCAGGCTTGCGCCGGTTCGGAAACAAATCGACTGGCGTCGCAGCTTGAAATACGGTGTCCGTATCGGAACCTCTGATCCGGTGTGGAATTCATGGGTTTTTGAGGCATCAATTTGACCCCAATCAAAGCGCATCCTTGGCCTTTCTGCTAGCTCCCTTTCGGGACAACAGAAAAGGAAAGATTTCATGGATGCCATTGCTCGGGTCAAAGTAGATTCAACTCAGACCAAGACTGGGCCGACCCCGGTTGCAGAGGTCGCAGAACCCAGCCCGGAAAAGATCCGGCAGGCGTTTGAAAGCGGCAAGTACCCCTATGGTCGCAAGATGGCGCGGTCGGTGTACGAAGAACAGAAGGCCAAATTGCAGGCAGAGTTGCTGAAGGTTCAGCTGTGGGCTCAGGAAACCGGGCAGCGCTTCGTTCTGCTGTTCGAAGGACGCGATGCTGCTGGCAAGGGCGGTACGATAAAACGGTTCATGGAGCATCTAAATCCGCGTCAGGCTCGGGTCGTTGCCTTGAATAAACCCACTTGGGAAGAAAAGGGGCAATGGTATTATCAGCGCTATGTTCAGGAACTGCCAACAGTTGGCGAAATGGTGTTCTATGACCGATCCTGGTACAACCGCGCGGGTGTCGAGCGGGTGATGGGTTTTTGCTCTCCCAACGAATATCTGGAGTTCATGCGGCAGACGCCGGAGTTGGAACGGATGCTGGTGCGGTCGGGAATCCAGCTCTACAAATACTGGTTCTCGGTCACGCAGGAAGAACAGCAGCGTCGCTTCAAAAGTCGAGAGATTGACCCCCTGAAACAGTGGAAGCTGTCGCCGATTGACAAGGCGAGCCTCAGCAAGTGGGATGACTATACCGAGGCGAAAGAGGCCATGTTCTTTTACACCGATACGGCTGATGCGCCGTGGACGATCATCAAGTCGAATGACAAGAAGCGCGCGCGCCTGAATTGTATGCGGCATTTCCTGTCGACGCTGGACTACCCGGGTAAGGATCACGACACTGTGGGTGAACCCGATCCGTTGATCGTGGGGCAGGCGCATCACGTCATCCACCGGTCCGAGCATATTTTGGGTACAGCATTGCACCCGGACGCCCGTTAACCGCCACGGTGCCTGCTCTTGCCGTGTGAGTAGGCACCGGAGTCTCATATTGAAATTTTGGTGATCTTCTCTTGTCCCGCGCCAAGCCCGCGCATATGGCTGGTGCAATGACAAAAGTGATGACCTATCCGGCCCACTTTCGGGCGATTGCCGTGCTTGGCCTGCCGTTGGTCGGTGGCCATCTGGCGCAGTTTGCCATCGGCCTGACCGACACTATAATGCTGGGCTGGTACGGGGTCGAGGCGCTGGCAGCCGTTACCTTGGCCAGCAGCTATTATTTCGTTTTGTTTTTGTTTGGCGCGGGGTTCGGTTGGGCTGTTATGCCAATGGTCGCCACTGCGGCGGCGGAAGGGGACGAAACCAGCATTCGCCGCTCGACCCGTATGGGGCTGTGGTTGTCGCTGCTGTACGCTGCGGTGGTAATGCCTTTGTTGTGGTGGTCCTATCCGATCCTGATCGCCATGAAGCAAGAGCCGCATATCGCTGAAACCGCGTCAGAATATCTGCGCATTGCCGGTTGGGGTTTGTTTCCGGCGCTTATCGTGATGGTGCTGAAATCCTACCTTGCGGCTCTGGAGCGAACGCAGATTGTTCTGTGGATCACAGTTGCGGCGGCGGTTGTGAACGGGTTTACCAACTATGCGCTGATCTTTGGAAACTGGGGCGCCCCGGAACTGGGCGTGATGGGTGCAGCGATCGCGTCGATCGCGACGCAGGTCGTTTCACTGGTCGCGGTTGTTTTCTATGTGGTCCGGACCCTGCCGGAACACAGCCTGTTCCAACGCTTCTGGCGGCCGGATTGGGAAATGTTCATCAGCGTATGGAAACTGGGCGTGCCCATTGGTCTGACCACCCTGGCCGAGGTGTCGCTGTTTGCAACATCAGCCGTAATGATGGGCTGGCTGGGTCAGGTCCCTCTGGCCGCGCACGGGATTGCCCTGAATCTGGCGTCGGCCACCTTCATGGTACATCTGGGGCTGTCCAATGCGGCCACCATCCGGGCCGGCAACGCGTTGGGCCGCCGGGACAAGGCGCATCTGGAAAAAGGTGCAATTGCCGTGACGGGCATGTCGCTGGTCATGTCCGTTGTGACCGTCATCCTGTTCCTGACATACGCCGAGCCGCTGATTTCTCTGTTCATGGAGGCCGATGATCCGCAGCGCGGACAAATTCTGGCTATCGGGACCGGATTACTGGCCATGGCTGCACTGTTTCAACTGGTCGACGGGGCTCAGGTAATTGCGCTGGGTCTGCTGCGCGGGTTGCAGGATGCCAAGATTCCCATGGTTATGGCGGCGCTCAGCTATTGGGTCGTGGGTATTCCGGCGTCATATTATTTCGGCTTCGTCCGTCAGATGGACGGCATCGGTGTCTGGCTGGGATTGGTGCTTGGTCTGGCTTTCGCGGCGGTACTGCTGATGGCCCGGTTCTGGTTGCATTCGGTGCGGCAGATGCAGGCGCCGGCAGAGCCTGCTTAATCTTTGCTCAAGCGGTCGGCCTTTTTCCGAACCAGAACCGTGCGCAGATCGTGCATCGCCATCAGCAACCTGTCGGTCACATCCTCAAGCTGTTCATCGCTTGCCTTGGACTGCGCCCATTGCGTGGTCAGATTCAGATAGTCGACAGCGCGGTGAATATCGTCAATGTCGCGCTGGGCCAGTACAACCCGGCGCTCTTCCATCCATTGGGCGATCTCTGCCTGATCCCGTTCGGACAAAGCCCGTTGCCCGTGCGGCTTGACCTCGCCGTTGCGGATGTTGACGACGGCTATCTGATCCATCTCAATCCGGCGTTGGCGGTTTTCTGTATCGATCCGAAACACGACGGCCCCGTTCTCACGGATGCGAAAGTAGTATTCGGGAAGGTCTGCAGACATGTTCACCTCAGAGATGCACAAAAGCGCTGTATACGACCGCAGGCTTCGGTCAGGGCTGCATCGGACGTAGCATAGCTGACCCGGAAGTTGGGTGACAGGCCAAAGGCCGCGCCAAACACGACGGCGACATCCGCCTCTTCCAACAGGGCAGTGGCAAAGGCTTCATCGTTTTCGATGACGGTTCCCGCGGGTGTTGTTTTGCCAATCAGCCCAGTGATTGAGGGGTAGACATAAAACGCACCCTCGGGTTTCGGGCAGGTTATTCCGTCAATCTCGTCCAACATGCGCACCACCAGATCACGGCGGCGTTTGAACGTTTCATTGTTCGGGGCCAGAAAATCCTGTGTTCCGTTCAGCGCTTCCACCGACGCCCACTGGCTGATCGAGCAGGGGTTCGAGGTGGATTGCGACTGGATCTTGCGCATCGCAGAGATGAGTTCGACCGGACCGGCCGCATAACCGATGCGCCAGCCTGTCATGGCATAGGCTTTCGAAACACCGTTGCAGGTGAGCGTCCTGTCATACAGGCCGGGCTCGACCTCGGCAGGCGTGCAGAATTCAAAGCCGTCATAGGCCAGGTGTTCGTACATGTCGTCCGACATGATCCAGATATGCGGATGGCGCATCAGAACATCGGTGAGGGCCTTGAGCTCGTCCCGGCTGTACCCTGCGCCTGTCGGGTTGGAAGGCGAGTTGAAGATGAACCATTTCGTCCTGGGGGTGATTGCGGCTTCCAGTTGTTCTGCCGTCAGTTTGAAGTTGTTGGCCAGCGTCGTTTCAACAACAACCGGCGTTCCACCTGCCAGCAAAACCATGTCGGGGTAGCTTACCCAATAAGGCGCGGGAATAATAACCTCGTCACCGTCATTCATTGTTGCCATCAAGGCGTTGTACAGCGTTTGCTTGCCGCCCGTTCCAACCGAGATCTGCGCGGGCATGTACTCAAGCCCATGATCGCGCTTCATCTTGGCGCAAACCGCCTGCTTCAGTTCAGGAATGCCGTCTGGAGCAGTATATTTGGTTTTTCCCACTGCAATCGCTGCAACAGCAGCGTCTTTGATGTTCTGAGGTGTGTCGAAATCCGGCTCACCTGCGCTCAGGCCAATAACGTCGCGCCCGGCGGCTTTCAACTCGGCGGCTTTGGCTGTCATAGCGATTGTGGGCGAGGGTTTGACGCGTGACAGTGTCGCAGACAGGAAACTCATGGATGGCCTCGGTTTGTATGTTCAACCCGACTGTCATAGGGTGCGTCGGAATGACGATCAAGCCGTATGGACAATGTGAATTGGAGACCCGAGTGAATGAAGAAAAAGACTGGTATGGACCGGACTCTGCGACATTCGGGGACCGTTTGGCTGGCGCTCGCGAAGCGGCCGGAATGACCCAGGCCGAGTTGGCGCGTCGACTTGGTGTCAAGAAGACGACGATTGCCGATTGGGAAAACGATCTGTCCGAGCCGCGCGCGAACCGATTGTCGATGATGGCGGGTCTGGTCAACGTCTCGATCATGTGGCTGCTGACCGGCGAGGGGGAAGGCATGGATGCCCCGGTGGGAGAGGGCGAAGGCGGTATGGAACTGTCAACCGCCGTGGCTGAACTGCGCGCCATTCGGGGCGAGATGCGGGTTTGTGCCGAACGTGCGGCGCGGCTGGAAAAGAAAATGCGCCTGATGCTGGAGCAGAAGAATTGAGTGAACCCCGGGACGTACGCATCAAGCGAATGAAAATGCGATCCATGCGGCGCGGGATTAAAGAAATGGACATTATCCTGTCCGCTTATGCAGATCGCAATCTGGCTGATATGGATGCGGCCGGGCTCGATGTTTTTGATGCGCTGCTGCACGAAAACGATCAGGACCTCTATCAATGGGTCACTGGTCAGGTGCGGCCACCGGCGCAGTTTGCCAGTTTGGTTTCAAGCATCGCGCAGACCTTTCAGAAATAAGAAAATACCAGCTTAACCGATTTTTCGGACTTTCAGGTCATCGTGTCTCAAACAGCACGACTGAATCGGAGGGTCGGATGAGTATGGAAATGCAGGTCTCTGGGCTGGGAGCCAAGGGGTTCATGACCAGCTATCTTGAGGCGCTGGCCCTGGTGGAACGGCTGCACCGGTTGCTGCTGGACGTCATCAAGGATGAATTCGAGCGCGTTGGCGTGCTGGAAATCAACGCGGTTCAGGCGTTGCTGCTGTTCAATATTGGCGATCATGAAGTGACGGCGGGTGAGCTGAAGAGCCGCGGCTACTATCAGGGCAGCAATGTCAGCTACAACCTCAAGAAACTGGTTGAGATGGGGTATATGCACCACCAGAGATGCGAGATAGATCGCCGCTCTGTTCGCGTTCGTCTTACGCCAAGAGGCAGGGAAATCCGCAACATAGTATCCGACCTGTTTGCGCGTCACGCCGAAGGATTGCAAAGCAGAGGAGTGTTGGAGTTGGAAGGTATCGAAGACATCACCACGTCGCTGCGCCGCGTGGAGCGGTATTGGACGGACCAGATCAGATACATCTACTGACTGGGGCTGTGCATCGGACGGAATTAAAACCGTCCTGCACTGATGCACAGGCTTGGCGGCCTTGCTCAAATGCCGGTCCTGGGAACGGACCCGTGACAGCAGCAAACAGACGCGGAGTTATTGTGAGTCTTCATCGAGCGCACCAATCTGCATACCGCTCAACTCCCGTTTCAGCTTTTTTCGCATGGCCCGTTCAAAATCCTCGAACCCCTGAGCGACTTCCAAAAAGGCGCCAGGACCATGCAAGACATTGTTTTCAAAGAAGGGAATCAGATAGAGTTCGCCTTCAAAATCAGCCGCGTTGATCACGAGACCATTCACCACAACGTCCTGAAAGGGGAAGTGCCGATAGGCTATCTGCGGCCCGTAGCCATCGTTGTTGGAGCCATCCCCGGACAGATCAATTGTTTGAAACAAGCACTCGGGTGCTTGATTCATCAAGGCGGACCCGAAGGCAAGGGCATAGCCCATGGCGGTCGCGGATCCGGTATCCGATCGTACTGAATCACTTATCTGACCGGATGCGAAAAGCAGGTCAGAAATATCTTCGATCAGCAACCAATTCAAAATGACATGCTGCGTGGAACGTCCGCTCCATTCGTAAACAGCTAAGGCAACCGGCATGGGAGAAGAGAAAAAGGCCTCTTGCACGTCGGGTGCGATCAGCGCGGCGGCCAGTCCCTGCCGTTGCAGCATGTCCTCGGCCTCATCGACCGAAACCGAAATGTCCATCGCCAGTGCAAGGGCCAGACGACATTGTTCAGCCTTGATCGGGCTGGCCAGGACGGCCAACCCAAGTGTTATGACCCACCGGATCACCAGTGGCCGATGCTTTCCATGCTAGTCCAAGGTTCCTTGGGCTCCAGAGCATCGCCGTTTTGCAGAAGCTCGATCGAGATATTGTCGGGCGATCGTACAAAGGCCATACGACCGTCACGCGGAGGTCGATTGATCGTAACACCATTGTCCTGAAGGTGCCGGCAAACCTCGTAGATGTTGTCGACGCCGTAAGCGAGGTGGCCGAAGTGGCGGCTGTCGCTGGGCAGGTCGTCATCACCGTCCCAATTGTAGGTCAGTTCAATCGGAGCGTCTTCTTGTCCCGGAGGGGCCATGAAAACCAGTGAAAAGCGCCCGGCTTCACTGTCATAGCGGCGTGTCTCCTTCAGGCCCAGAAGTTCATAAAACGCCATGGATTTTTCCAGATCCTTCACGCGGACCATGGTGTGAAGATATGTCAGCGCCATTTGGCCATCCTTTTCGACTCAGTTTGCAAACAGCTTAGCGCGCCAACCTAGTGTGTCGAGAGCGCTGGGTATGGTGAATTGAAAATTGCGCGGGTTGCGGCATATATCGCGGTTCCGGTGTTGCGATTGGCGAGATATAGTAGGGGGCGACTCATTGCCAGAAAGGAAAATTTGATGCCGCTGTCCGCTGACCAACAGGCCGAGATCGAAGCGCAACGTGCGCAATCGCATCCCACTCGTCGCGTCGTTTCAGCGGGAATGGAAGATCACCTGTATACCGCGCATCAGGTTCTGGATCACGGTTTTGTTCGCGTCATTGACTACATGGGCGATGACGCCGCTATCTGTCAGGCTGCACGTGTGTCTTACGGCAAAGGAACCAAATCAGTTCAGAATGACGAAGGTCTGATCCGGTATCTGATGCGGCACTGGCATTCGACCCCTTTCGAAATGTGCGAGGTCAAACTGCATGTAAAGCTGCCGGTCTTCGTGGCGCGGCAGTGGATTCGGCACCGCACGGCCAATGTAAATGAGTATTCGGCGCGGTATTCGATTCTGGATCGTGAGTTCTATATTCCCGCACCCGAACATGTCGCCGCCCAATCAGAGGTGAACAATCAGGGCCGTGGCTCGGCTCTGGAAGGGGAAGAGGCTGCACGTGTCCTGGACATCCTGAAAGCAGACAGTGCCCGGTGTTACGACAATTACGAGGCGATGATCAGTCAGGACGGGCAGCAGGGTCTGGCACGTGAACTGGCGCGGATGAACCTGCCCGCAAACGTCTATACGCAGTGGTACTGGAAGGTCGACCTTCACAACCTGTTCCACTTCCTGCGATTGCGCGCTGACCCTCATGCTCAGTACGAAATCCGCGTCTACGCTGATGCGATGTGCAAGATCGTCGCCGACTGGGTACCATTTGCCTACAAGGCCTTCGAAGATTACCGCCTTGGTGCCGTCAACCTGTCCGCTCAGATGGTCGAAAGCCTGCGGCGCATGCTGGCGGGCGAGGATGTCACACAGGAAAGCTCGGGTATGACGGCTCGAGAATGGCGCGAGTTCGAAGAGATCATTCGCAAATAGAACTTGAATTCGCACAGCGGTAGTTTATCCGGATTGTCATGGGATCGGAACACTGGTTCCATGGCTCTTTTACTCAAGCTTGCGAATATTTCACGTGTGCCCGGGCTTGCATTGCATGTGCAGGCTGACTGCTCATTGCTTGGATTTGGTGAGGACTGTCGCACGTTTGCTCCAGAAACTAGAACGGCAATTCTGAGCGGAAGGCGTGGCAACGTGCGTGCGCGAACCCAGGCAGTTTGCGTAAGTCTGGACTATCCGGCTTGGGGGCTCGACCGCGGTCGTGACATACGCGAACGGGGTTTCCAGCACCGCGAAAAAGGACACAGACCAATACTGCCACGCCGATGCGAAGTCAGCGTGAGAACAATGGAACGAGACCGGTGAGGGGTGGCTGACGGCCGGAAAATTGGCCGCCATCCTTAATTGATTCACCCTGCAATCAGCGGGGATGTCGTTACAACGGCTTCAAATCAGAAGCCATTTGCCGACCGTCGCGTCCGTCCTCCAACTCGTAAGAGACTTTCTGATTGTCAGCGAGTCCGGTAAGGCCGGACCGTTCTACGGCCGAGATATGTACAAACACATCTTTGCCCCCTTCATCAGGGGCAATAAAACCATATCCTTTGGTGGTATTGAACCATTTCACGGTGCCGGTAGGCATGTCCCGTGTCTCCTTCTACTTACGCATTGTCCCACAAATTGGTGGGGGCTGTGGTGAGCGACATCGTAAACCCGACTGGATCGCTATTTCTGAACAGTCCAATTCACATGTTTCGCCTTTTTCAACATTGCATGGTGATGTAAAAAATCAAGAATAACTGCCTGAAACTGGCAAGTTTGCCCAAAATGCAATCAAATGCAGGAACAGTAAAAAACATGCGCCTTTATGGACTGAAGACTTGTGACACCTGTCGCAAGGCATTGAAAACGTTTCCAGATGCAGAGTTTGTAGATGTCCGCGGCGATGGCGTGCCGGACTCTGTGTTGTCGCAAGCGCTTGCCGCCTTCGGCGACGCTTTGCTCAACACAAGGTCCACAACATGGCGTGGGTTGGATGACAGCCAACGCGCGAAAACACCTTTGGAACTGTTGAAAGAGCATCCCACCCTGATGAAGCGACCGTTGATCGAGAAAGATGGAGATCTGTTTCTGGGCTGGACAGCCGAAACACGAACGCAGCTTGGTATTTCTTAAGGAATGCTTATGTGCCTGCAAGTAAAAGTGAGGATGTTCAATGCGTAATGCCGCCATGATTTTGGGCGTTATCGCCGGATTGATCGGTATGATCGTCGGGTTTTTCGGATATGCGAAGGTGGTCGTGATCGATCACGTCGGCGAGATAGAAGGAGTTCTGAGGCAGGCAGACAACCCTGATCTGATTCAGGCCGTGTCGATCATTGCGCCTTTGTTGGCCATTGTCGGGGGGGCGATGGCGCCTGCGCGTGCTCTTTTTGCCGGAATCTTGCTGCTCATTTCAGCGGGAGCGATGTATTATGCATTCGGATTTGGTGTCTTCACCATGTTCCCGATTGCGTTTGCCGGGGTTGCCGGGGTGCTTGGGCTGGCAGCGGGTAAACCGGACCAGCCCAAAGCGCATTTCTAGGTCATTTCAGACGCAGGATCCGATCAAGTGAGATGGGGCCCGCACCGTTGATCACGATAACCAGCATCAGGAACGTCCACATCGTGCGCTGATCCATAATGGATGGCGCTGCCTCGAACAGGCTGCCCAGTTTCACGCCATGGCCAGTAACGTCGACCAGAGTCTGCACCCAGATGAAACCGATCATACCCAAGGCGGCCAGGCGGGTGAACAGACCGACAAGCAGCAGCGCAGGAAGGACGAATTCTGCAACCGTGCCAAAGAAAATGACGATACGTTGGAAGAATGTCATTTGGGATACGTCATAAAGTACGGCTTCGGCTGCTTTGGGGAAAATCTGACCGAAGGCACCTGCCGAAGGTGAAAAGATCGAACCGTCGATCTTCAGCATTGCCGAGTTCCAGTAATAGACCAGAAGGACAGCGACAAAGACCAGCCGCGCCAGCGTTGGTGTAAGCCAGTTGGACGCAAGGTCCACCTTTCCCAGAACGTTGTTGTGAAGTGAGATCAGGGCAGTCATGTCTCCAGCCTTTCGATAGTCACAGAAGTTAGTGCACCGCCCTGTAGAAGCAGTGCCAGAGTGGTTCCAAGGTCAAATTCAGGTTGCGTCGCCGCGGTTTTCTCAAACGCTTCGCCGATCATGTCGCCACCTTGTATGTGGGTTATCCAGTCTGCTCCGCCAGCGGGCAGCAGCTGGGCAACCGGGTCGAATTCCGGGCGTGTGATCAACACATCCTCCGCTCGTGCAACCGGTTTCGGTGCGTCGGCGTCGGTGTTGAAGCGCCAGATCGCGTGAATAGGCCAGTCTGAACGTATCACCCGCATGGCAGGGGCAAATCGCAACCGGGCCCGCATGACCTGTTCGGGGTCTACGGCCAGAGCTTCTGCCGGGGCAGGTTGGCTGTCGGCGGCGTGGTACGACTTGCGCAAGGCAAGTTCCATCCGCGCCACATCCGGCAAGTAACCAAGATGCGATAGCTGCTGCATTCCAGCCAGAAATTCGGGAAAGGCTTCACCGTAGAACATCATCAGCGGTGAAGATGGCGGGTGCTGGCGCAGAAATATCCCGGCCAGCCCATCCATATTCCCAGAGCCCAGCAACTTGGTGATGACTGGAAACGCCTGATGCATCGCCTCGGTCAAGGACACGGCGATATTGTTGCGATAGACGCTGAACCGACGACCGGCTGGCTGCGCCTGGGCGTCCAGCAAACCTTCGGGGACAGGGGCTGACGCATCCATCATGGCTGCGCGAAATTCGGATTGCGAAACGCTCATGCCGGGATCCGTTCCAGGGCGGTCTGCGCGCGAACGGCCTCTTCTCGCAAAACGGGCCAGTCCGGTACGTCGGTGTCCCACTCGACCAGGACGGGCTTCGGCCCCGTCCGTTCCAGCACATAATCCAACAACGCCCAGACCGGATCGACGACTTCACGCCCGTGGCTGTCGATCAGCAGCGGGTGGCCGTGATCGTCTTCATCCTCGTCATGACCGCCAAGGTGAATTTCCCCCACTTTTTCCAGTGGATAGGCATCGATGTAACCCTGAGGAGAGAAATCCAGATTGGTGGCAGAGACAAAGACGTTATTGACATCCAGCAACAAGCCACATCCGGTACGACGTGCAATTTCGCGCAGAAAGTCGGGCTCTGACCAGGCGCTTTCTTCAAAAGCCAAATAGCTTGAGGGGTTTTCCAACAGCATCTGCCGCCCGACAGTATCCTGCACCTGATCGATATGATCGCAAACACGTGTCAGAGTTGCGTCGGTATAGGGCAAGGGCAGCAGGTCGTTGTAGAAATGGGTGTCATGGGTGGACCAGGCCAGGTGTTCGGAAAAGCTGGCGGGGTTCAGCCAACCCACCAGTTGTTTCAGCCGGGCCAGATGATCAGGGTCCAGTGCGCCTTCGCCGCCAATGGACAGGCCAACACCATGGACCGAGATCGGGAATTGTTCGGAAAGATGGCGCAGCTGCGCCAGAGGTCGCCCGCCATCGCCCATATAGTTCTCCGCATGAATTTCCAGCCATGCGACGGGCTGCGCGTGTTCAAGTACCTGAGCGAAGTGTTGCGGCTTGTAACCTACGCCCGGAGCTGCGGGCAGGCGGTTCGACCTGTGGGCATCATCCAA
This sequence comes from Ruegeria sp. YTSC106, assembly GCF_059609765.1. Lineage (NCBI taxonomy): Bacteria > Pseudomonadati > Pseudomonadota > Alphaproteobacteria > Rhodobacterales > Roseobacteraceae > Ruegeria > Ruegeria sp. YTSC106. The sequence continues at coordinate 78,837 of NZ_JBXWMI010000003.1, forward strand.
CATGGGCCAGTTCCTTGATCACGAAAGGGAAGGGGCGGGCGATGGTGCCCGCCCCCTGAATTCGTCAGGCGCTTCTTATGCCGGCAGGTCGCGATCCTGAGCTTCCAGCGAGCCTTTGCGCGGTGCGCCGTCGGCCTGTGCGGGCAGTTCGATATCCGCGCAGGTGCCTGCATCGACCAGGGTCCATGCGTTGCCCTGATAATCAACGGTCGAGGTGCCCGCGCAGGTGGTGCCAGGGCCAGCGGCGCAGTCGTTCTGACCGGCCAGCGATACGCCATAGCATTTTTCTTTTGCCTGAGCGGATGCAGTGGTTGCGGCGCCCGATACGGCGGCTGCGACTGCGGTTGCGATAACCAGGGACTTAGCTGTGTTCGACATCTCGGTAATCCTCTTGATGACTGGGTATGTCTGCTTGTGACAATGACAAAGGTAGTGGCTTGGTAGACAGAGTTGAATTCACGAGCCCGTGTCTCACAAGCACGTCAGGGGGCGGTGTGCCCTCTTGCAGCGTAACGCATTGTTTTTGATTGAAAAAGGGGGAAATGTTTCAATCTGGCCCCAAATCGGGGGCCAGATTTCTTGCGATTTCCTGCCGATTGTTACAGCAAATCCGGTGCGGTGGCTGCCTGCGACAGCTCGTTTGTTACAACGTCAAGCGGTTGTACCTGCGTCTGTTTTTCACCCAGACGCCGGACACTGACAGTGCGGTCGTCGACTTCGCGATGGCCGACGGCCAGAATGACCGGAACCTTGCCGACCGAATGTTCACGAACCTTGTAGTTGATCTTTTCGTTGCGAATGTCGGCTTCGGCCCGAACACCAGCTGCGCGCAGGGTTTCGATTACTTCGGCGACATAGTCATCCGCCTCAGAGGTAATAGACGCGACCACGACCTGACGCGGGGCAAGCCAAAACGGCAGCTTGCCTGCGTGTTCTTCGATCAGGATACCGATGAAACGTTCGAACGAACCCAAGGTTGCACGATGCAGCATAACGGGACGGTGTTTACCGCCGTCAGCGCCGATATAGGTGGCGTCCAGACGCTCTGGCAGCACGAAATCAACCTGGTGCGTACCGCATTGCCAATCGCGACCGATCGCGTCGGTCAGAACAAACTCCAGCTTGGGGCCGTAAAAGGCGCCTTCGCCGGGGTTGAGCTCCGGCTCGATCCCGGCAGCACGTGTCGCGCTGAGCAACGCGGCTTCGGCCTTGTCCCAGACTTCATCCGACCCAGATCGTTTCTCAGGGCGATCCGAGAATTTGACCGAGAAGTTTTCGAATCCCAAGTCCTTGTAGATCCGGGACAGGAACCGGATGAACTCTGCGGTTTCAGACTCGATCTGGTCTTCGGTGCAGAAGATGTGCCCATCGTCCTGGGTGAAGCCGCGCACACGCATGATACCGTGCAGCGCACCTGACGGCTCATAGCGGTTGCACGAGCCAAACTCAGCCATACGCAGCGGCAGGTCGCGATAGGATTTCAGGCCCTGATTGAAGATCTGCACATGGCAGGGGCAGTTCATCGGCTTGAGCGCGTTGATCGCCTTTTCGCGCGCGTGCTCCTCGTCCACTTCGACGATGAACATGTTCTCCTGATACTTGTCCCAATGGCCCGATGCTTCCCACAGTTTACGGTCCACAACCTGTGGCGTGTTGACTTCGACATAGCCGCTGTTGCGCTGCTGGCGGCGCATGTAGTCCTGCAACTGAGTGTAGATCGTCCAGCCGTTGGGGTGCCAGAAAATCTGACCGGGCGCCTCTTCCTGCATGTGGAACAGGTCCATTTCGCGGCCCAGCTTGCGATGGTCGCGCTTGGCGGCCTCTTCCAGCATATGCAGGTGCGCTTTCAGCTTTTCCTTGCCGGTGAAGGCCACGCCATAGATACGCTGCAACATCGCGCGTTCGCTGTCGCCACGCCAATAGGCGCCGGCGATGGACATCAGCTTGAACGCATCCCCCGGAACCTGGCCGGTGTGTTGCAGGTGCGGTCCACGGCACAGATCCTGCCAGTGGCCGTGCCAGTACATGCGCAGCGGCTCGTCGCCGGGAATGGCTTCGATCAGTTCGACCTTGTAGGGCTCGTTATTGGCTTTGTAGAACTCGATCGCGCGCTCGCGGTCCCAGACCTCGGTGGTGACGGGATCACGCTTGTTGATGATCTCTTTCATCTTTTTCTCGATGAGGCCCAGATCTTCCGGCGTGAACGGCTCTTCACGGTCGAAGTCATAATACCAGCCGTTTTCGATAACGGGGCCGATAGTGACCTTGGTCGCGGGCCAGATTTCCTGAACTGCGCGGGCCATGATATGGGCCAGATCGTGGCGGATCAGTTCATTGGCCTGAACTTCATCCTTCATGGTGTGGATGGCGATCTGCGCGTCGGATTCGATAGGCCATTGCAGGTCCCAGTGCTTGCCATTCACGGTGGCCGAGATGGCCTTTTTGGCCAGCGAGGTTGAGATATCGGCAGCCACCTGTGCGGGCGTGACGCCTGCGTCGAAGGAACGTGCATTGCCATCGGGAAAGGTGAGAGAGACGGATTGAGAATCCAGGGCCATATCGGCTCTCCTCGTCGGTTTGGCGCCCACTGAACGCCCGGTTGCGGGTTATGTGTGTTCGGCTGATGTGGCAGGTGCAGCAATTTCTGTCAAGTGCTGCAGGGTGCTTTGGCTGACGCAACGAGACATCGAATTCAGGAATTGCGACCATCGAGCTGCCGTGCATGATGTTCCCCAAAGAGAAAGAGGATTTCATGGCAGCGACGGAATTTCTGGAAACGGCTCAGGGGCGGCGACTGGCTTATCACAAAAGCGAAGGGTCAGGGCCGACCATCGTTTTTCTGGGTGGGCTCAAATCGGACATGGAAGGCACCAAGGCCGTGCATCTGGAAGTTTGGGCGCAGGCGCGGGGGCAATCGTTCTTGCGGTTCGATTATTCCGGCCACGGCGAAAGCTCGGGTGCGTTCACGGATGGCTCTATTGGTCACTGGCATCAGGACACATTGGCCGCAGTAATTGCATTGACGGACGGACCATTGATTGTGGTTGGCTCGTCGATGGGGGGGTGGCAGGCATTGCTACTGGCCAGGGCCATGCCCGAACGAATTGCCGGCATGGTCACAATTGCTGCTGCACCGGATTTCACCGAGGACGGGTATTGGGCGTCTTTCAGCGACGAACAAAAAGCCGCGTTGAACACTGTCGGCCATGTCGAGTTGCCGTCCGACTATATGGAACCCTATATAATCACCAAGCGCATGATCGAAGACGGACGTCAGAATTTGGTTCTGCGGGGCGCTCTGGATCTGCCGTTCCCGGTTCGTTTCCTGCAAGGCACCGCAGACACGGCGGTTTCGACCGAAACAGCCGTGCGGCTGCTGGAACATGCTGCGGGTCCCGACATGCGGCTGTTGTTGGTCAAGGGGGCTGATCATCGCTTCTCGGACGAGAAGTGCCTGGGCCTGATCGAGACCGCGGTTCTTGACGTGTTGGGAGAAGCCTGATGCGGCGCTTTGGTTGGATTCTGGGGCGCGCTCTTCTGGCGCTGGTTGTTCTCGGCGGCCTGGTCTACTGGTTCGGCCCGCGCGAGGAAGTGAACCTGCACCCGACTTTTGATTCCCGGAAATTTGGTGAAGGTGTTCAGGTTTATTTTGAAAGCACCGAGTCCGCCTATGATGATATCGTTCCGGGTGTCGAAAAGCGCGTGGTCTGGCAGGACGGGTTCAAGGAACAGCGCACGCCGTATTCTGTTCTGTACATCCACGGTTTTTCAGCAAGTTCTGAGGAAATCCGCCCCGTGCCTGATCTGGTGGCTGACGCTTTGGGGGCCAATCTGGTTTTCACGCGGTTGCAAGGTCACGGTCGGGATGGGCCGGCGATGGCCGAGGGTACTGCCTCGGGCTGGATGCAGGACATGGCCGAAGGGCTGGCAGCGGCGCGTGCGGTCGGAGAGAAGGTGATCGTCATTTCCACCTCGACCGGAGGAACACTGGCGGCGGCCGCTGCGTTGGATGTTGACCTCAGCCTGGACTTGGTTGGCATGGTCTTTGTCTCGCCGAACTTTGGTGTGAATACCGTCGCGGCGTGGGTACCTTCCTTACCTTGGGCAAGAATCTGGTTACCCGTTCTCATGGGGCCAGAACGCGATGTGTCAGGGCCGGACCCAGAGAAGAACAAGTACTGGACGTCGGTCTACCCGTGGGAAGCCGTCGTGCCGATGTCCGTGCTGGTGGATACGGTCTATGCGCTGGATTTCTCTGTGGCCCTGATACCCGCTTTGTTCTGGTTTTCGGATGATGATCAGGTTGTGCGGCCGGACCGGACGCACAAAGTGGCTGAGGCCTGGGGCGCTCCGGCAACGGTCAAGCTGGTTACGATGGAGCCGGATGACGATCCGTCTTCACACGTTATCGCAGGGCGGTTGATGTCGCCGGGTCAAACCGACGCGGCCGTTGCTGGTATACTGGAGTGGCTCAAGGGCTTGGGGGTGGATTAAACCCTGATCGGAAAAAAGGATGCAAGATGCGTAAGCCGGGCAGCATGTGGAGCCTTGAGACCCTGGGCCGCGTCCGCTTGTCCCGGCACTTCTTCATGCGTGATTTCCTGTATTCGGAAATCGGCAACTTCCACCAAAAGCAGAATATTCCGGACAACCCGGATCTGGCTATCGAAACAGGTCGCGCGTTTTGCGAAACCCTTCTTGACCCCTTGGAAGAGACATTTGGCCGGGTCGCCGTCAGGTCGGGCTACCGCTCACCGTCCTTGAACCGGTTTGGCAATGAAAACAAACTGAACTGCGCCCGAAACGATAATCCGTTGGAATGCCATATCTGGGATCACGGGGAAGGGGATGCGCGGATCGCCGGGGCATCCATCGTCATCCCGTGGTTCGCGGATCAATATGCGCAAGGCAGGGATTGGCGGGATCTGGCGTGGTGGATGCACGATCATCTGGAGTATTCCGAAATCTGGTTCTTCCCCAAGTTATGCGCGTTCAACCTTGTGTGGCGGCCCAGGCCGCATCGTCGGATCGACAGCTACATTGCTCCGCGTGGATGTCTGTTGAGGCCCGGCACTGAGCCGGGTGAAGACCTTTCTGCCCGGCAAGCCCGTTACGCCGATTTTCCGGCATTTCGAGCAATCGCCTACCCATGAAGTTTTCCTTGCCTGGTTGCGGCAAAACTTTCATCCTGAGAACAACTGGAAGGACTCGGAAAACCGAGCAGATGGAGACCCCCGCGTGATCGAGCCGCTGGTGTTGTTGCCTGGATTGATGTGTGATGCCCGCCTGTTTCGGCCTCAAATCGAGATACTGTCACGGGCACGGCCGGTCACCGTTGCGCCGATATCCGGAGGTGAGCGTATCGAAGAAATCGCCTCGGGGATGTTGGCTCAGCTTCCCCATAGGTTTGCCCTGGTCGGGCAGAGCATAGGCGGTGTTGTGGCGTTGGAGTTGATCCGGCGGGCACCGGAACGGGTGTCGCGCCTGTGTCTGATGTCGACAGACGCTCAGGCGGATACACCTCATATCGCAGCCAGTCGTGAGGACCTGATTATTGGCGCTCAGGGTGGGCGGCTGGAAGAAATCATGCGCCAACTGGTTGGCACCGATACATTGGCGCCGGGGCCAAGGCGAATCCCAATTCTGAATGATCTTTTGACAATGGCGAATGATCTGGGCGCCGAGACATTCGTTCGTCAAATGCGTGCCTTGCAGCGCCGGCCTGACCAACAGGGAACGTTGCGCCGCATCAAAGCCCCCACTTTGATCATGTGCGGCGTGCATGACACGCTTACCCCCGTCAAACGCCACTCGTTCATGTCTGACCTGATACCGGGGGCAGAGTTGAAGGTTGTCGAAAATGCGGGGCATCTTCTAACGCTTGAAGCACCTGATGCCGTGAATAACGCCTTGGAAACCTGGCTGAATATCCCGCAACGGTTTGACTAAGGGTAAAGCGCTGCGCGTTCGTCTTTCGAAATCACATTCGGTGTCACCGAAGGCTCGCCAGTCTCGTGGTGAAAAAACGGCGTATTCTTCCACCGCCCTGACAGGCGTGATCGCAAGGCGCGGTGCAAAAGGCCAAACGCCGCAAACCTGACCTTTTCGTGTTTTTGTTTTCCATTGGGTCGAGGGACAAACCCGCGGGTCGTGACCGGCCCCAATGCGGAAACATCACCGGTAATCCTGCCGGCAATTAATCCTGCAAAAGGTAAACGTGCAGTCTGTGGCGTCGTCGCCAGCGGGGCGTTGCAGCAGCTAGCGTACCATCTCAGCATACCATTTGGGCTTAGTTTCATGGCCGAAAGGAATTGACCGCCAGCGGTAAAATCGATTTCATCCGGTGCCATCTGGAAAATGTCAACCGGGCCGGGGGCCGGGTCGGGCTGCCGGAAAAACAGCTGCGCCGCGCGGCAGTCATGACAAAAACACTCGACATGGGTTCCAAGCCGAACACCCCGGTCCGAGATTTGACCCTTCAACTGGCCGCAAATGCAGGAAAAGGCGAGACCAACATGTGTCGGCCCGCCCATGTTCTTCAGGCGACCTTGTTGCTATTCGCTGCGCGGCGGCGTTTCTTGCGGCTGTTTTCGTTCATGAAATCAATCACAAGCGGGCGGATGTTGTCGCGCCAGCTGCGGCCTGCGAAGATGCCATAATGGCCCGCGCCCGGCTCTACGTGGCTGGCTTTTTTGCTGTCTGGCAAGCCGGTGCACAGGTCCAGTGCAGCAATGCATTGACCGGGGGCCGAGATATCGTCATTCGCACCTTCGACCGATTTCACCGCAACGTCGGTAATCTTGCCGATATCAACCTTGTGGCCAGCGACAACAAATTCGTTGCGCGCAATCTCGCGGTTCTTGAAGACGCGTTCGACCGTCGACAGATAGAATTCGGCCGTCATGTCCATGACCGCAAGGTATTCATCATAGAAACGGTTATGCGCATCCAGATCCGAGGCTTCGTTGCGGGTAACGCGTTGAATCTGATCGGAAAACGCCTTGGAGTGGCGATCGGCGTTCATCGACATGAACGAGGCCAGTTGCAGCAGGCCGGGATAGACCATACGCCCGACACCTTTGTACTTGAAGCCGACCCGTTGAATCATGGTCTCTTCCAGCTGACCCATCGTGACACGTCGTCCAAAGTCGGTAACGTCAGTCGGAGTTGCGTCCGGGTCCACCGGCCCGCCAATCAGTGTCAGAGTACTGGGTTGAGCCTTGGGTTCCACCTCGGCCAGATAGGCAGTGGCCGCCAATGTCAGCGGGGCGGGCTGACACACCGCCACGACATGCGTGTCCGGCCCGAGTTCCTTCATGAAATCCACAAGGTAGAGAGTGTAATCCTCCACATCGAACTTGCCTGCAGACACAGGAATATCGCGCGCGTTATGCCAATCGGTAATGTAAACCTCACAATTGACCAACAGGCTTTTGACGGTCGAGCGCAGCAGCGTGGCATAGTGGCCGGACATGGGCGCAACCAGCAGGACCTTGCGCGGTTGTTCTTCCCGGCCGTTGACACGGAAATGAACCAGATCGCCAAAGGGGCGTTCCAGAACAGTCGTGATCTCGACCAGATGATCCTTGCCGTCTTCGCAGGTGAAGGTTCGAATGCCCCAGTCAGGTTTGACAACCATTCGCTGGAAGGTCCGTTCGGTCACTTCGCCCCATGCGGCCATCCAGCTGAACGCCGGGTTGGGTGTCATGGAAAACAGCGGGTAGGACGCCATCGCGCTTGCGGTTGCACCAAGCCACTGGTTGGTGTTACGCATGGACTCCATGAGGTCGTAGGTCATCATATAGCGCATAAATGGGGCCTCCTGAGTGTCAGCCTGAGAGTTCGGACCATTCGTCGCTTTGCCCCCCAGCACCCACGACGTTATTCTGCATAGCAGCGAGGTTAGGGTGGAATTGTTAAAATGACAACTAGCGAAGGCCAAATGCCAGACGTGTCCGAAGAACATATTGAACGAATTAAAGAAAATATGGAAAAGGTCGAGCAGCTCTCGAAGCGCCTGATCGAGATTATGGCGTCAAAAAAGCCGCACACCCCTGCGCTGGACGGCCCGAATCAAGAGCTTTTTGCACGAGCAGCAACGGCGTATTGGGCCGAGGCATGGCAAAACCCCGCCAAGTTATTGGAGCAGCAAATAGAATTCTGGGGAAAGTCGGTTTTGAACTTTGCCGAAGCGCAGAAAACGCTAACCTCAGCAGAAGACGAAAACGAGCTGGCCAAATCGGGTGACAAGCGGTTTTCCAATCCCCTTTGGGAAAAAAACCCGTATTTCCGCCTGATCCGCCAGCAATATCAGACAAATGCAGAAGCCATTGCTCAGGCAGTTTCGTCGGTAGATGATCTGGATGCCAAAGACAAACGACGCCTGCAATATTTCTCGCAACAGATTATTGACATGATGGCGCCGACGAATTTTCTGGCGACCAATCCGGATGCCCTGCAAAAAGCAGTCGAGACCGAAGGTCAATCGCTGGTCAAGGGGTTGGAGAATCTGGTTTCAGACCTTGAGGCCAATGACGGCGAGTTGGTCGTGAAACTGGCAGATGAAAGCGCGTTCAAGGTTGGCGGAAACCTTGCGACAACGCCGGGTGAGGTCGTGTATCGCAACCGGATGATGGAACTGATTCAATACAAGCCGGTGACCGAAACGGTTTACGAAACACCCATCATTCTGTTCCCGCCCTGGATCAACAAGTTCTATATTCTGGATCTGAAAGCCCAGAACAGCATGATCAAATGGATCACCGAGCAGGGCTATACCCTGTTTGTCGTGAGCTGGGTTAACCCGGATGAAAGCTATGCCGAAACCGGCATGGAGGAATATGTCCAAGACGGTTTCCTGACGGCAATCGAGACGGCGAAGAAGATCTGCAAGGTCAAACAGGTCAACGCTGTGGGCTATTGCATCGCTGGCACAACGTTGAGCCTGACTTTGTCCTTGCTGAAGCAGCGCGGAGACAAGTCCGTCAAGTCGGCAACTCTGTTTACGGCACTGACGGATTTTTCCGATCAGGGTGAGTTCACGCCATTCCTGCAAAACGACTTCATCGACGGAATCGAAGAAGAAGTGAACAAGGAAGGCGTTCTGCGGTCGTGGATCATGGCGCGCACCATGTCGTTCCTGCGATCACGCGACCTAGTTTATGGTCCAGCCATTCGCAGCTACATGATGGGAGAGGTGCCTCCGGCATTTGATTTGCTCTACTGGAACGGCGATGGTGCTAACCTGCCGGCAAAAATGGCCGTGGAATATCTGCGAGGTCTCTGCCAGCGCAACGAATTCGCCACCGACGGTTTTGAGTTGATGGGGCACAAGCTGAAACTCGAAGACGTGGATGTGCCTCTGATGGCCATCACCTGCGAAACCGACCACATCGCGGCATGGAAAGACTGTTACCGCGGCGTGCAGAAAATTGGCTCGCGGTCCAAGACCTTCGTGGTTTCAGAATCGGGTCATATTGCGGGCATCGTGAACCCGCCCAGCAAGAAAAAGTATGGCCACTATACCAACCCGGATATGAAGCCGGACGCCAGCACCTGGCTGAAAGAAGCTGATTTTCACGAGGGGTCCTGGTGGCCCATGTGGGACGCTTGGTTGAAGAAGCGGTCCGGAAAGCAGGTTCCGGCACGCGAACCGGGCGATTCGAAGCACCCCAGCCTTACCCCCGCACCTGGAACCTATGTTGTTGCCAAGCCAAACGGCTGATTTCATTTTGAAACTTAAAAAATTCTGCATTGCAGCAAGAAAAAACTTGCAATGCTGCGATGCAGCAATCATATTGTCCTCAAGCTGATGAAAGCCGGGGTGGGCCCGGACCGGCTAAAAGGATTAGGACAATGGCAAAGACCCAAGACTTTACCGCGATCATGAAAGACATGATGGGTGCATTCCCGGTGGACACCACCGCAATGGAAGGCGCATTCAAATCGACCGCTTCGCTGAACGAGAAGCTGTCGGGCGTTGCACTGGAAGCTGCTGAGAAATCGGCCGAGATCTCGAACAAATGGACCAAGGACACCCTGGCCAAGCTGAGCGAGATGTCTAAAGCCAAGGCAGAGCCTGCTGATTATGCAAAAGCCGCAACCGACTTCGCAAGCGCGTCGGCTGAAGTTGCTGCTGAAAACATGGCCGCTTTTGCTGAGATCGCGAAAAAAGTTCAGACCGAAACGGTTGAACTGCTGATGGCTGCTGGCAAAGACGTTGCGGAAGAAACAACCGCCGCCGTCAAAAAAGCGACCAACGAGGTCACCACTGCAGCCAAGAAAGCTGCAACTGCAAAGTAAGAAACGTCCGCGAAACGCACCCAACCCTCCCATTAGGTGCAGTCGCGTTGGGCAGGTCCATTGACCTGCCCTTTCTTTTTGTGCTGCACTCGCATAACCTGTGCTGCAACGCATCATCCTTGGGGAGGGAATCCGGTGTCGGACCAAGAAAAACCGCTGCTGATCAAGCGCTATGCCAGCCGTCGGCTGTATAACACCGAGACCAGCGATTACGTGACGCTCGAAGATATCGCGGGTTTTATCCGTGACGGGCGCGAAGTACAGATCATTGATCTGAAAACCGGCGATGACCTGACGCGCCAGTATCTTCTGCAAATCATTGCCGAACATGAAAGCCGCGGTGAGAATGTGCTGCCGGTGAATGTACTGAACGATCTGGTCCGTAGTTATATGCTTCCGGGTGGGGGCATGATGCCTCAGTTCCTGCAAAGCTCGTTCGAGATGCTGCGGGAAAGTCAGAGCAAGATGGTGGAAAACATGAGTGCCATGAACCCGATGTCTCAGATGCCGGGTTTTGATGCATTGCAGGCGCAGCAGCAGGCTTTCCTGAAGGCGATGACCGGTGGGCTGTCAGGCGGATGGTCCGGTCCGGACAAGGACGAGGGAAAGTCTGAACCGAAAGAGGATCTGGAGGACATCAAGAAGCAGCTGGCGGAATTGCAGCAAAAACTGTCCAAGCTGAACTGATTTGTTCCGAACAAAGAAAAAGGCCCGCGCTATGCGGGCCTTTCTTGTTTGAAGTGCTGTCGTTTTACGTTCCATAAACCGGCATCGGGCCGGTCACTTCGCCAACCGATGCCAGCAGGATGTCTGCAATCACGTCCAGCTCATCGCGCGTCAGGCGCACGGGCAGACGAACATCGCACGCCTTCATCAGCATTTCGCGTGTCCTGGGCAGATCGAAAGTTTCCGGAAGGAACTTCCAGTTCCAGAAGGCGCGGGCATTGTCCTCACTCAGGCCGAACACCTGAACTTTGACGCCGCGCGCCTCGGTTGCTTCGGCAAAGGCGCGGATCTCATGTTCCTGCATCCCGACCAGATTGAACTGGATCGAATCCGGCGCACGCTGCTCGGGGGGCAGCGGGGCTGGAACCTCGATATGGGGAGAGGTGTTCAGGCGACCGGCAACATAATCGTGGTTCGCCAGGCCATCGCGGACGCGGCGCGCCAGTTCCGGAATTTGTGGGCGGATCACGGCGGCGCTGAGGTTGCTCAGGCGAAGGTTGTACAGCGGCAGCTTGTTCTGCCAGCGGGCAAAGGCCTCTTCCAGTTCGGGTGAGTTGTCGCCCTGCGGGCCTTTGTGTTTCTTCCAATTGTGTTCATAGGCTCCCGACATGATGACGGCCCGCGCGACAAGATCTGCATCATTCGTGATCAGGATGCCACCTTCGCCGGCATTGATCATCTTGTAGGATTGGAACGAGAAACACCCGACCTTTCCGATCGTTCCGATATTGCGGCCGTGCCAAGTGGTGCCCAGCGAATGCGCGGCATCCTCGATCACAGGAATGTTGCGAGCGTCGCACAACGCCATGATCGCATCCATGTCGGATGTATGCCCACGCATGTGGCTGATGATGACCGCCTGAACGTTGTCCAGTTTGGCTTCGAAATCGGCAATGTCGATGCGGTAGTTTTCGCCCACTTCGCACAGAACGGGAACGCAATCGGCGTGGACGATTGACGACGGCACGGCAGCGAAGGTGAAGCCCGGGATCAGAACACGCGCATCGCGGGGTAGATCAAGCGCCTTGAGCGACAGAAACAGCGCGGCCGAGCATGACGACACCGCAAGGGCGTATTTCGTGCCCAACAATTCCGCGAACTCGGCCTCCAGCAGGGCCACCGGGGCATCCTGCGGTGCGGTATAGCGGAACAGATCGCCCGACTGCATCAGGTCGTCAATGGCATCTTTTGCGGCTGTGGGGATGGGTTCGGCGGCATGAACGTTTGGTGGAAGCGTCATATTTGGATTTCCCGAATATTGTATTTGGGAAAGATAAAGCTATTCATGGGGCAATCCAAGCCCTCAATCGCCGGTTGGCAAAAATTCACCAATCTGTCGCAATTTAGGTGGATCAGATCCCAAGCCGGTCGCGCAGCGCGAACCACGTCATGGCCAGCACAAGCAGCGGATTGCGCAGGGCAGGGCCGCCGGGGAAAGACAGCGCGGGCACCCGTGCCATCGTGTCAAACCCTTCGGCCTGACTCTGAATGGCCATCGCCATGAGCTGCCCGGCATGGGTCGCAGTGCCGACACCGTGACCGGAATATCCCGAAGCCGAAAGGATATTGGGTGCGACACGGGCCAAATACGGCATCCGCCGCATGGTGATGGCCAGCGTTCCACCCCACGCATAGTCGATTTTCGCGTCCTGCAGATGCGGGAAAATCTCGGTCATGGGTTTGCGGACCTTGCCGGCGACATCCGATGGAAAGCGGTAGCCATAGCTTTCACCGCCTCCGAACAAGAGGCGACCATCAGCACTGAGGCGAAAGTAGTTCACTACGAATTTTGTATCTGCGACTGCCACATCCCGGGTCAAAACCCTCGCGGCGTCTTTTCCAAGGGGTTCGGTGGCCGCGATGAAATTGTTGATGGGCATGACTCTGGCGGCGACGGAACGATTAAGATTGCCCAGATACCCGTTGCAGGCCAGAACGACGTGCTCGGCCCGAACATTGCCGTGTGCAGTTCGGATCACCGCAGGCTGGGTTTCGTCAATCCCCATAACCTCGGTGCCTTCAAAGATACGAACACCCGCTTTGGCCGCGGCTTGCGCCAATCCCAAAGCAAAGTTCAAAGGGTGTAGATGTGCCGCACCCATGTCCAGATACCCGCCCTTGTAAGCGGGTGATGGGCAAAGCGCGTGACCTGCGTTTTCGTCCAACAATTCGATCTGGTCATATCCGTACCGCTCAGAAAGATGGCCAGCGTGGTCATGCAGTTCTTTCTGCTCAGATCTGCTCAGGCCCAGGACGGCGACGCCGGGTTTCAGGTCACACGCGATCTGATGTCTGGCGATCAGGGATTTGACCAGATCCTTGGCGTCTTCGGCCAAATCCCACAGCTTGGCGGCGTCAGCATCGCCAACAAGACGTTCGAGGTCTTCCTGATCCATCCGCTGCGCGCTGCCCAATTGGCCGCCGTTTCGGCCTGACGCGCCAAAGCCGACACGGTGGGCTTCAAGCAGCACGACGTCGAACCCGGCTTCGGCCAGATGAAGAGCCGCGGACAGCCCCGTATAACCGCCACCGACTACACACACATCCGCTTTGGTGTCTTCTGACAACGCAGGAAAGCGATTCATCGGATTTGCCGTCGCAGCATACCAGCTGTCTGGGTACTCACCCTTGCGGTCGTTGGAATAGAGCAGGTTCACGGAAGGTCTCAGACGTTGATCAGCAGATGTTCACGTTCCCAAGGAGAGATGACCTGCAGGAACTCTTCGTACTCGGCCCGTTTGACGATGCCGTAAACGCGGGCGAATTCGGGGCCCAGAACCTCGTGCAGGGCAGTGGCCTCGTCAAACAGATCCAGCGCTTCTCCCATGACCTGTGGGATATCTCCTTCGCCTTCATAAGCGTCGCCATAGAACTGACGACGCGGGCGCTCTTGCTGAACCAATCCCAGATAACCGCAGGCCAGCGACAGCGCGATGCCCAGATACGGGTTGCAGTCCATCCCGGCGATGCGGTTCTCAACACGGCGCGCTTCCGGACCCGACAGAGGCACACGGATGCCGGTGGTACGGTTGTCCCGTGCCCATTCCAGATTAATCGGTGCCGCGTGATCTTTCACATAGCGCCGGTAGGAGTTAACGTAAGGTGCCATCACCGCCAGACCGGCGGGCAGATGGTTCTGCAACCCGGCGATGAAGTGATAAAAGGCGTCGGTCTCGCCACCCTGTGGTCCGGAAAAGATGTTCTGCCCGGTTTCCATGTCGATGATCGAGTGATGGATGTGCATGGCCGAACCCGGTTCTTCCTCGATCGGTTTCGCCATGAAAGTGGCGAAACAATTGTGCCGCAGCGCGGCCTCACGGATCAGACGTTTGAAATAAAAGACTTCGTCAGCCAGTTTTACCGGGTTGCCATGGCGCAGATTGATTTCCAACTGCCCGGCACCGCCTTCTTGCGTGATGCCGTCGATCTCGAACCCCTGATGTTCGGCGAAATCATAGATGTCGTCGATCACCGGGCCGAACTCGTCCACCGCCGTCATGGAATAGGCCTGCCGTGCGGCAGCGGGGCGACCTGAGCGCCCAATCATTGGCTTGATCCCTTGTGCCGGATCGACATTGGGAGCAACAAGAAAGAATTCCATCTCGGGCGCTACAACCGGTTTCCAGCCTTTGTCGTGGTAAAGCTGTACAACACGTTTCAGCACGTTGCGCGGGCTGTATGGAATCGGTTCACCATCCCGGTTGTAGGCGTCGTGGATCACCTGCAGCGTCCAGTCGCCGGTCCAGGGTGCGGCGGTGGTTGTCGAGAAATCGGGTTTCAGGATCATGTCCTTTTCGATGAACCCGTCATCACCGGCAGCTTCGCCCCAGCCCCCTGTGATGGTCTGGTAGAAGATGCTGTCGGGCAGGTGGAAATAGGATTGCTTTGCGAATTTTGATGCAGGCACCGCCTTGCCGCGCGCAATACCCGGCAGGTCTGAAATGATGCATTCAACTTCGTCCAGTCTCTGTCCGTGGAAATACGCCTTGGCGGCTTCCGGCAGTTTATCAGTCCAATCAGCCATCAGGCTCTCTCTTTCTTTAGAAAATCGGCCATGTGGCGCGCGATTTTGGCGTTGTCGTCCGGCGCGGTTTCGCGATTTGCGGCTTCGCGCATCAGATCCTCCGGGACGACGCCCTTGCCCCGTGTCCGCATCAGGCCTGCCACGAAACCGTTGGTGAATTCCGGGTGGGCCTGAACCGTCCAGATTGTGTCCCCATAAGCCAGCATCGCGTTTTCGCAGAAGGCATTCCGGCCCAGAACCCGCGCCTCTTTTGGCAATTCAACAACCTGATCCTGATGCCAGGCATTCAGCCATAATTTGTTGCCGTCATACTTGTATTCAGTACGACCTACAGCCCAACCTCCAGCGAACTTCTCGACCTTGCCACCCAGTGCCTGAGCAATGATCTGATGGCCAAAGCAAACGCCGACCAGCGGTTTTCCGCTTTGTTGGATCTCGCGCACCAACACTTCCAGCGGCGCAATCCAGGGCAGGGCTTCGTAAACCCCGTGACGAGACCCGGTAATGACCCATCCATCCGCATCATCTGCACTATCGGGGAAGGTGCCGTCCACGACGGCAAAGGTCACGAACTCGAACCCATTGCCAGCCAACAGCGAGGGGAAAAGCTCGTCATAATCCCCGAATTCATCCTGCAGCACTTCGGGGGTGTGGCCGGTTTGTAGAATACCGATTTTCATGTGTCACCAAATTTGATCAAATTAATCCTAACCGAGACTGAGTTAAGCGGCAAGGGGGTCAAATCGCCTCGAGATAGCTCAGCCAGTGATCCTCGGGTGGGATGCTCGCAAATCGGGTGATCTCTTGCCGCTTGGTCATGGTCAGATAGCGGATCAGGTCTGCGGGGAACAGACGCGGCACCAATGGATCAGAGGCGAACCTGTCAATCGCACTCGACCAATCCGGCATCAGCTGAGGCAGGTCTGCAATGTCATAGGCGTTCCCCGTGATCGGGGCGGGTGGGGTCAAACCGTCTTCGATGCCAACAAGTGCCGCGCCCAGAACCGCGGTTAGCATCAGATACGGGTTTATGTCCCCGCCGGCGACGCGGTGTTCGATGCGCCGTGCAGCCGGGGGGCCGCCCGGGATGCGAATAGCTGCGGTTCGATTTTCATAGGCCCAGCAGGCCCCCGTGGGCGCATGTGCCCCTGGTATGAGCCGTGTGTAGGAATTCCCGTGGGGCGCAAATATCAGCGTACTGCCCGGCATGGCCGCGACACAGCCAGCGACGGCAGACCGCAAGATCTCAGTGCCTTCCGGCCCGTTGTTGTCGAACACATTGTGCCCGTTCTGGTCCACTACCGAGAAATGCACATGCATTCCGTTGCCGGCGTCATCAGTATAAGGCTTGGACATGAAGGTTGCCGCAAATCCGTGCTTGCGCGCCAATCCACGCGTCAATGCCTTGAAAAGCCACGTATCATCGGCACAGCGCATGGCGTCCTGATGGTTCAGGTTGATCTCGAACTGGCCGATGCCGCTTTCCGAGATGGCCGTCTGCGCGGGGATGCCCATTTCGGCGCAGCCGTCGTACAGTTCGGTGAAGAACGCTTCGAACGCGTCCATTTCAGCAACCGACAGAACTGCCTCATCGGTAAGGCGCCGCCCGGTGATCGGATTCACTGGCGGTTGCGGTTGCGCGCCAGACGCATCAACCAGTGTGAACTCCAACTCCGTCGCGGCAACAACGGACCAGCCGCGTTGTGCATAGCGGTCGAGTATGGCAGACAGAGCATGCCGCGGGTCGCCCGGGAACGGTACGCCGTCATCATCATACAGGCTCATTGGCACCAGCGCCGTTTCCGTATCCAGCCAGGGTACAGGGACCGGGCCGCGTTCGGTCGGGCGCAGCACTCCATCTGCGTCGCCGGTTTCAAAGACCAGCGGGCTACCGTCGATGTCTGCGCCCCACAGATCAACGTTCAGTGCCGAGAATGGCATTCGTACAGCCCCCTTCTCCAGTTTGTCCGCATAGACGGGGGGCACGCGTTTGCCGCGCATCTGACCATTCAGATCACATGCGGCAACGCGGAAATTGTGCAGGGCGCTCAGGTCCATTGGGGGCTCCGTCGGTGAAACTCCCCAGTGATTTACTTCAATGGATCTGCTTTGTCATCAAATTTGATCAAATTTTGGCTTTGGTGTTCATGGACCTCCCCGCGCCGGTTTTGACCGGCGCGGGGAGGTGCTTTTAGGCGAAGCTTACGCCATGCGCTTCCATGGGCAATTGCGCCACATGCACACCTGACAGCGCATTGATCGCATTGGCCAATGCTGGCGCTGACGGTGGCGTGCCGGGTTCTCCTACGCCGGTTGGCGCTTCGGCTGATGGCACGATATGTACGTCAATTGCGGCAATATCCCCAATACGCAGCGGTTCGTAATCCGGGAAGTTGTATTGGTCCACAGCACCGCTGGTCAGAGTGATCTGGTCACGCATCACGTGGCCAATGCCATAGCCGATGCCGCCTTCCATCTGGGCGCGCACAACATCCGGGTTCACGGCAATGCCGCAATCCACGGCACAGGTGACCTTTTCAATCTTGATGCCACTTTCCGGATCGCCCGAGACTTCGACCACTTCAGCCGCGTAAGACCCAAAGGACTTGTGAACAGCGATCCCCTGCGACCGACCTTCTGGCGCATTGCCCCAGTTTGCCTTTTCGGCCGCCAGTTTTAAAACAGATGCCTTTCGCTGCTGGTCCGGGTTGTCGTCGTCGGACAGATGGGCCAGGCGGAACTCGACCGGATCGCGCCTTGCCGCTTGGGCCACGAGATCCATCATGGTTTCCATCGTATAGGCCGTGTGAGTGTGTCCGACAGAGCGCCACCATAGTACCGAGGTTGCCTTGGGCGTATCTGTTAAACCCAGCGCCATTCCCGGAATCTGGTAGGGGCTGTCTGCGATACCTTCGATAGAGCTGTGGTCGACCCCGTCATGCACCGCGAAGGCCTCGAAGGCCGTGCCTTTCATGATTGATTGGCCAGCTACCTGATGCTGCCATCCGACGATTTTGCCATCGGCATCCAGGCCAACCCGGACCTTGTGGCCAAAGGCGGGGCGGTAATACCCGCTGCGGATATCGTCTTCGCGCGTCCAGACCAGTTTCACCGGGCGCGAGCGGTCAGTGACGACAAAAGCCATAGCTGCCTCGACCTGATAATCCGCATCCGGAGTTGCGCGGCGACCAAAGGAGCCACCCGCCAGCATGGTCTTGATGTGGATCTTCTCAGCGGGAAGGCCAAAGATCTGCTGGTAGGCCATATGTGGCCCTGTCGGCATTTGCGCCCCGTCATGCAGAACGATGTCACCATCGGCTGTTTGCTCGATCGTGCAGTTCAGCGGCTCCATTGGAGCATGGGCCAGCAGTGGGAAGTAGAACGTTTTTTCAACGACCTTGTCCGCACCGTCGATGGCGGCTGCCACAGCTTCAAAATCTGCCTTGTTCACGTTATACGTGGGCTCAGCCTCCAGCGCGGCCATGATCTCGGCCTTGATCTGGTCCGAGTCACGGGTTTCTGCGCCGGACATGTCCCACTCGACCTCAAGCGCATCGCGTGCTTGAATCGCGGCCCAGGTGTTTTCGGCATAAACCGCGACACCGGCCTGATTGGGCAGGACGGCTGCATTGATATAGCCTTTGACCTCTTTCGATGCGCTGTCATCAAAACCCAGGGCGATGCCGCCCTTCGCTTCCGGGCGTTTGATCATGGCGACCATCTGGTTGGGCAGGTGAACGTCCATCGCGTACATCGCCTGCCCGTTGCCCTTGATTGCCGAATCCTTGCGGCGCACCGTTTCATTTCCGATCAGGCGGAACTCGGACGGGTCTTTCAGGCGCGGCTCTGCCGGAGCGTCCAGCTGCGACGCAGCAGACACGAACTCAGCGATCGGAGCCGACTTGTCGCCCGCCTTGACGATGCCGTCTTCGATGGTGATGGCGGATGCATCCACGCCCCAGCTCTGCGCAGCGGCGTTGATCAGCATTTCGCGCGCAGCAGCACCGGCCTGACGATATTGCAGCCACGAATTCGCCATCGCGGTCGAACCGCCAGTGCCCTGGAATGGACCAAACAGCAGGTTGTTGTAGACGTTCGGATCCGAGGGGGCGAACTCGTATTCGATCTGGTCCATGGTCAGGCCGATTTCTTCGGCAATCAGCGTCGGCAGGCCGGTCGCTGGGCCCTGACCCTTTTCAAAGTGCTTGACGATGGCGGTCACGGTTCCATCCGCATCGATTTTCACGAACGGGTTGAGCTGGGCGGTCTCGGACGAGGCCGCGGCCAGTGCTCCGTCTGGACGGGTGCCGACCAGCAGGATGGCACCGGCAGCGGCGGCACTTTTCAGAAACCCACGGCGAGATGTGTTGATGGTCATGGATCAGGCCTCCAGAATTTCAGACGCGCGCTGGATACCGGCGCGGATGCGTTGATAGGTGGCGCAGCGGCAGGCATTGCCGGACATGTACTCGTCAATCTCCTGAGCCGACGGTTTCGGGTTCTCGGACAACAGCCCGACAGCCGACATCACCTGACCCGACTGGCAGTAGCCGCACTGGACGACATCCAGCTCGACCCAGGCCTGTTGTATGGCAGCACCGATCTTGTCGTCACCGACAGCTTCGATGGTCGTGACTTCGGCACCTTCGACGTCTTCAATGAAAGTCTGGCACGAACGGACGGGTTCACCGTTCAGATGCACCGTGCAGGCCCCGCAGGACGCAACGCCGCAGCCGAATTTTGTGCCGGTCAGTTTCAGTTCGTCTCGGATCACCCAGAGAAGAGGCGTTCCGGGTTCGGCATCAACCTCGTGGGTTTTGCCGTTCAGGTTCAATGTAAGAGCCATGATGAGGGGGTCTCCTGTTGGTGCTGGTTTCCGCACTTGGTAAACTCGCGGGTTTACTCATGGCATATTGTTTTGCCTCTGTAAACTCCTGCGTTTACCTAGTGTTTGACCAAGGCGCGTCAACAGGTCTATAGCTCTGACATGAACGAATGCAGCGCACAGAATGCGTCCAAGCGCGCACAGATCATCGAAGCTGCCGTGGCCGAGTTCCAGGAAAAGGGATTTGCCGCGGCCAGTATGGACCGCATTTCAGCAAGGGCCGAAGTGTCCAAGCGTACGTTGTACAAGTACTTTGAAAGTAAAGAGAACCTGTTTCGCTCCATCGTGGTCGAATTGTCCAGTCGCTTTGCTGAAGTGCTGGAAATCCGGTATGAAAAAGGTCGTGGCATTCGTACGCAACTGACCGAACTGGCCTGGGCCGAGGGACGTATTCTGATGCGGCCCGATGTTATCGCGATGGCCCGGATGGTGATCAGCGAAACCTTGCGCAACCCGACGCTTGCGGCGGAAGCTCAGGGCAAGCTGGACAAGACGGCGACATTCATTGCCATGCTCAAGGATGCGGCAGAGGATGGGCAGCTTCGGATCGATGACCCGGAACGGGCAGGGCGCGAATTCATTGGCCTGATCAAGGCACGCGCCTTCTGGCCGCTGCTGTTTACGGGCGGGGCGCTCAGCGAACCCGAGATGAAGGAAACGATCGAAAGCAGTGTCCAGATGGTGATGAGTCGATATGGTGTCTGATCGGAAACGGCTGAATCCTCAGGGTCGCCGTCGGGACGCCGCCAGAGGAATGTGTTAGGGCTTTTTGACTTGATTCGGATGGGCAAGACCACTGACGGGCAATCGGATTTCGGAGCATAGCAGGATGGAGGCGTTGCTGTGACAGGCAAGGCAACACAGGCAGCGCGTGTGAGCGTGGCGCCGATGATGGATTGGGCGTAAAAGCAATAAATATCAATGTATTGTTTTTGCAGTGTGCAAACAATGTGCAGTTCAGCACCCCTTATAGTTCTTGGAGACACATTCTCGGGCCAGTTGCTGCGCCATTGAAATATCTTCGGGAGTCATTTTTTGGGCCAGAATATCCCGTTCTTTTAGACCACGTTCACTACCGAGCGAGGCGGCAATATTCAGCCACATGTGGGCGTAAACGTCATCCTGGATAACACCATAACCACTGTAGTACATTCCTGCTAAGTTGTACTGCGCGGTTGCACTTCCTTGTTCTGCCGCCAAACGATACCACTTCGCTGCTTCTGCGTAATCTTGAGGAACACCTTCACCTATGCGGTACATGCTGCCCAGGTTAGCTTGCGCTGGTGCGTTCCCTTGTTCTGCCGCCAAACGATACCACTTTGCCGCTTCCGCGTGGTCCTGCGGAACGCCTGCGCCTATGGCGTACATCACACCCAGATTAAGTCGCGCGGAGGGGTTCCCTTTTTCTGCCCCCAATCGGTACCATTTCACAGCCTCTGCGTAGTCCTGCGAAACGCCAAGACCATTTTCGTACATTCTACCCAAGTCGGACCGCGCCTGTCCGCTCCCTTGTTCTGCCGCCAAGCGATACCACTTCACCGCTTCCGCATAATCCTGAGGAACGCCCAGACCAGCTTCATACATGTAACCCAGATTCACCTGCGGGATAATAGCTCCTTGTTCGGCCAATGGGCGCCATTCTTGAATGGCAGTCTCAAAATCACCTGCTTGAAACGCAGCTGACCCCACATTGTAGTCCTGCGCCCCTGCGGTTTGCCCACCTGCTGCCAGAAGTATTGCGGCGAAAACTAGTTGCTTGCTCAATTCCCACTATCCCATTCGAGTGTTTCTGTTTTTGATATTCGAGGAAAATGCTACGGCAAAGTACTTTCCCATTAATGTCGATTTGAGACTAAGATCTATTGAGAAGCAAAACCAAGTAGCAACTTGTCGTTGTGTGTACTGGCAGGAAAAAATGCAACACTTCGGTGGCAGCTTAAGACACTTGGAGACCGATTTTTGCATCTGTTTGATAACTCGTTTCTGACGCTGGCCGTTGTCATCGGAATCATGCTGGTCATTTCGCTCATCGGTTCAGGGCGGCACTATTTCCATGCCCGCCGATTCAGAGGCAATGTCGTTCCACTTCGTCGCAGATCGCGAATTAAGTTGCCGCTTTCCCTATCTCCAAGACAGTCTGTAATTCTCTGGATGGCCGCTCTAATCGGTGTCGCGGTCTTTCTTACCAGCTTCGGCTCGAACCCAACCAACCAGCGCACGGTGGAAGGCCCCGCCCGAATTCGGGACGTAGACACTATCGTTGTTCAGGGCGTTCCAGTGAGGCTGAACGGTGTAGACGGGCCGGAATTAAGTACAAGCGCCGGAATCGCAGCAAAGCGGTGGATGGCGGATCATCTGCGCGGCGAGACCGTCACTTGCAAGCTAAATGGGGATCGTACATATGACCGCTGGGTTGGAGTATGCTTTGTGGATGGCGAAGACATCGGTGCAGCTTCAATTGCCGCAGGTCATGCCCTGGATTGCCGCCGGTATTCAGGTGGGCGCTACCGCAGTCTTGAGACGCCGGAAGCCAGAGCGAAGATAGTACGGGCAGGATATTGCTAGGTGGGTGACTGGCTGATTGAGCCCTGAACTGCCGCTAGTTGAAAGTCAGAATGCTGCAATTGCTAAAGGCAGCTTGCGAACCTTCGCGGCCTTGGTGCTGGCGTTTCAATCGCCCGGACACTAAAACTTCTCAGCTACGGGGTTCACAGTTCAAACTTTACCCGAACACCTTTTTCACAAATTGGGATTTCAAGCCAATTGGACCTATCCCAGGCACCTTGCAATCGATGTCGTGGTCACCGTCGACCAACCGGATTCCTCGGACCTTAGTTCCGACCTTAATGACGGAGGACGTTCCCTTGAGCTTCAGGTCTTTGACAACGGTTACAGTGTCTCCGTCACTTAATACGTTGCCTACACTATCAAGCACCTCCGCAGCGTGGTCAGATGACGAACCGGCGACCCATTCATACGCACACTCTGGGCAGATAAGCAGGGCATCCATTTGGTAAGTGTAGGCAGAGGAACATTCGGGGCACGAAGGCAGAGTTTCAGTCATAACAAAGGCAATAACCCGTGAGCTGTGTGGACGCCAGAAGGATATAGACCGTCCGGCCTGTGCTCAAGGAAAGCCAGATACAGCAACTTCCTAGAGGGGACCCAAGGCTGTGGGGTTTTGAGCCCTGACCGGACATAGCCGAGTGATCTGGTAGCTGCGGGTGCACAAGGCTACTTACAGCACTTTGCCGACCTTGACCCCACGGTGCTCGTCAATTGTCTGAGTGACAGGGCCGAATGTAGAATGCGAGCCCAAATAGGCCGGTGAGTTACCCTAAATCGACCGCTTTTACTTTTGTTCTCAGTACCTATGAACACCGTGCGTAGGAACAATGACACGGCTACTGAAGTAGTCTTTTTTAAAGAAAACTATAGAAATTGCCCCACGCCGATTGCCCTGGGATGGGATCAACGTGGGGCTGTAGGAAAGAGCAAGGTAAACAAAACGATACCCGCACTCACTACGGGAGATATTCTGTTATTATAATATTACAATTTTTTGTCTATCCAGATTGCGTTTTTGATAGCGCCACCTGCCTGCCCCAAAATCTAAGTCTGCGAAACAACCAACTAACCCGGTAATCTATTCTTGGTCCGTTATCTCACAACATAGCCTTAGAACAGTTCGGTTGGGGAAGTTCGGACAGGCTGGGCATAAGGCTGCTAAGGCTAGCAACTTTACACAAGGAAAACCAATCTAGTTCACAGAAGCGGATGTGAGGCACTTGCTTTAGGGTGGCTGGGTTAAAAACTCAATTCCCATTGATAAAATTTCATATAAAGATATCTCCATTCAATGCTTCATGAGCTGTTTTGTGAAGCGAAATTTTTTGGAGGAAAAAATGAAATATGCTGCCGCTCTTGCCGCCCTGGCAATCGCTACGTCTGCAACCGTTGCTGCTGCCAAAGACCCTGTGCCGGAAAGCAGTGACAATTTTGAAGTGTACGGAGAGGTTGAAGGATGGACAGTTTACGCTGACAAAGACTCTGGGACATGCCTCATCGAGAAAGTCTTCGAGAGCGGAAACGTGATGCAGATGGGTCTCACCAAGAACCAAAAGCACGGCTACTTGGGCGTTTTCACGCAAGCTGACATCGACATTAAGAACCGTCAGAAAATCGAAATAGCAATCGATGACTTCGTTTATGAAGGTCGGGCAAAGGGAATCAAAAGTAAAAAGTTAGCAGGTAACTACTCAGGCGGTTACATCGTCGTGAAGGACGGAAATATGGCGACAGCGGTAGCCGAAGGTCAAACACTCATTGCGTTTCCTAAGAAGACCGCGAACTTCATAGTAGACTTGACTGGCACTAAGAAGGCGATGGAAGAAGGCCGAAAGTGTAACCTTGCGTTAGCTAGCCAGTAGAAATCACCACCCAATAGTGGCTACTGGAATCGACCAGTTTCCTGAAAACAATGTGACCCCGCTTGATGCGGGGTCAACACATGTACTGAAGCGCATTCCTATTCGTTTGAAATTGCAAGTAACTGGGTCAATTTCATCTTCGACAGATGACAGTTGGGTCCGCAGAGCAGGCGTAAAAGCCGTCAGAACCAGCGCAATATCCCACCGAAACCGTCAGATGACTGCTGCGAGCCCAAGGCGACCAACGATACAATCAAACACATACCAGAACACGAAGTATGCCCGTTAAGGCCGCCCCTATGTGGTCACCCAACGTAAGAGTTTTGACCCATGACAATCTACGCACCGCCAATAGCGGGTTCAGTATTTGCGGCCCTCCATCAGCTTCGTCATGTCAACGTCCGCAAACGCCGCTTCGAACTTGGCCAGTTCCAGCACGTCCACCGGACGGCCCAACAGTTTTGTTTCGATGTGGTCGAGCACAGCTTTGCGCAATGCATCCTTGCCGGGTTCGTCATCGCGCTTTGGGATATCATCAAGCATCTGTTCATCCTCCAATTTGTCAGGTTGGTTGGTTTGAAATAGGTCGGGTGCCAGCCCGCATCGGATGCCGCACCATGCATCGATTGGCTTCGACCCACCGGGACCAGGCCTGTGGCGGGAACGATCGTTGCAGGTCGAACCGTAATGGATAGATCTGTTGTCCATACAGCGCACAAAACTCATTGAAAGGGTTGATCATGCCATGGACTCCTTTAGCAGTTTGTCGGCCTTTTTCTGACCGTTGGTATCCAGGTAAACACGTCCCTTGTCGGTCCATTCGTTCACCTGCATCGTCCAATCCCGGCGCGTCAGGGTGCGCGTGTAGCCCGTTTCGTTGCCCGTGAAGCCCTGAGACAGCAGGTAGAGCCCGATACAGGCTGGCAGGGCGTCTGCGTGGCGGATACGCACCGGATCGCCCTGCTTGACCGTGACATCATAGGTGACACGGTCCACATGGGTCAGGCTGGCCGTCAGCGGGTCGGATATGACTTTGACGGGACGGTTCACCACGATACCCCGCTAAGGTAAGCCACGGACGGCTTCAGCATTTTGTAGGACATCGGCATCACCAACCGGATCGCGACACTGCTGGTCTGGAACATGCTGCGCACTTCAGTCGCAGGTGTTGTGCCCGCCGCGTCGCTGATCTGGATCGATCCGGCGCTGGTAACAGCATCCGTTTCGACCATTGTCGGCGCGACACCATCTGCCGATGCCATAGCCAGGGTGACAGCGCTGGATGTGTCCACGCTGACTCCGTCCATCGCCACGGCCAGACGGGCCGCATCGACCGCGACAACGATGTCAGCCGGGAAGGACGTGCTGTGCATGATCGGGATAACGAACAATGCACCTGTTTCGGCCAGTTCGCGCCGCAACGGAAAGTCCTCAGCCACGCCGGTCAGCATCTGAAGACCCATGTACCTGTCCGAGTGCATCAGGATCACGGGGTCGATGGCTTTGGATGCCGCCATCTGCGACCGCAGATATTTCAGGTCGGTGATCACCGACGCCAGATCATCACCGGCAGATGCCTGTTTGGCCGCACCAAAGGTAATCGATGCAGGTCGGACAGCCACGACACCGTCAACGGTCGGGTCGAACATGTAGCCGTCCAACCCTTCGGATGCGTCGTCACGGATGAATTGTTCGATCATCGACAACACGGACGGGTTTGACGTGCGCACGAGTTCTTCGGTCGCGCAGGCAATCGCGGCCAGCTTGTAGCGATCCAGCGTCACGTTGCCGAACGCACCCTGAAGCACGGGAATAGTCGCGCCCTCTTTGACCCATGCGGGCTTCATCGCGCCACCGTTGGTCGGGGATCGCATTGGCCACGACAGGCTGGTTGCGCCCTGAAAGCTGACGGTGCCAGCACGAGCAATAAGCTGGGCTGCGGCGCTGGTGGTTGCCAGATCGCGCACAAAGCCCATAACCATCTGGGTGGCCAGTTCAGCACCCCAACCGGCGCTGGTCGTGGTGGCGATGTCGGTGGCGCTGCGGATGACGTGTTGATGTGTTTGACGGTCTTCCATCAGGTCGCTTATGTGCTTGCGCACGTGGCCTTTCTCGACGCTCTGTTTCATGCCGCCATAGGCACCCAACGCCAGCAACCGCAGCGGGTTGAACTCAGCCTGACTGACGCGCTTCTTTTTCGGTTCGGGCGTCCGTACCGTGACGTTTACAGGACGGTCGGTCTGTGTCTTCAGGGCTGCGACTTCAGCTTTCAGTGCGGCATTCTCGCGTTCCAGCTTCGGCGCGTTACGGACCGCTTCCATCGTTTCATCGAACCGGGTCGCATTGTCTTCCCGTACAAGTGCGTCACGGGCCGCGCGGTCTGCGGAACCACCACCTTGGAATAATTCATCCCTCATTTCGGATTCCTTTCATTTTTTCAATATGTGCGTCGGCCAGACGTTGCAGTTCGGCCATGTCCAGTTCGGGTTCGGGTTCAAGTTCGTCTTGGATGGCATCGGCCACTTGCTTCTGCGCATAGGCCAGCGATTTATTCAGATCGGCCACGTCACCAATCACGGGCGCAAGATGCTCGGCAATAATTTCAGCCGTCGCTTCTGCTGTCTTTTCCATGACATCGTTAATGGTTGCCACCATCTGCGCCTTGGTCACGAACTCAGGGCTGGGTGCTTGTGCGCGTTGTACGGACGTGCTGCGAAACGGGTTTTCACTCATTTGTTCTGACCTTTCAGAGCAAGATAAAGTTGGCGTTTACGCTCAACAGTCGGATGGTTTTTGTCGAAGCCACGCGCGGCCAGTGCGTCCAGATAGCGGGCAAAGGCTTCGGTTGCCTGCAAATCCGTGTGGGCCGCATCCAGCCTGTCTTGGGCTTTCTCAGCAGCGGCGTTCAGGTCATCGGACAAGGCTTCGCAGCGGGTGGCCAGATCGTCACAATCGGCATTGCCGATCTGGACCGCGATGGTCGCCAGACGGTTAATCAGAAACCCGTCGTGTTTGGCGGTCGCTTTCCCGCTGCGAAGAATATGGGCCGCACTGCGTAGGGCGTCCGCCTGTTCGAAACTGTGATCGGTGATGGCTTCGGCTTCGACCCAGCGGCGTTGGAACTTGTCGGCGGTTCGGGTGCGCTGTTCGGTTGCACCATCGATGTCCTGCTGTTCCAGCCTGCTGGCCGCGTCCAATTTTGAACGCACGTGGCCTGTGGATTTGGTGATCTGGCGGGCTGCTGTTGGTGCGTGTCGGGGGTGTAACATGATCGATCCATCTTGCTGGTGGATCATCATATGCATGAAAAACGATTCGTTACCATATCTAGTTGAAAAGGTAATACTTTTACCTATAGGACCACAATATATCGTGTTGCCTGGAATTAGATTTAGCTTAACGCCAACGGTCCAACCGCCTGCCAGTAGGCTTCCATGTCCAGCCCGATCATGGACGCAACCAGCAGCCCGTCTTTACTCAGCCATATCTTGCTGGACTCGTCGCCGCGTTGGGCCGCTTTCAGATGATGGCGGATCGCTTCGATCCACAGGTTTGCACAAGCGTTCGGATCGATGTGGTTCAGCTTTCTTGGCACGGTCGGCCATCCTTACGTCTTTGGGTGGTCGTCTTCGTCTGGTCATAGGTCGCGCCTCATGTCGTTCAACTCATCGAACGGCCACGAACCGATCAGACCATACGATTTGAAACGGTTGGGCGCGTTGCTGGAATTGACGTTGGCTTTCATGACGCGGAAATAGTCGGCGCGGGTCGGATCGTTGGCTGGCGGTGGTGGGTAGCCCGCCATGAACGTGTCGATCATGAATTGTCGGGTCGGTAGCGTTGGCCAGTCCATCAGATGCGCCCCAATGATGCGTCGTTCAACTCAGGCCATGGCAGCGCGTCCATAAGCGCAAGTCGGCTTAGTTTGATGCTGGTTGCGTTCAGATTGTCGGACATGACTTTGAAATACTGGCGACGACCGAGTCCGTCCGCTGGTGGCCAGTGTCCACCCATCAAAGTTTCCACGAACCACGCGCGGGGCGGGCAGGTGTTTAGTTCATTCTCAAGCTGTCCCAATTCGGCGTACCATCAGCGTTCGTGGCCACAGGTTTGGCATCGATGTTCTTGCGGGCGCGGGTCGGTTTGTTCTGGCCGTCCAGCGGTGATTTTGCGCGGTCGTTTAACACGTCTTTTGAGCGGATGCCCAAGTCGCGAAGCAAGGTCTGCAACTGGCGGGCCAGTTCGGCCTGATAGGTGTGGGCTGGGTTCCGACCAAAGGCACCATTGACATGTTGGATGGTGGCAGGGGTCGTCAGGACGACAAAGCGATTTGCGTAAATCAATTGCGCGACGGTCGCGGTTTCCACCAGTAGCAACAGATCGCCTTCCGTCCATGCGTCGGGGTTTTCACGCCACAAGCTGGCCAAACATTCGCGTCCGATGTCATCCAGCATTTCCGCGCCGCGAATGTCGGGCACGGTCAGGTCGTCAGGATGCGGTTTGGCCGCTTCCTGTCGCAGACCAGCGACAGAATTGCTCTTTTGCTTTTCAGGCTTCCGTTTCGGCATAATCTTGCGTGATCCGATCTGATTGCGGCTGATTTGGCGCGTTTGGATGGTGGATTCGCCGTATATTGTGCGCCCAAATCGGTCATCGCGCAACGATGTTGTGTACAGGGGCCTGATTTTGGGAAGTTGATTAAAATTCTTGGAACCCGCTCGGTGCTGGCCCTTTTGCTTGGGTCTCGGACCGCCCCCGCCCGCATTGTCAGACGGTCCGACCAAGTCACGCAGCGGATCGTCAGCGTGACGTGATCGGATCACTCAATCAATTATCATCGTCGTTGGTGATTGATGACCATGCGCTACCCACGGGGAAGCCGTCAGCACCAATGGTTGGTGTCGGTCGTGATCGTCTCAACTCAGCATGTCGTGCGTTGTGGCACGGATGACAGACCAGACGCATGTTGGGCAGATACAGGGCAAGGTCTGGACGGACTTTACGTTCGATCTTGTGATCCACTACACCACCCGAACCTTTAACACCTTTCCTATATCTGCAATCAGCGCCACACACCTCACATCTGTATTTGGCACGACGACGAACGATGGTGCGCAGTTTCTTCCATTGCGCTGATTGATAGAACGGATCATCGGGCATTTAGATCATTCCCTATATCGTTGATCAGTAATTTTATAAATTTCCGACGCGCGAAAACTATTCGAGTAATGAATAGAAGGGTGGGCGTTCTTCGCCCCCTTCTATTACGTAGTAATAGGGGGTTGGAACACACCCAGTTGGAAGGTAGTTGGAAGGTAGTTGGAAGGGTAGTTGGAAGCCCATCATTCCACCCGTTTAATAAATGATCGACGCTTTGATGGCGGTCCATCTACGTCAATTTCTATAATTTTCTTCATCAACAGCGACTCCATCGCTTGATTGAATTGGTGTTTGGTAACGCCGTTGGCCTCTGGATGATCACTGAAAACCACCGCAGCGTTTGATTTGCTTTGTGTGCTGGTAACCGTTCGTCCCTGATCGGTCATCAAATCCAACAACCGCAAGAACGCGGATTCCCATTCCGCCATCTTTTCAACGTTTGCGATTTCCAGATTCAGCGGACGGATAAAGATGTGATCTGCCCACATCAGCGGGATTTCATCCAGAGACCCAGCGTAGTTCGATTTCAGCCGCTTCAGCACACGCTGGTTCGGATCAGGTTCGATGCCGTCCGATGCCTTCACGCGATCCAGATAGAGCCGCGAACGGACCGAATTGTTCCATGCCGTGCTGCCACTGGTTCCGTCACCTGTCGCCATGCCTGACTTGGATGGATGGGCCAACAGGATCACCGCGCACC
The DNA here is from genome assembly GCF_059609765.1 of Ruegeria sp. YTSC106. Taxonomy (NCBI): domain Bacteria; kingdom Pseudomonadati; phylum Pseudomonadota; class Alphaproteobacteria; order Rhodobacterales; family Roseobacteraceae; genus Ruegeria; species Ruegeria sp. YTSC106. Next base: position 109,064 of record NZ_JBXWMI010000003.1, read on the forward strand.
GATAGTCAATCGCCAAGCCCCGCAACATGCCGACGAACTGGCGGGTCTGCATACGGTCGTTTTCGTTCCCCGCGAACAGGTCGGCCAAGGTGTCCAGAACCACGACTTGCGGGCGTTCGTTCGCCACCAGATAACGCACCCGCGCGAACAGTTCGGTTTCGGTCATCACGTTGTTCAGTCCGACCGCAGACAGAACCGCGTCACGACCAGCCAGTGGCATGATCCGCAGATTGGACATTACGGCCAGATCGACACCATAGCGACGGCTTATGTCATGCATCCGCCTGTGCAGTTCGTCCACGTCATCCTCGGCACTCAGGTACAGCGCCTTTCCTGTTGCGGTCAGGTTGCCAAGCCACCCCTGACCTGTGGCCACGCTGCTGGCCAATTGCAGGGCCAAAAGGGATTTGCCTGTGCCGCCATCCCCGCCCAACATCGTGACGGTGTGGAACGGCACCCAGTCCTTGACCAGCCATTCGCGGGGCGGAACAGGACGCCCCGCCAGTTGGGACGCTGAGAACACATCACCCAGCGCCTCAGACGGCCCGACAGGGCCGATCCCATGCAGGTCGGGCCAGTCGGGTATGTCAGCCCATACATCCCCCGCCATGTGCCGTTGCTCGGCCCGCTGGCGCATCATGGTGGCAAGCTGGCCGGGATACTTCCCACCGTTCGCTTTCTTCACATAATAGGTCAGGGTGCCGAAATCGATTTGCTCTGGGTCCAGACCCTTCCACAGCTTGGCCTGATCCTTGGCATTGTATTTGTCGGGTGCCTGCTGCGACCACCAGTCAAACAGTTCCTGACCAGCGTCACCCAATGAGGCTTTGACGGCAAATCCGATGTCCAACCATTCGTTAAATGTGAATCCGCGTCTACCCTGTTCATCTGGCGATCCGTCATTTGGCAGGGCCATCAACATTCCCCGCACCAGATCGAACGGCACGGGATCGGTCACCACGGATGATTTGCTGGGCCCGTCCGCCTTGACGGGACCGCGACGGGCCAAGATCGCATCACGCACCCCAGGTACCGCCTGTGGCTCAACCTCATAGCCCTGAAGCATGTTGCCCGTCAGCGCGACACCCAGCTTGCCGTTGGCCATGAAACCAGCCCCGTTGGCTTCCCTGTGCGATTGCTGGTCGTCACCCTCTTGCCGCGCCATCAACAGTCGAATGCCTGTGCCGCTGGTGCTTATCTCGGCATAGGTCCGACCAGCCGACAGGATCGGCATGGCCCAATCGCTGATCAATCCCCGTGACGGGTCATAGCAATTGTCCAGATCGCCCGCGACAAGTGCAGACCCTTTGCGTGTCAGATACCCCCGCACGTATCGCGCAATCTGCCCAGACGGCTGCAACGTGGTCAGCAGTTGGGTTACCTCATCATAGGTGTAGCGCGCGGCCTGATGGACCGAGACGGGACAGTCGAATTTGACGCGGTCAAAATCGTATTCCGACACCACCTGATCGGTTGGCCATTTGGGGCACTTGCCCTTTAGCGGATCGAAGTGTTCGACCGCAAAGATCAGCCAATTCCGTTCCATCGCGGCACGTTGCCAGACAGACATTGCGGGGTGCGGGATGATCGGGTTATCTTCTGGCATCTTCAGTTGCCCTTTCATTGGGGGTTTCTTCGCTCGGTTCTGCCCCCACGCAGGCCGAGCGTTTTCTTATGGGGTTGGTTTTTTCATCACCTGTCGCAACACTTCAGCCGCCAACGTTCCAGCACGGCTTCACGGTGCTTGTCCGCCAGATCGTCGGGCGTTCCGTCTTCACACCAAAGGTCTTCACCATGACCGCAGTGGCTGCAAAAAACCTCCAACACCCCCTTCGTGACGGTACTTTCACCACACTTCGGGCAGCGCATTACGCCGCCCCCCGCACCAAGGTGCAAGTACCTGGAATTTGATGACCGCGATCTAAAGCGGTTGTCAGTGGGTCGTTGGTCGGGGTATCTTTCGGCATTACGTGTGGCCTCTGTGGTTGGGGGTTAGCGTTTCTGGTGGGGCCGACCGCTTATTGTGGTCGGCCCGCTTCGTTTCAGGCGGCTTCCTGCCGTTCCAGCTTTTCCAGACGGTCCACAGCCTCTTTCAGCAACTGTTCATTGTGCCAACCGCCGTACCGCTGAACGCAACCCGCCCTGTAGTTGACGTCGTTTTGGGCATCCAACAGCGCCCAGTCGGCTTCGGTGTAGTCATCAATTGATTTTTCCATAGTCAGTTCCTCTGGGCGCAGTTGTCCCGTTCCCCCGCACGGCCCAATGCGGGCGGGAATGGATTAGGCTGGCACCGCCATCACAATTTCGGTGTCTCGGTCCAGCAAACGCTGCAATGCGGTCTCAGCCAAATGACGCAACGCTTTGTGACATTGCGGGCATAGCAACCTGTCGCCCAACAACTTGCGTTGCAGGTGTTGGACCTGAGCGGTTGAGCGGGTCAGGGGTTGCTTGATTTGGGACGCTGGCAGGCGGTACAGGCTGCGTTGCTCATCGCCGCACAGCACACGGCCCATAAAGGTCAGGTGTGTGTTGGTGCGGACAATGTGGTCCGCGATGTCTTCACGTTCCGCGCGGCGTTCCTCAAGCGTTTTCATCATGACGACACCACCATCAAACCATCGAAAATTTCGACTTCAATCCCGTAGTCGCAGGCGTAGTTCGCCAGTTCGTCGGCACTTGCGTTCGGGTGACGGACTTTCAAGCCGTCCAATATCAACGCGCCCAAATCGGTGTTGGCGGTTAGGCGGTTCGGTTTGCCGAACGTCGAAGCCATGTAGAGTCGCAGGTCTTCCATTACGCCGCACCGTCCAACAGGTCTTGCGATGCCTGTGCCGATGCTGGTGGGTTCTTCACGCGCAGCCGTTCGGCCTCAACCTGTGCCGCGTATTCATCCGCTTTGTAGAGGATGCGCTTGCCGACCTTGTAGTGGTTCGGCATTCCGCCACGACTGCGACGGGATTTGATGGTTTGCAGGTCGCAGCCTTCGAACGCGGCAACCTGTTCTTCAGTGATCCAGCCGTTATCAGCCAGAAATTTTTGCAGGATTGGGTCTTCCATATCCAGCCCTTCCATCTTTGGCGGGCTGTCTTCAGACACGACCCGACCAGTTCGGTCAGCCGACGCGCTACGCGCCGACGGTTCCTAGCTAAGTCAAGTCATGTGTCATGTGGTCAAGTTCAGCCAATGCGAGTCGGCTGGTCCAACAACCTTATCCGTCGGATGCAAGTTTGTGCAAGGCGTCATTCATCGTCAAAGCCTGTGCAGGTTGCTCCAGACATCAGGAGGGGGGTTGATACCTCGTACAGTGACACCAGAATGACGCGCTGAGGTTCCAGAATAAAAACCCAAGTAAAGCCATCCAAGTCTTCTGGTTCGACAAGGCAGGTAACTAGATTTTTTGGGCGGTCAGATGGAAAATTTCGATTTTCGCAGTTACCATTGTATGTTGTTCCACCGGGCATCGTGACCAAGGCTTTGTTGCCTCTAGCGAAAAGACTAAAAGAGTTTCCCTCGCACGTAATATCTGCCGAAGCGGTTCCCGCTATTAAAGTTGCAATGGCAATCGCAGTGAATCTCATCGTTGTAATCCTTCCAATGCCGAATGAACATCAGCCGCGCCAAGCTGGACGTAGCGTTTCAGATGCCGCCAATCACGATGGCCCGATACGACCGCCACCAGTTCAATGGGCAGGCCCAGCCGAAACAGTTCGGTGATCGCCAAATGTCGCAGATCGTGAAAGTGCAGGTCATCGATACCACAGGACCGCACGGCCCGTCGCCACGCGGTCCCAGCCGACTTGCCGTCATAGGGGAACAGACGGCCTTCAGCGCGTCCGTCCGCAGCCGCACGGGCGATTTGGTAAGCCTCACCCACCAGCGGCACAATCTGGTCATTGCGGGCTTTGCGTCGCGGGTCTTTCCGTTCGCGGATCAGGACGGACTTTTCGTTCCAATTTATGTCCTCAATTCGGATGCGGGTAATCTCGCCCAGGCGCATCGCGCTGCTGGCCGCAAACCGAATTAGGGTCGGCATCGGGATTTGCATTCGGGGGTTGGCTTCGAACCACGCCATGATGGCATCCAGTTCGGCTTGCGTTGGGATGCGTTCACGCTCTCGGCTGCGTGTGTCCACACGGGCCGCTGTCAGGGCGGTGCGGGCGTCTTTGGCCAGATCGGGGTCAACGTCCAGCTTGCGCACGTGTCGCGCCCATTTCAGCACACTGGACAGGGCCGAAAGATCACCCGCGATGGTCACACCCGTGATGCCTTCGGCCAACCGCTGGTCCACATATCCTTGCACGGTGATGGCGGATAGATTTCGCAAGCTGGTACTGCCGATCCGACTTGCGATCCGTTCCAGATTAAAGCGGTTCGTGCGGCCCGTGTTGACCTGTTCTAGATACGCCATGACCACCATGGCCAGCGTCATGTCGGCGGGTGCTTTTATCGTCCCGTCGGCCCGCCCGCCTTCGATGGCGCGTTCGATGTCCACGGCCCAGCCGACTGCATCCGACTTGCGCGTGAAGGTCCGTCCCTTGCTGATGCCTTTCTTGCGGACCTGTGCCCGCCATTTACCGCTGGGTAGCTTAGTGATAGTAGCCATATCTGGTGCAAATCCTGTGCAAATTCTCTGCACGGTTCATACAGGAAATAAGCAATCGTGTGCAATATGTGTGCAAATATGGGCCAAATCGGGTGATTGAGTGACAGCTAAAGACTTGAATTATAACGCTAAATTATCCGTAGCACCCATGATGGATTGGACAGATCGCCACTGTCGTTATTTTCATCGGCTGCTCAGCGCGGAAACGTTGCTGTATACCGAGATGGTGACGGCACCGGCGCTCGTGCGTGGCGGGGCGGTGCATCTGTTGGACCATTCTCCTGAAGAACACCCGGTTGCTTTGCAACTCGGCGGCTCTGACCCGGAAGAATTGGCGCAGGCCGCGCGTTTGGGGGCTGAGGCCGGGTATGATGAGATCAATCTGAACTGCGGCTGTCCGTCGGATCGGGTGCAATCCGGCACTTTCGGCGCTGTCTTGATGAAAAACCCAGGCCGCGTTGCCGACTGTGTGGCTGCCATGCGCGAAGCGGTGAACGTGGATGTCACTGTTAAATGCCGCATCGGCGTGGATGACCAGGAGCCGGAAGAGGTATTGCCTGCGTTTCTTGAACAAATCCGTGCGGCAGGTTGCCAAAGGGTAACAATCCATGCCCGCAAGGCGTGGTTGCAAGGGCTGAGCCCCAAGGAAAACCGGGATATCCCGCCCTTGGACTATGACCTTGTGCATCGGATGAAGGATGAGTTTTCGGATCTTCACATATCGATCAATGGCGGCATCAACACGCTGGACGAGGCAGCCGCACATCTGGAAGCCGGTCTGGATGGGGTGATGATCGGCCGAGCCGCGTACCATCAGCCGGGCGATGTCCTGTCGGATGCTGACCTACGCATCTTTGGTACCGGAACAACGCGTGATCCGTTCGCGATCGTTCAACACATGGTGCCTTATGTGGAACGGCATCTTGCGGGCGGCGGGCGTTTGCACCAGATCACGCGTCATATGTTGGGCCTTTTCGCAGGTCGTCCCGGAGCCCGCGCATGGCGGCGCGCCTTGTCGGAAGGGGCTGTGCGGGATGGGGCCGGACCCGAAGTGATGCTGCGGGCGCTGGATCATGTGGTGCCCATGGCAGAAGTTTAAGCGGCAGGGGGAACGATGCCCGAGACGATGTTGCTGGCCCAGATGCTGGGCCTTTTGCTTGTGATCGGAGCGCTGGCCGGCGTACTTGCCGGATTGCTGGGGGTTGGCGGTGGAATTGTTTTGGTGCCCGCCTTTTTCTATGCGTTTCAAACTCTGGGATATGGCGGTCCGCAGTTGATGCAACTGTGTCTGGCCACATCGCTGGCAACGATAATCGTGACATCGGTCCGATCCGTTCTTGCGCACAATAAGAAGGGTGCGGTGGATTGGGATATCCTGCGCGGTTGGGGGCCGGGTATCGTCGTCGGGGCGATCATCGGGGTTCTGGTTGCTTCGGCTCTGCGCACCGAGGCCTTGCAGGCGCTGTTCGGCATACTGGGAATGGTGATCGGAGCTTACCTTGGGCTGGGACGTTCGGACTGGCGGCTAGGGGATGTCATGCCCGGCGGAATAACGCGGGCCATTCTGTCTCCCGCGGTCGGGTTTCTTTCCGTTCTGATGGGGATAGGCGGTGGTAGTTTTGGTGTGCCGCTGATGAGTCTTTACAACACGCCGATCCACCGTGCCGTGGCAACCGCGGCCGGATTTGGTGTGATCATTGCCGTGCCCTCGGTCATCGGGTTTTTGTTCCTGGATATTGCACCGGAACATCGGCCACCGCTGACCATTGGGGCGGTCAATCTTGTGGCTTTCGGTATTGTCGTGGCAATGACGATGATCACCGCGCCTTGGGGGGTGAAGCTGGCCCATGCGATGGACCCGAAACCTTTGAAGCGCGTATTCGCTGTGTTCCTTACACTGGTGGCGCTCAATATGCTTCGCAAGGCAATAGGTTTGTGACCGACTTCCGCGTCAAGGGCTGGGTGAAATTTCCATATGATCGGGTGCTTGCAGCTTGGGTGGGTCATGCGCTGCCCGCCGCACGGGCCTCGATAACGGATCCGTCCCATGCTGACTGGCTTGACTGCGAAGGGACGTGGTTCATTGGTGTCGACGCGTTGCCCAATGACGCGCAGGGCAGGGTAGGCCGATCGGGGCCTCTGGCCGGAACCGCCATGTCATTCATTGGAAGAGCGTTTTGGGGAATTGCCGCTTCACAAGGGGCAAGTCTCGGTCATGTATCCGGGATATCCACGTCCGCGTCGGGGGGAAAACGAGGCCGCCGCGCGGTATCGCAAAAACCGGGACGCGGCCCATGTGGACGGCCTGCGCCCGATGGGGCCGGATCGTCGCCGCCGCGTGGATGAGCCGCATGCCTGGATTTTGGGTATACCGCTGACCAAGGCCAGCCGGAATGCGTCGCCCATGGTGTTGTGGGAAGGCAGCCATCATATCCTGGGTGCGGCGTTCAGGCGCGCTCTTGCGGGGAAGCCACAAGAGCGCCTGCATGAAGTCGATATTACGGATATCTACCAATCCGCCCGTCGCGAGGTGTTCGAAACCTGTCCGCGAATCGAATTGCCAGCCAAACCGGGCGAGGCTTACGTGCTGCACCGCCACTGTCTGCACGGGGTTGCCTCTTGGGCAGACACGGCAAACGCAGGGCCGGATGGACGGATGATCGCCTATTTCCGCCCGGAATGTGCCGGGGGTGTAGCCGAATGGATCGAATCCCCTTAACCTCCTGTCATTGTTTGGCTTTGGAGGTTTTGACCGATGATTACGGTCCATACGAATTCTGATGGTGCTTTGATAGAAGTCGAGTTGTCGGGGCAAGTCACCAGCGCCGACTACGCGGATGTCTTGGTTCCTGCGATTGAAGCAGCGCTGACCGAACACGACTCGGTTCGGCTTTTGGCCATCGTGCAGCCGGAGTTCAAGGGGTATGATTTGGGTGCGGCATGGTCTGACACCAAGCTGGGGCTCAGTCACTGGCGGGGGTTCGACCGGATTGCGGTTGTTGCCGATCAGGGCTGGGTGCAAACCAGCATCCGACTGGCGGCCCCGATCCTGCCGTGTCCCGTTCAGGTATTCGAATTGGCCGAGCTTGAGGCCGCGCGCCGCTGGATGCGCGAGTCGCTGGGATCCATTCACGTGACGGATCTGGAGGGCCCATGCGTGCAGATCAGCCTTTTGGGAAAGCTGGACCCGGAGGAATACAAGCAGGCAGAGCGCGACCTGAACGCTTTGTTGCATGATCGATCCGGGTTTCGCTTGTTGATTGACCTAAGGGAATTTGATGGCTGGCAGGGGTTGTCGGCTCTTGCAGCGCATTTTCGTCTGGCCAGCCGACATATCGGGCAACTGGACCGCGCAGCCATCGTTGGGGACAAAAGCTGGCAGCACATGGCGCAACGCGTAGCCAGTCATGTGTTGGGCACACGGACTCAGTTCTTTCCGTCCGAGGATATCGAAAATGCCAAAACCTGGTTGGCCGCCGGATAAGGAACTTCGATATACCCTCACGTGTTTTGACTGATTCAACTGCCAGCAGGCGGCCCCTGTGTTGTGTCCGCAGGTCAGGGCAAAGCGCCGTTGAGCGCGAGGAGACCAAATCTGATTGGCTTTTTCCGCCGTTCCACGCTTTCCACAGGTCTTGACACCGTTCCGGACAAAAGTTGTGACGTAAGGGAACTGGTGGGTTTTTTCGTGGAATATCTGACGTTAACGTCAAACCAGACCAAAAACCGTGTGTTTTACCCCTAATACTGACCGGAAGTGCCCTTACCTACGCCGTGTCGCTGCGGGCCTCCACTCACGTTGAACAGATGCGTTCATGAGCTGGCCCCTCTTGGAGCTCGACCTCGGCCCGCGGCGGCACAGTTATTGGAAGCGGGAAGTTTGCGATGACATTTAAGTTGTTGATGGAAAGATTTACTGCACGAAAGACGCCTTCATTCGAGGTGGTCAAGACCTGCAAGAAACATGTCCAACGTGCACGAGAAGAATCCGAGACTGCAAAAACGAGTAGATCCGAAATTGTAGCTCTGTTCGAGACAGAGCTGCGCGGGCAAGACACGAACAGGCCGGCCCACGACAAATCCAATGACCACAGGGATACGTCCCCAAAGCAGACTGGCTGACTTCAGGAGCCGTTTATGCGCGCTGCACGCCCGCCACGGCGTTTGCTGAGGCGCGGCTTTCTGGTTGGCAGGTTTTCCATGATTTCGGCGCGTTCGCTGCTGTCCATCTTGGACCAGCGGGTGATTTCATCAATCGTGCGATAACAGCCGGTACAGATACGTTCCGTGGGGTGAACGACACAGATCTGGACACAAGGGCTTTCGACCTCATTCCTTTTCCAAACCATATTCGTCATCACTGGTCTCCGACCCGTTACAAAAAGCGCAGCCTGTCCAGCGCCCCTTGCAAGATATAGCCGGCTGCAACGTGATCAATAACCTGTCCGCGACGTTTTCGTGTCGTATCCGCCTCAAGCAGTGCTTTTTCTGCCGCAACTGTGCTGAGCCGTTCGTCCCAAAATCCGATGGGCAAATCGGTCAGGCGGGACAAATTGCGGGCAAATGCCCGCGTTGACTGGCATCTTGGCCCTTCGCTGCCATCCATGTTCTTGGGCAACCCCAGCAAGATGCCTCCGATCTCGCGATCGGTCACAATTTCGATCAGGCGGGCGGAATCGAGCGTGAATTTCTTGCGCCGTACCGTTTCCAGCGGGCTGGCAACGCCGCGCATCCGGTCGGACACCGCGACGCCGATTGTCTTTTCCCCAAGGTCCAGCCCCATCAGGGCACTCATAGGTTGCAGCGCTGCTGCAAATTCTTCGATAGCGTCATGGATCATTGAGCGATCCCGGCTTGAAGGGCCGCCGCATCGATGATCTGCAACGCCTCTGAGTTGCCGGCAAACACTTCCATGGCCTCATCCCGTATATCGATGGCACGCTGGCCCTGGCCTAGAACGCCCAAGGCGGCGATCAGACGGGCCCATTCCTCGGGGGACCCGCCTTCTGTCGCCAGACGATCAGACAACTGGTCCACCATACCCTGAATCATCTGCTGCCGTTCTTCGGGGCTCAGCTCTGCGGCGGCGGCCATGTCTTCCTGACTGGGGCCGGGTGCCGTGCTCAGATCCGGCGCATTGAATACACCGGCCCGAAATGCCAGTTCGTCGATCTGAGCCCGTATCGCTCCGGCCCATGGTGCACCTGCAGGGGCATCCTGCAACGTTTCAACCCACATACGATAGGCGAGGTCCGGCCGCCCGATCTGGGCCAGCATTTGCCCCCAATAATAGCGTGCCGGGCCGTGACGAGGGTCACGGTTCAGCGCTTCGATCAGGGCCTGTTCCGCTTCGGGTGAGACGTAACCACCCGCCGCCAGAATCATCATTTCAGCCAAATCCGCGTAAGTGTCGGCCGTGGCAGTGTCACCGGACAGTTCGATCACCCTTTGCTGCGCGGTGTACCCATCCTTGAAGTTGCCTGCATTCGTCTCGTGCTGCGCCAGCAGCATCTGACCCTGCAAATCGTCTGGCCGGTTCGCTACCGTTTCACGCAACTGCTTCAGCAGGTTCGCATAGCTTTCGTCCAGCTGCGCAGGTTGGGGCGGGGTCGCCAGCTCTTCCGCGGCGCTTTGGGATGGCCGGTTGGCGCGCACTTCTTTGGCCAATTCAAGCCGTGCGTTCAGAGGCATATCGGGTAATCCGACGGCCCCGGTGCGATGATACATCGCCAATGCGCCACCGATCAGAAGCAGCGAGATTGCCAAGATCGACAACGCTGAAACGGTACGAGAAGGTCCGGCGCCGGCGCCCTCTTTTTTCATCTGGTCGTCTGCGGCCAGAATACGGCGGGAAATTTCCGTGCGGACCCGTTCAGCGTCGGCCTCGCCAATGACCCCGCGCGCCAGATCCCGGTCCACACCGGCCAACTGTTCGCGATAAACCCGCAGATCGTAAGCCGCAGCGGGTTCATCCCCACGGCGTTTGCGCAGCAGAGTAAAGCTGAGAAAAGCTGCGATCAGCAGCGCGACAAGAAAAATCAGAACCCAGAACGTCATGGTCCCTCCGAGGATGCTGCCCTGACTTAGACCTGTGAGGCGTCCGACAAAAGGGACAAATGGCCGCGAATGAGCGACATGTCGCAATAGTGCTATATTGCGGCGTTGCACGGCAGGGCTAAAATGCACTCACACGGCATATCTGCGCCCAATCACCGAACCGGATGGATTCGCACATGAAACACTATTCAGCCTTTGCTGTGGCGCGGGAAGCTCTGCGCTATCACACCGGATGGGAGCGCGCCTGGCGCTCACCCGAACCCAAGAAGCGTTATGACGTCATCATCGTTGGTGCTGGCGGTCATGGTCTGGCGACCGCGTATTACCTTGGTAAGAACTACGGTATTCAGAATGTCGCGGTTATCGAAAAAGGCTGGCTGGGCGGTGGCAACACCGGCCGCAACACGACGATCATCCGCTCGAACTACCTGCAGGACCCGTCTGCCGCAATCTACGAGAAAGCGCGCAGCCTCTACGAGGACCTGAGCCAGGAGCTGAACTACAACATCATGTTCAGCCCGCGCGGTGTCATCATGTTGGCGCAGACCCAGCACGAGATCCGCGGCTATCAGCGAACGGCCCATGCCAACGCCCTGCAAGGCGTAAAGACTGAATGGATCGGTCCCGAACGCGTCAAGCAACTGGTGCCTATCATCAACCTGGAGGGCCCCCGGTATCCTGTTCTGGGCGGCCTTTGGCAGGAACGCGGGGGCACTGCGCGCCATGATGCGGTGGCGTGGGGCTATGCGCGTGCCTGTTCGGCGATGGGTATGGATATCATCCAGCAATGCGAAGTCACCGGTATACGCTCGGATAAAGGTCGCGTCGTCGGGGTCGACACCACCAAGGGTGCCATCGATTGTGACAAGCTGGGCATCGTCGTCGCGGGCCATTCGGGTCAGTTGGCCGAGATGGCGGGCTTCCGTCTGCCGCTGGAAGCCGTTGCGTTGCAGGCGCTGGTATCGGAGCCCATCAAACCCTGCATGGATGTGGTTGTGATGGCCAACACCGTGCACGGCTACATGTCTCAGTCCGACAAGGGCGAGATGGTGATCGGCGGGGGAACCGACGGGTTCAACAACTTCACGCAGCGCGGGTCTTTCCATCATATTGAGGAAACGGTGCGGGCGCTTGTCGAAACCTTCCCAATGATTTCGCGCCTGAAGATGCTGCGTCAGTGGGGCGGGATCGTGGACATGACCGGTGACCGCTCGCCCATCCTGTCGAAAACGTCTTTGCAGGGCTGCTATATCAATGGCGGCTGGGGCACCGGTGGCTTCAAGGCGATTCCGGGCTCGGGCTGGGGGATGGCGCAGTTGATGGCCACGGGACATTCACCGCTGACCGAAGCCTTCTCGCTGGACCGCTTCAAAGAGGGCCGCTTCATTGACGAAAGCGTCGCCGCCGGGGTGGCACACTAAGGGGGGTCCCCAAGGTGCCAGAAAACAGAATTCAGGTCGGCCCCCGCGCCGACCGACCGCCAAAAGGATGACAACATGCTAATCCTGAATTGCCCCTATTGCGGCGTAGACGCCGAAGAAACCGAACTGGCCGCTGGTGGTGAGGCGCATCTGAAGCGTTTCGGCCCGGGCTCGTCCGAAGACGAGTTCCACGACTACCTGTTCATGCGTGAAAACCCGAAGGGTGTTCACTTTGAACGCTGGCGGCACGCCAATGGCTGCGGCAAGTGGTTCCACGCCGCTCGCTGCACGCAGACACTCGAAGTGTTCGGCACCTATTCCGCGCAGGTCACCGAGCCGCCGCAAGACATCAAGGATGCCATCACCGCTAAACGGCCCGGCTGGACGTGGAGAGAGTTCTCCTGATGCTTCATCTTTTCAAAAATACTCCCGCCGGAGGCTTTGACGCCTCCACATGCGAAAGGTCAGCGACATGAGCACCCGTCTCGCAAAACAAGGCCGGCTGATTGACCGGTCGAAGAAAGTTACATTTACCTTTAACGGCACTTCTATGCAGGGCTACGAAGGCGATACGCTCGCCTCAGCGCTGCTGGCCAACGATCAGATGATGATGGGCCGGTCGTTCAAGTACCACCGCCCCCGCGGAGTTGTCGCCAGCGGCGCGGAAGAGCCGAACGCCCTTGTCGGTCTGGGACAGGGCAACCGGTTCGAGCCGAACCAGCGCGCCACGACGACCGAGTTGTTCAACGGCTTGACCGCAATTTCACAGAACCATTGGCCAAGCCTTGAACATGATATCGGCGCGGTTAACACGGCGTTTGCCAGGTTCCTGCCGGCCGGATTCTACTACAAGACCTTCATCCACCCCAAGCCCTTCTGGAAACACGTCTACGAACCTTTCATCCGGCAGTCGGCGGGATTGGGCAAGGCGCCCGACAAGGACAACCGGGATGCCGACACTTATGAGCACTTCTACGCCTTTACAGATATTTTGGTGATTGGTGGTGGTGTGGCTGGTTTGCAGGCGGCCAAGGCGGCGGCACAATCCGGTGCGAAGGTTCTGCTGATCGAGCAGACCGCGCATTGGGGCGGTCGCGCTCCGGTTGACGGAGGCACCGTCAATGGTGAGCCTGTGGATAAGTTCGTGGAACAATTGGTTTCCGAACTCGAAACAATGGACAACGTTATTATGCGCACACGTTGCATGGGAGCGGGTGTTTACGATCATGGTTATGTGTTGGGATACGAACGTCTGACGGACCACACGCCGGGTGTGCAGGGCCCGCGCCACCGCTTGTGGCGTATTCGTGCCAAGCAAATTGTGACGGCAACAGGTGCAATTGAAAGACCAATGTCCTTTGCTGGCAACGATGTTCCGGGTGTGATGCTGGCTTCGGCCATGCGCGATTATGTCGTGAACTGGGGGGTGACTCCGGGGGATCGTGTCATCGTCGCCACCAACAATGATGACGCTTACCGCACCGCGATTATCTTGAAACAGGCAGGTGTGGATGTTTTGCGTATTGTTGACGCACGGGCAACGGCTGGACCTTTGGCGGAAGAAGCCCGCCAGTTGGGTATCCGCGTCGATCCGGGCAAGGCCATTGCCAAAGTCAAAGGCGGCAAGCGCGTCAAAAAGGTTGCCATCTGCAATCAGGAAGGTGTCGGCGGCGCGCGTGAAGAGGTTGAGGCGGATGCGGTCGCCATGTCTGGTGGCTGGTCTCCGGTCGTGCACATGTGGTCCCATTGCGGAGGCAAGCTGATCTGGGACGACGCGAACGCGCATTTCCGGCCAGATCCTGAGCGTCCACCGCTGGGGGCCGACGGTAAGGGGTTCGTTGTTGCTGCTGGCGCGTCCAACGGTCCTCTGGCGTTGCAAGATGTACTGACAGACGCCCATGTCGCCGGTAAGGCCGCTGCCAAGGCGGCTGGCTTCAAACCCAAGAACACCAAGGCGCCCGCAGGTGAGACAACCGTCGAAGCGCCGATGGAAGCAGTTTGGCTCATGCCGGCAAATGCAGAAGTTCAATTGCGCATGAAGTCCTGGCTGGACTTCCAGAACGACGTCAAAGTTTCAGACGTCCAACTGGCTGCGCGCGAAGGGTATGAAAGCGTCGAACACACCAAGCGCTACACCACGCTGGGTATGGCAACTGATCAGGGTAAATTGAGCAACATCAACGGATTGGCAATCCTTGCTGATGCGCTGGAATCCGAAATCCCCAAGGTTGGCACAACGACCTTCCGCCCGCCCTATACGCCTATCTCGATGGGTGCGATCGGCGGTGAGGCACGGGGTGAGGTCTTTCAGCCAATCCGTCAGACACCGATGCACAACTGGCACGACAGGAACGGCGCCGACTGGGAGCCGGTTGGCCATTGGCGCCGTGCCTATGCCTATGTCCGCCCCGGTGAGTCTGTGCACGACGCGGTCAATCGCGAGGTCAAGAACACCCGCGAAAACCTCGGCCTGCTGGATGCCTCGACGTTGGGCAAACTGATCGTCAAAGGCCCGGATGCCGGCAAGTTCCTGGACATGATGTACACCAACATGATGTCCACGCTGAAAGTCGGCAAGTGTCGCTATGGTCTTATGTGTTCGGAAAACGGCTTTCTGATTGACGACGGCGTTGTCGCCCGAATCGACGAGGACTCATGGCTGTGCCACACGACTACCGGCGGAGCCGAGCGCATCCATGGTCATATGGAAGAATGGCTTCAGACGGAATGGTGGGACTGGAAAGTCTATGTTGCCAACGTGACCGAGCAATACGCGCAGGTCGCCGTGGTTGGCCCCAACGCCCGCAAGGTGCTGGAGAAGCTGGGCGGCATGGATGTCAGCAAAGAGGCGCTGCCCTTCATGGAATGGCGCGATGGCAAGATCGGAGACTTCGTTTGCCGGGCCTACCGCATTTCGTTCTCGGGCGAGTTGTCGTACGAAATCGCCGTGCCCGCAAGTCATGGTCAGGCGTTCTGGGATGCCCTGATGGAGGCAGGTAAAGAATTCGGCGTCATGCCGTACGGAACCGAATGCCTGCACATCCTGCGGGCCGAGAAGGGCTTTATCATGATCGGCGACGAGACCGACGGCACCGTGATCCCGCAGGATCTGGGGCTGCACTGGGCGCTTTCGAAAAAGAAAGAGGACTATCTGGGCAAACGCGCCCATTCCCGCAGCCACATGGCGGATCCCGAGCGTTGGAAACTGGTCGGTCTCGAGACTGTGGATGGATCGGTTCTGCCGGATGGTGCTTACGCGGTGGGCGAGGGCGTCAATGCCAACGGTCAGCGCAATATGATCGGCCGCGTGACGTCGACATATTACTCGGCCAACCTCGACAAGGGTATCGCCATGGGGCTGATCAAACACGGTCCCGACCGCATGGGCGAGATCGTCGAGTTCCCGGGCACCGACGGCAAATCCTACAAAGCCAAGATCGTGGACCCGATCTTCTATGACAAGGACGGGGAGAAGCAGAATGTCTGAACCCATCAGCGCATTGAACCACGCAAGCTATTCCGGCATCGCCAAGATCGAGGAATGCGGTCTTCAGGGTATGATCACGCTGCGCGGCGACTTGTCCGACAAGGTGCTGGCCAAGGCTGTCAAGGATGCAACCGGCCAGAAAGTGCCCGGTCAGCGCGAGGCGCTGGTCAAGGGCGATACCGGCGTGGCTTGGATGTCGACGGACGAGTTGCTGGTGCTGGTGCCATACGCAGAGGTCGACGCCAAACTGGCCGACATGGTTAGTGCCCTGAGTGGCACCCACGCTTTGGCGGTCAACGTCTCGGATGCCCGCGCCGTCTTCTGTATCTCTGGTGCCAGCGCCCGCGAAGTTCTGGGTAAGGTTGCACCTGTCGATCTGTCGGCGGATGCTTTCCAGCCTGGCCAAATCCGCCGCTCACGTCTGGCGCAAGTGGCAGGTGCTTTCTGGATGGACGATGAACAGACCTTCCGGGTGGTCTGCTTCCGCTCGGCTGCGGATTACGTCTTCAAACTGCTCAAGGTTGCGGCGCAACCTGGCAGTGAGGTCGGGATCTACTGAAAGAAAAGAAGAATGCCCCGGTTCTACCGGGGCATTTTCTCATTTTACGGTGGAGCAGGTCCCGACCCCAAAGGGCTTGTTCGCAAAATTTCCCTGAACAAATGCCATGCGAATGGCGACTGTGTTGTCGGATGGTTTCAGGTTCGCTTGATATCGAACGCGGGCATTGCCACCGGCGACCATTTTTTGATCGAGGTTCCAGATAACACGATACCCCTTGGCACCGCGGTCTTTGAATTTTGCTTTGGCCCAATCTTGGTACGACGTTGCGGCCATCGCCGAAGCTGTGGCGGGGTCAATCCGGAAAGCATACTCTGGCGCAATCCAGCCATGGGCGTCTTGCTTGGTCATCTTGCAATGATAGGTAACTGTTTCTGCCGTAGCGGTTTGTGCAAGCACTGCGGCGGTGACAATCAGGAAAAGTCTTTTCATTTTATCCGGTTGGCTGTGATTTTTGATGTACACACTCAAAGTGATACATCTCAGAGATGCAAGCAGGACTTCGCGTAAGCGAAGAAAAAGTCGCCTGACGTTCTACCCATGCATGAGAATGGTGTGAAAACGGTTCAGGCCGTCTTTGGTCAGCAAGTCCGAAACCTTGAGAGGGTGCGCTTTGTCGTCCGACAGCCCCGTGTAAAACCCCAGTTCATCCATCAAAGCGCTGACACGTTCGTGCCTCTCGTTTTCCGGCAGCAATGGTGCGTGAAGCGACAGAAGCAGGGCAGGCCGCCGTTCCCTCAGCCACGCGGACAGAGTGGGTGCAACAATAAATTCCGCCCCTTCGATGTCCATTTTGACCAGCGAAACCCGTGACAGGTCGTTTGTCTTTTCGAATTGATCCCAGGCGATCGTCAGCGCATCCGATCCATGTGCGCCGTCGTGCAGAAGTGAGCTGGTGGAATCTCCGGGCTCACCGCGCACAGAGGCCATGCGTGCCACCCCAAACCGATCTGACAGGGCGACTCCGAATGCCGAGACGTTCTGAACGTCATTCAGTTCAAGGTTCCATGCCAGGTGCCGGAACGCGGTCGGGTCAGGCTCAAAACACCAGACATGCCGTGCCCTGCGTGCACCGTACAACACCGTCGGGCCAATCCACGCTCCGATATCCAGATAGTCGCTTTGCGGGGACAGGAACCGGTCAAGCACTGCAAATGTTTTAGGTTCCCAAGCGCCCGCAGTGGCTTTGCGCCAGAATTTCGAATGATACGGGTCCAGACGAAAGGGCTCGCCGTTCAGATTGCCCGCATAATATCCGCGGGCGCGATAGAACATCTTGCGCACCTGTGTCAGCATCGCCTGCCTCCGGGTTTTCTTGTCTCGCCCCTTGACCTGCGGCGGTAGCCAAAGCATTTAACCTTGGGAACCGCAACTTACATTTAAACAGGGGGCCGACATGGCTTTTGAACTTCCTGATCTTCCTTATGCACATGACGCGCTGGCAGCCAAGGGTATGTCCGCGGAAACGTTGGAATATCACCACGACCTGCACCACAAGGCCTATGTCGACAACGGCAACAAGCTGATCGCCGGCACCGAATGGGACGGCAAGTCGCTGGAAGAGATCATCGTTGGCACCTACGACGCGAACGCTGTTGCACAGAACGGCATCTTCAACAACATCAGCCAGCTGTGGAACCACAACCAGTTCTGGGAAATGATGGGGCCCGGCGGCAACGCAATGCCCGGTGAGCTGGAAAAAGCTCTGACAGAAAGCTTTGGTTCGGTTGACGAATTCAAATCGCAGTTCAGCGCCGCTGGTGCTGGTCAGTTCGGTTCGGGATGGGCGTGGCTGGTCAAGAATGCAGATGGCTCGCTGGCAGTAACCAAAACCGAGAACGGTGTTAACCCGCTTTGTTTTGGTCAGACCGCGCTGCTGGGTTGCGATGTTTGGGAGCACAGCTATTACATCGATTTCCGCAACAAGCGCCCGGCTTACCTGTCGAACTTCCTCGACAATCTGGTGAACTGGGAAAACGTCGCATCACGGATGTAATGAATTGAACCGACGCCGGTTCATAAAGGGCCTGCTGGCGGTGACGCTGGCAGGCCTTGTTACGGCCGCCTACGGGTTCGTCATTGAACCCGCAGTGCGGTTGCGCGTGCGCAAATGGCGCATTCAGCGGGACGACTGGACGGCGCCGCCGCTCAGAATCGCCGTACTGTCCGATTTGCATGTCGGCGAACCCTATGTCGGCCTGAACCGCGTAAAGCAGGTGGTCCGCCGAACCAATGCGCTGGCTCCGGACGTGATCCTTCTGCTGGGTGATTTCTTTGCAAGCCACAAAGCTGTCTCGGACGCGGTGAAGATGCAGGACCTGGCACCCGTGCTTGCCGGGCTTGAGGCGAAGAATGGTGTCTTTGCCGTGCTGGGCAATCACGACTGGTGGGATGACAGGACGGCACAGCTGCGCGGATCCGGGCCCAATCGCTACGCCGAAATCCTGGAACAGAATGGCATTTCGGTGTTGTCCAATACTGCCATTAAGCTCGAAACTCCGGGCATCTGGCTGGCCGGGCTTGAGGATCAGCTTGCGATCTGGCGCAAAGGCAAACCACAGGGATTGGACGATCTGCCAGGTACTTTGGAGCAGATCACCGATGACGCTCCGGTTGTGATGATGGCGCATGAGCCCGATGTTTTCCCCACTGTGCCCGAGCGGGTGGCCTTGACCCTTTCGGGGCACACACATGGTGGCCAGGTGCGCCTGTTCGGCTGGTCGCCCGTTGTGCCGTCGAAATTCGGCAACCGGTATGCCTATGGCCATATACGCGAAGATGGGCGTGATCTGGTCGTGTCGGGCGGTATCGGATGTTCACTCCTGCCGGTTCGTCTGGGCGTGACGCCCGAAATCACCGTTGTCGAGATGTCCGCCTAAAGGGTTGATGACCGGACGGTGAAAACCCGCCGATACGCGCCCTTTTTTCATGACGGTATCTTGTTTGCTGCTCTCCAAAGCACATCTTTGTAAGGCGGAGGGAGAGAACCGCATATCACTTCAATCAATGATCGGGCTGCGCACTGTGCGTGCGCCAACGAACCCGCATGTCCGGCAGGTCGAGGGATACCCAGAACACAACCTAATCAGGAGATCGCAATGGTCGCACTTACACAGGGAACTTGGGTTATTGTTGCAGATGGAGAGAAAGCGCTGGTGATGGAGAATATCACCGATGCCGACGATCCCAACCTTGTCGTCGTTGCTGTCGAAGAACAAGACGGTCCGACCGGGAAACCGGCCGACCGCGCAGGTCGTCGCAACGACGGCGGACCAAATCAGAAATCGGCAGTTGAAGAACCCACGTGGAAGGCACACGCAAAATCTCTGTTTGTGCAGGATCTGGCGAATCTGTTGAATCGCAAGGGGCTGAAAGGGGCCTATGACCGGCTGGTTCTGGTGGCCAGCCCTCAGGTTCTGGGTCTGTTGCGGCGTCGGTTGCACAGCGAAGTGCTTGGAAAGGTCGTGGCAGAGGTCAACAAGACCATTACCAATCATCCTTTGCACAAAGTCGAGCAAGTGGTGCGCCACAGTCTGCAACCCAAGGCCAGACTGGCCTGATCAATACGGCGGGCGGTTCAACCGCCCGCACGGTTTTCCATCGTCAGGTCAGTTTGTCCCGCAAGGCGACCATGGCTGTATCGGCGTCTTCAACCCAGGTGATGAAATTCGCCAGAGACGCGTCGGCAAAGCCTTGCCCGATCACCTGGTCCAACAATGTGTGCAACGCGTCCCAATACCCATTCACATTGACCACGACGATGGGTTTGTCATGCAGTCCAAGCTGGCGCCAGGTTAGCGCCTCGAACAGCTCGTCCAGCGACCCCGGACCGCCGGGCAGAACAACGACGGCATCAGCGTTCATGATCATGACCTTCTTGCGCTCGTGCATTGTCTCGGTGATCACGAAATGGGTCAGATCCGTTTTTCCGACCTCACGTTTGGCCAGGTGCACTGGAATGACGCCGAAGGTTTCACCTCCGGCATTCTGTGCGGCACGGGCCACTTCACCCATCAAACCGACATCTCCGGCTCCGTAGACCAGCCGCCAGCCTTCCTGCGCCAGTAGGCTGCCAAACTGTCGGGCAGTTTCAGAATAAGCCTTCTTGGCTCCATTGCGTGACCCGCAATACACACAGATTGATTTCTGAGACATTAAAGGGGGGCTCCGGGGTTGTGTCAGGGGTTTTGACCCGTGATAGCGGGATTGATAGGTTGGCTCAACTGTCCGCCGGAAAGCTTTTCAACGCAAAGCTTTTGCCAGGCGGAGTGAAAGGAAAATAATGGACGCCAAATCGGGAAACGGAAGCTCGGGCAATTTCATCTGGGGGGTGATTGCGGGTCTTGTTGCGATATTGGGCGCGGGTGGATTGTATCTGTCCGGCGTCTTCACCAAAGCGCCCGAGCCGAGCGCCCCGCAGGAAACCGCATCCGCCGTAGCCCCGGAACCTGAAGAGCAGGAGGCGCAGGTTTCGGAACCGGAAGCGGCTGAACAGGCGGCTCCCGCTGACAAAGAGCCCACGACCGAGCCTGCCGAGGACACAAGTGAAGCTGCCGAAGCCGTCTCTGACGCGGATACTGCCGCTGCAACGTCGGAAGATACCGTGCCCGAGCCAGCGGCCCCTCCGGTGCTGGATCAGATATTTGTTGAAGCGGATGGCACGGCGCTGTTGTCCGGCGATGCAGAGCCCGGAAGCCGGATCGAGGTGCTGCTGAACGGAGAACCCCTGCACACATTTACCGTAGACAGCAGCGGTCAGTTTGCCGAATTTGTTTCGATCCCTTTCAGCGACGCGGCTCAGGGGCTGGTTCTGCAAAGCTCGGATGGGTCGCGGACGACGCAATCCGACGACTACCTGATTGCGGCCTTGCCACAACCGGTCGAAGAGGCACCCGTTACTGAAGAAGCTCCTGCATCGGATCAGGGCGCGCCTGCAGATGCCGCGGAAACCATTAACGCGGTTGTCGATGTTGAAGCTGAGACTGAGTCTGACACCAAGGTTCAAACAGCAGAACCTGAACCGGCTGATCCCGAAACCAAGGTGCCGGAAGCCGAGGAAACGCAAACCGCCGACTTGCCGGCAAAGGCACCCGAACCGGATCAGCAGATTGCGGTGCTGCGGTCGAGCGAAGAAGGTGTTGAACTGGTACAGCCTCCTGTGGTGCGGGATACGCCCCCCGATCAGATCGCACTGGATACAATCGGATATTCTGATACCGGAAATGTCCAGTTGACTGGACGTGTGCAGGACGGCGCAGCCGTTCGACTTTATCTGAACAATCGTCTGATCGCCGATCTCGACCCGCAAGAGGATGGATCCTGGCGCAGCGATCTGGAGGGAATTGATCCGGGTGTCTACACCCTGCGCGTGGATGCGGTGAATACGGAAGGGACGGTGCTCAGCCGGGTTGAAACTCCGTTCAAGCGGGAACCGGCCGAGGTGCTGGATGCCGCAATAGCAGCCAACCAGACCAATGCGCAGGGGGGGGCACCGGTAATCCGTTCCGTCACGGTTCAACAGGGTGACACGCTGTGGGCCATCTCGCGCGACCGGTTTGGCGACGGCGTCCTGTATGTGCGGCTGTTCGAGGCCAATCGCGATCTGATCCGTGATCCGGATCTGATTTATCCGGGGCAGATCTTCACTATACCTGAACAATAATCGCCTCTGGCCCAAAAGGGCCGGGGGCAAATCTCTGACCGCAGATAAGGTACGTGATGAGACGAACACCTGCTATGACCTCGGACGATATGGTGCGGAGTGACGAGCGAAGCTCGGGCTGGCGCACGATCCGCAAAGTGACCCCCTATCTTTGGCCGCAGGATGAGCCATGGGTAAAGCGCCGCGTGGTGATTGCCATGGTCATGCTGGTGCTGGCCAAGCTGATCGCGGTCTACACGCCGATCCTCTACAAGGGTGCGGTTGATGCGTTGGCAGGTGAGGGTGTGCCACCGGTGGCGCTGGGCGCAGTCGGACTGACGGTCGCTTACGGCGTGGCCCGGATGTTGACTGTGGGATTCCAACAGCTGCGAGACGCAGCCTTTGCCCCTGTGGGGCAAAGGGCCTTGCGGGCGCTGGCGCTCGAGACCTTTCAGCATATTCACAACCTCTCGATGCGTTACCACGTGTCCCGCCGTACCGGAGGTCTGAGCCGCATCATCGAACGGGGCGTCAAGGGGGTCGAGTTCCTGTTGCGCTTTCTGCTGTTCTCGATCGGGCCACTGATCCTGGAGCTGCTGCTGGTTGCGATCATCCTGATGTGGCTGTTCGATGTCTGGTATCTGGTGGTCGTCGCCGTCACCATTGGTCTGTATATCTGGTTCACCTTTGCCGTGACAGAATGGCGGGTGAAGCTTCGGCGCGAGATGAACGATCAGGACACCGAAGCCAATCAGCGTGCTATCGACAGCTTGCTGAATTTCGAAACCGTCAAGTATTTCAACGCCGAAGCCCGCGAAGCTAAACGGTATGATGTGTCAATGAAAGCTTATGCCGAGGCGGCACTGAAAACGGCTTACTCACTGGCGTTTCTGAACTTTGGCCAGTCTTTCCTGATCACCTGTGGTCTGATCGGAGTGATGGTTCTAGCTGCCGTCGGTGTTCAGAGCGGAAACCTGACCGTAGGCGATTTTGTCATGGTCAACGCCTACATGATCCAGATCACCGTACCCCTGAATTTTCTGGGGACGGTCTATCGGGAAATCCGGCAATCGTTGGTCGATATGGGGCAGATGTTTGATCTGCTCGAACAGCCTGCCGAAGTTACCGACAAGCCCTGTGCGCCCAATCTGAAGGTAAATGGCGGCGAAGTCACGCTGGACGATGTGCATTTCGGCTACGATCCGGAGAGGGAGATCCTCAAGGGTGTTTCATTGACCGTCCCGGCGGGTCAGACCGTAGCCATCGTGGGGGCAACGGGGTCGGGCAAGTCCACCATCGGGCGGCTGTTGTTTCGGTTCTACGATGTGACCAAAGGGGCGTTGAAGATCGACGGGCAGGATGTGCGGGATGTGACACAGACCAGCTTGCACGCGGCCATCGGAGTCGTGCCGCAGGACACGGTATTGTTCAACGACAGCATCCGGTACAACATTGCCTATGGCCGCGATGGAGCCACCCCGGAAGAGGTCGAGGACGCAGCCCGAGCCGCACAGATCCACGACTTCATCACCTCGCTGCCCGGCGGCTATGACACTATGGTGGGTGAGCGGGGGCTCAAACTCTCCGGCGGTGAAAAACAACGTGTGGGCATCGCGCGGACCTTGCTCAAGAACCCGCCGATCCTGTTGCTGGACGAGGCGACCTCGGCCCTGGACACCGATACCGAGCAGGACATCAAGGATGCACTGGCGCGCGCAGGAGAGGGGCGTACGGTTATCACCATCGCCCATCGCCTCAGCACCATTGCCGAAGCTGATCGGATCGTGGTTCTGGAAGCCGGCGAGATCATCGAACAGGGCACGCATGACGAGTTGCTGGCGCAGTCCGGGCGGTATGCGCAACTGTGGAACCGGCAGCAATCAGATGGGGAAGCAGCCTGAGGACCCAAACATTGTGAGAACGTGGTAGGATGCAACGAACTAGGAGGGCGCCTGCCATGATGAACCGAATGAAATCACGACTGTCGGCTATTGCGATTACGACCTGTCTGCCAGTCGTTTTGGCCGCCGATCCCATCGTGGGTGTCTGGAAGACTGAGCCTGACCGCAAAAACCTGATCTCGCACATCAAAATCACGGCATGTGGGGATAAGTTCTGTGGTCAGATTCTTTCGGCCTATGACGCGTCTGGCAAGGAAGTCCAGACGCCGAATATTGGCAAAAAACTGTTCTGGGATGTGACCGGTGAAAGCGGTGGAAAATACGGCGGGGGCGAGTTCTGGGTCCCGTTGATCGACGTGGATGCCGTGCCACAAATGACGTTGCAAGGGGACAAGTTGTCGGTCAAAGGATGCGAACACGAGATTTGCGCGCATCAGACATGGTCTCGATTGTGATGACGACCAATGAAAAAGGACCGGTTATACCGGTCCTTCTCGTCTTATTCAGCGGCTTTCAGCGGCGGGCCAGAAGGGTGATCAGACTGATCTGATCGTCTGCCCTGTTCTGGTCTTGCGGAATGCGACTCGTCCTCCCAGACAATTTCGGTGGCTTGTATCTGACGGGCAGAACGTCCGATCGCCATATCCTGCGCGATCTGGCTGGAGCGACCGGCAGTCACACGGGCCAGAACGCGGCTGAGCCAGATAGCATAGGTTGTCACCCAGACCCGCAGTGCCAGAAGAGATGGGGTTACGATTAGCGTCAGGACAGTTGCGATGCCCAGACCAAACACCACTGCCGTTGCCAGCTGTTTCCACCACAGGGCGGTGGGGCTGTCGATCGAATAGCCGCCATTGATGAAGTCCAGCGACAAGCCGAACATCATCGGCGTCAGACCGGCCATCGTTGTCAATGTGGTCAGCAAAACCGGACGGATACGCGATTCCGCGGTGCGGATGATCGCCTCGATCCGGGGCATATAGCTGCTGTATTCCTGATAAGTATCGATCAGAACGATATTGTTGTTCACCACGATACCAGCCAACGCCACGATGCCGGTTCCGGTCATGATGATCGAGAAGGGCTGTTCCATCACGATCATGCCGATCAAAACCCCGGTGGTCGACAGAATGACCGCCAGCAGAACCAGAACCGAGTTGTAGAACGAGTTGAACTGCGCCAGCAGGATCACGAACATCAGCCCCAGGGCACCCATGAACGCGTTCACAAGGAAAGCACCGGATTCTTCCTGCTCTTCCTGATCACCGGTCCATTCCCAGCTGATCGCGCTGGCGAACGGGCCGGTGTCCAGCCATTCCGTAAGAACCGCAATACGTTCGTTCGGGTTTATCAGCGAGAACTGAGCGTCACCGTCTTCAATTGCGCTGCGCAGCTGATCGACGCTTTCTGCGCCGGTCAGTTGCACCAATTCGTACGACTTTCCGCCCGCAGCGTTCAACACAGTGCCAGTAGCTGTGTAGCCTTCCGCCACTTCACGCATGACGGCCAGCCTTACGGGGTGCCCATCGGGGCCTTCGATCACGACCTTGCTCAGCCCCGGTTCGACATCCGCTTTGACGTCATAGTATCGCTGCTGGTCGACGCGGTTGATCTCGGCCAGTTTGGCCACGGGCTTACGCGTCACGAAGTTGGACAAAGGCACCAAACCGTCCGGCGTGCGGACCTTGAGTGCATCCAGCGTCGACAGAACGCGGTCTTCTTCCGGCAAACGAACGCGAATTTCGATTTCTTCATCATTGCTGTCCGGGCGCATTTCGCCCAGAAGGATGCCGCGCGTGACCAACTGAACCATGGCACCAACAGTAGCCACATCAGCACCGAACCGACCGGCCTTGGCGACGTCCACGTCGATCTGCCAGTCGATACCGGGCAGGGGCAGGGTGTCTTCGGTCTTGATCAGGCCCGGCGTGGTGTCGAAGACCTCGCGGGCGGTGATCGCTGCCGCGGTCAGGTCTTCCCATCCGTCACCCTTGATGCGCAGATGCACAGGCTTGGCCGAAGCAGGGCCCTGCTCCAAGGGCAAAATCTCAACGATGATGCCGGGTATCGTCGCAAGTTGGGCATTCAGCTCATCAATTACGAAATCGCCATCATATTCGGGGGCAACGAAGTGCCGCTCGAACAAGCCCCATAGGGCGGATTCCGAGATGTTGGGTCGATCCTCCCACGGGATGATTTCGAACTGAACCCGGCCCACTGTGTCGGCCGGAGCCTGAGCGCCACCGTTATTCTGGTTCAGGCCGCCTTCGCCCGCAAAGGCAAAGACATTTATGACCGCGGGATGAGATCCGATGATCTCTTCGGCCTGAAGAACCATCGCGTCTTTTTCCGCCAAGGACAGGTTCCCGCGAGCACGAACATATGCGGTGGCCTGTTCAGGTTCGCTTTCCACGAAGAATTCAACACCTCGGGATTCCTGGGGGAACCAGACGAATGTCACGAAATACACCGCAGAGAAAACAACCAACAGAGAGACAATAGGCATGATCGGGTTGCCGACCAGAAACCGGATCACATGGCCAAACGCAGTGTGTTCGTCCGCAGTGTGAACATGGTCATCTTCGGCGCGTTCAATTTTCGCCGCGCTCAGGGTTACGGACCCGGCAAACGCCCCGAACAGGAACAACAGTGCGCCGGCGATCGAGCCACCGGGCAGCAGGTAGTTTGGGTTAAGGACCTGCATCGCGCCGAGAAAGATCATGTACAGCGACGGCGGCACCATCAACACCCGTACCCACCATGGCGTGCGGGCCCGCAACCAGACTGAGGACCGGTCGAAGATGCGGCTTAGCCGACCGGAAACACCGCCCATGACAGGCAGATAGATCAGCGCCACAATCAGTGAAGCCGACAGAACGAAGATCAGCGTCACCGGCAGCATTCCCATGAACTCGCCAGGAATACCGGGCCAAAACAACATGGGCAGGAACGCACACAGCGTCGTCGCGGTCGAGGACACGATGGGCCAGAACATGCGCTGGGCGGCCTCGACATAGGCATGCATCGGGCCGACGCCTTCCTTGATGCGTTTGTCGGCGTATTCCACAACCACGATGGCGCCATCCACCAGCATCCCCACAGCGAGGATGAGGCCGAACATCACGATGTTGGAAATGCTTACGCCCATGACGGCGAGAAACGCAAAACACAGCAGGAACGAGGTCGGGATCGCAAATCCGACCAGCAGGGCGGCCCGCGTGCCCAGCGAGGCAAGAACCACGATCATCACCAGCGCGATTGCAGTCAGAACCGAGCCTTCAAGCTGGCTGACCATCGAGCCGACGATGCGGCTCTGGTCGTTCGATGTACCCAGGTCAACCGCCGCCTGAAGCTCGGGCGGCCATTTGGTCTTTGCGTTAGCTATAGTCTCTTTCACCTGCGCGACGGTGTCGATCAGGTTATATCCCTTGCGTTTGACCACCTGCAGCGCAACGGTCGATTCACCGTTGAAACGGGCCGTGCCTTCACGGTCTTCAAAGGTGTAATTGATCTGCGCCAACTCACCCAATGTAACGACCCGGTCACCATTGACCTTGATCGGCAGGCCATAAACATCCTGTGCGGTTTTGAAAGACGACGGAATCTTGACCGAGAATGTGCCCTGTGCGGTTTCAACCTCACCGGCCGCGATCAACTGGTTGTTGTTCCGCACCACGTTGATCAGTTCGTCCGCTGTCACGTTGTACGCCTCAAGCCGCAGCGGGTCGATCACAACCTCGAGCATCTCGTCGCGATTGCCTGCGATGCCGGCTTCGAGAACGGAGTCCAGAGCCTCAAGATCGTCCTGCAGATCCTTGGCGACACGGGCCATCGTGCGTTCGGGAACGGAACCGGTCAGGTTCACGATGACGATCGGGAATTCGGAAAAGTTGATCTCAGTCAGGGAATATTGTTCTGCGCCTTCGGGGAAGTCCGCCTGAGCTGTGTTCATCGCGTCACGCACGTCCGCCATGATCGCGGTTTTATCCCAACCGAAGTCAAATTCCAGCGCGACCCCTGCATAGTTTTCGGCAGCGGTCGAGGTCATTTCCTTGAGCCCGTCGAGATCCGCCAGTTCGGTCTCCATCGGCTTGATCAGCAGGTTTTCAGAATCCTCCGCGGAAATTCCGGGAAACTGCACTGATACAAACAGGGCAGGGATTTCGATATCCGGCTCGCCTTCTTTTGGAAGCGAGACATAGGCAAATCCGCCTATAACGAGCGAGATGGCGATAAATGCCAATACCATTCGGGCCCGATCAGCAGCCCATGCGACAACGCCTGTCATTGGGATGCTTCCCGATAGGTCGGCGCAACGGTTACACCGCGTGTCACGAATTCCTGACCGACAACAATAATATCCGTCGTTTCGGGAAGGCCGTCGATCCACACGCCCTCTGCCGTGTCACGCAGAATGCGCACGGGCATGAAATCGACGACATTGCCGGCACCGACCGTACGGACGCCCAATTGACCTTCGTTGCTCAGGGTCAGTGCGGATTGAGGCAGCAGGTGCGCCTTGGTGCCCTCTGCCGCGATGCGAATGGTCGCGGTCTGACCGTCGCGAATGGTCAGATCCGGGTTCGGAACCGTGATTTCAACTTCGAAGGTGCGTGTTGTCTCATCCGCCGAGCGGCTAAGAAAGGTGACGCGGCCGCCAAGCTGCCGACCGGTGACCAGTGTTGCCGACGCCTCGGACCCCACCTGAACACGGTTGACCTCGGTTTCTGGAACATACCCGACCAGTTTGATCGGATCGAGCTGAATAACAGTCGCGCACAGGGACCCGGGCTGCATCAGGCTGCCCAATTCGGCGGTGTCGCTTTCCAGCAGACCCTTGAATGGGGCTTTGATGGTCAGGCGGCCAACCTCTCGCTGCGCGGCTTCGACAGCCGCTGCGGCGGCTTCGATTCCGGCCCGTGTGGCCTCCAGTCCGGCTTCTGCCGATTTAACACCTGCCTTGGCCGTGCTCATCGCAGCCTCGCTGGAAATCCGGCGGGTTTCCGAAGCAAACCCGGTTTCCGCAAGCTTGCGCGAAGCGGTCAGGTTGATTTCGGCCTCGGCCACAAGGGCGTGCGCCTCTAGCAAACGGGCTTCAGCCTCGGGGATGCGGCTTTCAGCTTCCAGTTTGCCAGCCAGGGCTTCGGCCAGTTGTGCCGGGCGCGTGCCGGGGTCGAGTTCACATAGGACATCCCCTGCCTCTACAAACGTGCCTTTGCGCTTGGGCTCCGAGATGACCGTGGACGTGGTTTCAGACAGAACTTCTACCTGCCGGTTCGCCTTCGTTTGTCCACGCAGCAGGACCGCGCTGTCAATTTCGCGCGCCTGCGAACGCAGGGCGACTACGCCAACGGCAGTAAAATCGGTATCGTCGGTTTCAATGGCTTCTGTCTGCGCCGCTTCTTCTGTGTCTCCTCGTCCGGCGAAGGCGAACAAAGAGTCACGCTCAAAAACAAGATAATAAAGCGCAACAATAACCAGAAGGGCGTTGATGAAAGAAATCAAACGCATACAGTATTTCTCCTAGAATTCGGTGCCAACAATAGCGGGCCTGTCTCGCTATGAAATGGGGCGTCGGCCGTGTAATTTCTACACTAAACTGAATAGTTCGGTTTAGTTTTTTTCGCAAGAGTGAAGCCAAGCCGTGAAAATGTGCAAAATCGGGCCCTTGGCTTGGCGTTGGTGCCGGGGTATGACATGGCGCACTTATGCAAGACACACAGCCCAGGGGGCAGGAATGAGCGACACCGACAGTTTCATTGATGAGGTCACGGAAGAAGTGCGCCGCGACCGGATGTATCTGCTGCTGCGCCGCTGGGGCTGGGTTGGTGTGGCGGCCGTCGTGCTGATTGTTGGCGGAGCGGCGTTCAACGAGTACCGAAAGTCCCGCGACATGGCGCAGGCGCAGGATCTGGGTGACTCGATTCTGGCCGCATTGTCGGAAAACGATTCAGATGCTCGGGCGGCCGGGTTGCGGGATATCGAGGCAAAGTCGCCGGGCGGGGATGCAGTATTGAAGATGCTGCTGTCTGCGTCGCAGGTAGAGGCCGGATCGCGCGACGAGGCGGTCAACAGCCTGAACGCGGTTGCCATGCAGGGGGACCTGCCCGAGATTTATCGCGCGATCGCAAGCTTCAAGGCGCTGTTATTGCAAAGCGACACCCTGCCTGCTGCCGACCGTCGGCAACAGTTTGAGGCGCTGGCTGCGCCCGGTGCGCCCTTGCGTCTGCTGGCCGAAGAGCAACTGGCCCTGATTGACGTGTCCGAGGGCAATGTCGATGCAGCACTGGACCGCTTGCAAGCGCTGCGTCAGGACGCCGAGGTTGGTATCGATCTGCAACAGCGTGCGGCCCAGCTGATAGTCGCTTTGGGCGGCGAACCCGAGCCACTTGTGGCGCAACGGGGCTGACCAGGCGGGACAGAAAAGACTTAATGACAGGCGAGTTCGGAACACCATGGTAACAAGACATTTTTTCCGCGCGGGATTGCCGGTTGCGGCACTGGCTTTGACCGCATTGACCGCCTGTGAACCTCCCGAAGCGATTTTGCCCGGAGAACGTGAAGACATCCGTCCGGCATCTGATCTGGAAACGGTGGAAAAGAGCGGCTCTCAGCCCATTAACCTGCCGTCTCAAAAGGCGAACGCCAGCTGGCCGCAAAGCCCGGGGACGGCTGCTTACCGAACCACGAATGCGGCCCTGCGTGCCACGCCGCAGCGGATCTGGTCCGCTTCCATCGGGCAGGGCGACTCGCGCAAGCAACGGATCACCGCCGAACCAGTGGTTGCGGGAGGGTTGATCTATACGCTGGATGCGGGGGCGACCGTGTCAGCGGTTACACCGCAGGGCCAGTTGGCCTGGGATACCGACCTGATTCCGCCAAGCGACGGCGATGCAGACGCCACAGGGGGGGGCATGGCCTATTCGGACGGTGTTCTCTATGTATCGTCCGGGTTTGGGCGACTGACCGCACTGGACGCAAAAACGGGGGCAGTGCGCTGGCAGAAGCGACTGGATGCAACCGGGAGCGGCGCTCCGATGGTCAATAACGGGCTGTTGTACCTGGTAGCGGGTGACGAAACCGGTTGGACCATCAATGCCAAGGATGGCAAAATTGCCTGGCAAATCGAAGGCACGCCCAGCGTCGGTAACGTTCTGGGCGCACCGGCACCGGTGATCGCTTCGGACCTGGCAGTGTTTGCATTTGGGTCCGGTGATGTTGCAGCCACCTTCCGCCGTGGCGGAATCCGTCGCTGGAATGCTTCGGTCGCAGGAGGACGGCGGGGACGGGCAGCCGCGCAAATCGTCGACGTGACCGGCAGTCCGATGGTTGTCGGAGACACAATTTTTATCGGCAACCATTCTGGCCGGACCGTAGCCTTTGACGCTGCCACGGGTGAACGCCGCTGGACCGCTGATGAGGGCGCGGTTGACACTGTCTGGCCCGCAGGCAACAGCATTTTCCTAATCAGTGATCGCAGTCAGCTGGTGCGCTTGAACGCGGCGGATGGCTCGGTCGTGTGGGCGCAGGATCTGCCAAGCTTTGTCAAGGACAAGCGAGGCCGACGCGGACCGATCTTTGCACATTACGGTCCGATCCTGGCCGGAGGCCGTATTGTGATTGCGTCCAATGACGGGTATCTGCGCTTCTTCAATCCGGTTAACGGAGCACTGGTTCACCAGGTCGAAGTCCCCGGAGGCGCAACAACGGCGCCGGTTGTCGCCGGGCAAACGCTGTATGTCGTTTCCTCCAAGGGTGATCTACACGCTTTCCGTTGACGGTAAGATGCGCTAAAGGGCGCATCTTGAGTCTTGAAAGTTGAGTATCATGTCGCTGACCCTCGCCATCGTGGGGCGCCCGAATGTGGGCAAATCCACCCTGTTCAACCGCCTTGTGGGCAAACGTCTGGCCCTGGTCGACGACCAGCCCGGCGTGACGCGTGATCTGCGCGAAGGCGAAGGGCGTCTGGGTGATCTGCGCTTTACCGTGATTGATACGGCGGGTCTCGAGGATGCGACTGATGACAGTCTTCAGGGTCGGATGCGCCGCTTGACGGAACGTGCTGTGGACATGGCTGACGTCTGCCTGTTCATGATCGACGCGCGCGTGGGTGTGACACCTACGGATGAGATGTTCGCGGAAATCCTGCGCAAACGGTCCAAGCACGTGATCCTTGCGGCCAACAAGGCCGAAGGCAATGCCGCGGATGCGGGTGTTCTGGAAGCTTACAATCTGGGTCTGGGTGAACCTGTCCGCTTGTCAGGCGAACACGGTGAGGGGATGACAGATCTGTATGCACAGCTGATGCCTCTGGCTGATGCAGCAGAAGAAAAAGAGGTCGAGGAAGCCCCGCAAACGGACATTGAGCTGGACGAAGACGGTAAGGGCGATACGCCGCTGATCACCTTTGCCAAGCCCTTGCAGGTTGCGGTGGTGGGGCGCCCGAACGCGGGCAAATCCACCTTGATCAACAAGATCATTGGCGAAGACCGTCTGTTGACGGGACCAGAGGCTGGGATCACGCGAGACGCAATCAGTTTGCGAATCGACTGGGCCGACCCGGACGGCGAAAGCACTCCGATGCGGATCTTTGACACCGCAGGGATGCGCAAGAAAGCAAAAGTACAGGAAAAGCTTGAAAAGCTTTCAGTGTCAGACGGTCTGCGCGCGGTAAAATTTGCCGAGGTCGTCGTTGTGTTGCTGGATGCCGCGATCCCATTTGAACAACAAGACCTGCGTATTGCCGATCTGGCCGAACGCGAAGGCCGGGCTGTTGTTGTCGCCGTGAACAAGTGGGATATCGAAGACAACAAGCAGGAAAAGCTGCGCGAGTTGAAAGAGTCGTTCGATCGTCTGCTGCCACAGCTGCGCGGTGCGCCGCTGATCACGGTATCTGCCAAGACGGGTCGGGGACTGGAGCGTTTACGCGCCGCGATTCTGCGCGCCCATGACGTCTGGAATCGCCGGGTGCCGACCGCTGCACTGAACCGCTGGCTGACGGCCATGCTGGAGCAACATCCGCCGCCAGCCCCACAGGGCCGACGGATCAAACTGCGCTATATGACTCAGGTCAAGACCCGACCGCCAGGGTTTGTGGTGATGTGTTCGCATCCCGACAAGATGCCTGAAAGCTATACCCGCTATCTGGTCAATGGTCTGCGTCAGGATTTCGACATGCCGGGCACTCCGATCCGCCTGACGCTGCGCGGGCAGGGGGACAAAAACCCATATAAAGGGCGGCGCAAGAAAAACGCGGGTGCGCTGGCCAAGCATCTCAAGGGGCGCGGGTAAGCTGCGCCACTTGGCTTTTGCTCTCTATGGTTGGTTCGAAACATCTTGGTTCACGAAAGCCCGGCTTGCTTCAACAGCTTCTGCAAGACCGTCCGGTGTGCCGCTGGGTTGGTCAATCGTGGAAGCCAAAGCTGTTGCCGCCGCCCCGGTCGTGAATACCGATGAGATTCGCGTGCTTCCACCAAATAGTCCTTTGCTCGCATCAGCATTATTATAGGTAAGGTCAAAGTTTGAAATCAGGTTCACAGCCTCATCTGTGGGTCGGCCGCTGGTGTTTCGGGCTTTTGGAGGTACCAGCGTCGTGACACGGCGCTGCACGCCCGCATTGACCTCAACAGGAAGTGCTTTGGCAGGATCTGAGCGCAAAGCAATATTCACGCCACTACGCTCGCCATAAACCACTGCGCGGTCTTGAACTTCTGTGCAACCCGCAAGGACTAAACCGCCGAAGCCAAGGCCGAAGAAGACAGTTTTCAGTTTGGATATCTTATTCATTACCATTGTCTCCGTTTGGAGGTTTGCCGTTTTTCTTCTTTTCGCCGCAGGACAAAACCTTTGCAGCACTTTCTTGTTTTCCTTGAGTGCCTAGCGCTCTCGCCAATTTCTCAGCGGCTTCACCAGTTGAAATGACGTCAGAATAGCTAGTCAGAAATATGCTGCTGGTTGTCATGCTGGTGCAGCCGAAGACCGACATGGCTTCGCGCTTGGTTCGCGGGTTGCCGTCGGCGTCCGTCCCACCGGGTTCGATCACTGGTACAAGTGCGGCGAAATCGCGGTCGAAGCCGATCACAACCTGGCCTTGCTGCCGATTGGCGCTGACTGCGGCATTGACGCCAACGACCGTATCATGTGCGACGTAAAGCTGGTCGCCGCAGGCGCACAGGCCGCATAACCCTAATAATGGTAATAGTCCTTTCACGTTCGCGTCTCCTTCTCACATGATGTTTCATCAAGTTGGTCAACTCTGGTCGAGGACAGGTCATCAAAATCCAGATGCAGACTTCGTGCGATCTCGGCGTCTTTCGGGATATCCAGCAAAACAGCGGCCTGATGGCGACCAAGGGTCAGACCGCTCCATCTTCGGCCAAAGGAAATCTCCAGCCCTGTCGTGTCTGTCACCGATGCCGCAAGAGTTTGGTTGTTGATCAGCGCCTGACGGCCTGTCAGCTTTGTCGGTTCATCTTCGCAGATTCCGGCAAACACCAGAATCTCGTGATAGATGCCGAAACTGAAGATTGCGGTGCCTTGCACTGTGGCGACATGTAGTCCGCGACCGCGCAACTCGTGTACAACTGCATTGTCAGTCATGATAGCCGCTGAGGATGAGGTGCCGAAAGCCTTATACGAGCACCCCGCAAGCGAGACGCAAATCAATGGCGCAAATCGCAATATAATTCTCGAAATAGTCAATCAATGGACCTTAAAAAACTGGTTCATATTCTGATTGGAAGTTTCCCTAGCGTCAACTCTGTGGGTTATGCGAATGATGCTGAAGCACTTCGAGACACGGTAAGACTGTGTTTCACAGGCGCGTCCTTCTCATGAGTGATCGCGTATTTTCTGTGTCGGTGATCCTCATGCAAGCGCGTAACTGCGCCAATTTTCAGCATTTTAGCTCTGGGGGCGTGACAGCCCGTGTTCTGCGCGTTAGCATTCAGGTGTGTGCATCTGTCTGCACATGCATGGATTGTACGCGGTCAAGCCGCACCTAGATTTTGAACAGACAATAACAGGGCCATCGTGGGGAGCCGACTGGATGGATCTGAGGGAATACACAAGACACTACGCAGTTCAGGACAACAGATTGGCTGCACTGAGCTATTTTGGCACGTTTGTGGCGTATTTCGCATCGCTGGCTTTGGCGATCGTATTCGTGGATCGCTGGTACATCATGATCCCGGCCGGGGTTGTCTTCGCTTTTTCGGCAGTACGCCTTTATGTGCTGCAACATGATTGCGGGCACCACTCCCTGTTTGAAACGCGAATGCAAAACGAATGGGCGGGGCATGGTCTGTCCCCCTTCACCTTTGCGCCGTTCGAGGTGATGAAGCAGAACCACAATCTGCACCATGCGGGCATCGGCAACCTTGAGCATCGCGAGACCGGCGAAATTCACACCATGACGTTGCGAGAATGGAATAACGCGGACTGGAAAACACGTTTGTTTTACAGGCTGTATCGCAACCCTTTCATTCTGGTTCCGGTCGGTGCCTTGTTCACATACTTCATTCGCTACCGCTGGCCCAAGAATACTGTGCGCTTCGGTGTCAAAGGTGTTTTGCTGCACAATGCTTCGATCATTGTGTTTTTGGGCCTGTTATATCTGATCGCGGGCATGACCGGTATTTGGGTCTGGTTGGTGTTTTCGTTTCTGGGCGGAATGCTGGGTGTGTTCCTTGTGTATCTGCAACACAACTTTGAAGACACCTATTGGGATCGCCGTCCTGACCTGAACCCGCAGACTGCGGCGCTACATGGGTCTTCCGCGCTGGATTTCGGTTGGTGGTTCGATACCGCCGTAGCCTGCATCACGCTACATGACATCCACCACTTCAATGCACGTATCCCCTCGTATCGGTTGCGGGCCTGCCACTATAACCTGCCGCCTGAATTCACCCCTCGTCGGATCAAATTCCCCGAGGCAGTAGCGGCTTTGAACCTCAAGCTTTGGGATGAGGATGGGAAACGCCTCGTGCCATTCCCGAAAAATGACCATACCGCTGGGCTGGCGCATAGCTGAGCCATCGGATCTGAGAAGGCAAGCGCTGAACTTGCGGATATGCATATCCAGTGTATATGCGATGAGGCAGGGCGATGGAGAAAGGACCCTTGGATGACTGTAGTGACCGACGTTAAAGGTGTGGGAGAGGCGCTGAAAAAAGCCCTTGCTGCCAATGGCTTTAAGACCGCAGAAGCGATAGCGAAGGCGTCACCCGCAGATCTGGTCAAGGTTCCTCGGGTCGGTGAGAGCCGAGCCGCCGTATTGATCGAAGCCGCAAAAGCGGCAATAGCCGCAACGCCCCCTGCGGGGAAGACTGGGGCGCGCAAGGCACCGGCACGAAAGCCGGCGGCCCAGAAGCCAACAGCTGCAAAACCAGCCGCCCGGAAGCCGGCGACACGAAAAGCCGCCCCGCGCAAGACAGTGGCTGCTGTAGCGGCCGAAAAACGGGCTGAAGAAGCTGCACGCAAGGCGGCAGAAGAACAAGCGGCGGCTGAAAAAGCCGCAGCCGCAGCCAAGAAAAAGGCCAAGGCCAAGGCGAAAGCTGAAAAAGCCTCAAAGAAACGCAAAGAAATGGAAGCAGTGTTTTCCAAGGCCAAGGATAAGGTGAAGGCAAAGTCCAAGAAGGACAAAAAATCGAAGAAGGACGGCAAGAAAAAAGACGCCAAGAAGGGCGAGAAAAAAAGTGACAAGAAGAAAAATCGCAAGAAGGGAAAGAAAAAGGCGAAGAAATAAATTCCTTCGCCCCCTCGTGCATAGTGGACCGGCGCCTGGTGGTGCCGGTTGCGTTTTTCAGGCCAGTGTGCCGTCCAGTTGCAGGGTCAGTTTGCCGCCCAGATAGGGGCTTAGGACTTCGGGCAGGGTCACGGTACCGTCCGCGTTCTGGCCGTTTTCCAGAACAGCGATCAGGCAACGCCCAACGGCCAAACCCGAACCGTTCAGCGTATGGACGTATTCCGGCTTGCCGCCACCTTCGGGACGGAACCTTGCGTTCATGCGGCGGGCCTGGAAGTCACCACAGGTCGAGACCGAGCTGATCTCGCGATAGGTGTCCTGGCCGGGCAGCCATGCCTCGATATCAAAGGTGCGGCGCGCGCCAAAGCCCATGTCACCGGTACACAAGATGACGGTGCGGTAGGGGATGCCCAGCTTTTCCAGAATGCCCTCGGCGCAGCGCAGCATGCGCTTTTGTTCTTCGTCCGATTTATCCGGATGCGTGATCGAAACCATCTCGACCTTTTCGAACTGGTGCTGCCGCAGTATCCCGCGGGTGTCTTTGCCCGCGGATCCGGCCTCGGACCGGAAGCACAGGGAATGCGCGGTGTATCGGCGGGGCAGATAACTTTCCTCGATCAAAGTGTCGTTGACGATATTGGTCAGCGACACTTCGGAGGTCGGGATCAGCCACCAGCCTTCGCGGGTCTGATAGCTGTCTTCGCCAAATTTCGGCAATTGGCCGGTGCCCTGCATCATCTCGGACAGAACCAGAACCGGGCCGTTCACTTCGGTTAGCCCGTTTTCGGTGATATGGGTATCCAGCATGAACTGCGCCAAAGCGCGATGAATCCGGGCGACACCACCGGACAGCAGCACAAATCGCGAGCCGGATAGTTTGGCTGCGGTTTCGAAATCCATGCCTTTTTGAACGGCTTCGATTTCGAAGTGTTCTTTGGGTGCGAAATCCAGTTCGCGCGGCGTACCCCAGCGGCTGACCTCGACATTGTCGTTTTCATCCGTGCCATCCGGCACGTCTTTGGCGGGCAGGTTTGCAATTCGGATCAACTGATCTGTCAGCAGGGCGTCCAGATCCTTGGCTTC
Source organism: Ruegeria sp. YTSC106 (assembly GCF_059609765.1). Classification (NCBI taxonomy): domain Bacteria; kingdom Pseudomonadati; phylum Pseudomonadota; class Alphaproteobacteria; order Rhodobacterales; family Roseobacteraceae; genus Ruegeria; species Ruegeria sp. YTSC106. The sequence goes on from NZ_JBXWMI010000003.1 coordinate 146,561, forward strand.
GGTCTGCATACGTGCGATCTCGGCTTTTTTCTCGGCGACAAGCGCGCGCAGACGCTGGAACTCGGCCTCGTCTCCGCGACCTTTGGCAGCGCCGACTTCCTTGGACGCTTTGTTCTGTTCGGCTTGCGCCGTTTCGGCGGCCAGAATCTTGGCGCGGCGACTTTCGTCCAGCCTTAGCAAATCTGACGACACCGGCGCGTCCCCACGGCGCGCTAAAGCGGCGTCGAAAGCGGCAGGGTTTTCGCGAATGGCGCGGATGTCGTGCATGTCTCAGATCCTTGAATGCGTGAATCACTGAAACCGCTTATGCACCATCTGTCGGGCGGGGTGTAGCACCGGTTACGACTTATCAGCCTCTTCGTGGATTTCATGCGCCAGATGTCCGTCCCATTCTTCTGCCGGGATTTTTGGTTCCGGTGGATCTGCCATGTAAGACGGCGTCATGATCTGCACTTTGTTCTCGTTGAATACGGCGACAATGTTTCGATGCAGGTCCGAGCGAATTTTCGGAATGCTGCTGCCGCGGGTGGTATAGCCGTTGATCTGATAGTTGATGGCGTAGTCGGCCAGCGCTGTCCACAGCACGAAAGGTTCAGGCTTGGCCTTGATCCCCTTAGTGCGGTTGGCCGCCTCGATCAGCATTGCTTCGACCTTTTCGGGCGGCTCCTCGTATCCGATGCCAACCGTTGTGTGCAGCAGCAAACCACTGCCATCTGTTTTCTTCGAGAAATTCACGACGTCCGAATTCATCAATTGGGCGTTCGGGATCGAAATCAACTCGTTCTTGATGGATTTCAGATGCGTTTCCATGAGTTTAATCTGAACCACGTCGCCGATATGCTTACCGATCTGAATGCGGTCGCCTATTGAAGTGGAACGGCGATAGATCACAAACAGCCCCGCCAACATGTTGGATACGACCGAGTTTGCACCCAGCGACAGCATGGCGCCGACCAGAATTGTCAGACCCTGGAAGGCGGCTGAGTCTGAGCCTGGGATGTAGGGAACGGCAAAGACCAGCGCGATCAGAATGACGACAACCCGCGCGATGTTGAACGTCGGATTGACCCAGTGCTTTTCAAAATCGTCCATTTCGAACGAACCGGCTTCGACCGCGTCGAAAAATACGCGCATGCCCTTGATGATGTACAACGTGATCCATGCGATCAGGCTCAGCATAATCAGGTTCGGGATATAGCTGAGTATACCCTTGAATATCAGCAATACGGGCTCTGTCAGATATGTCAGCAGCAGTTGCGCGAAATACCGTGTTTCAGCAAAGGCCAGAAGGACGAAGGACAGGTAGTAGTAGAAGCCAAGAAAGAAGATAACCAACAGGACAAAGTTAAGCCCGTATCGGATCAGGGCGGCTATCGCTTCGGCCTGAACGCTTTTGGCTGTCGCTGTTTCAACATCCTGCAGATAACGCTTTACCAGCTTCAGAGTGCGCCGCCTGATCCGACGGTGCAGCCATAGGATAACAAGCACGAAGACGACAAAGCCAATGGTCCATCCCGCAGCTTCAATTGCACCGGATACCCGCGCCTGCTCTGTACGGTTGGAACGGTAGGCAAGGATGGCCTCTTCGATGGCCTGACCGTGGAGAAAACCGAGGACGTCCAGCTCCATCTGGTCCAGTTCGGCATCTGCAACGGTCACGATGGATACGATCTCACCGTCGGCGCGAATGCGTATGCCCAGATCGGTCTCTTCGAAGGTGATGTCGACTGTGGGGCTTTCCGAGGCTTCGGCCACCTCAACAATCTTGTTCTGAACGCTTTCGGCCCGTTCCGGCGCGGGCAGGGCGCTGGAGCCGCGCAAGAAGAACAACATGTCGCCGTCGACGATGACGGGTGCTTTGAAACCTTCGGTTTCTTCCGCATTGGGCTCGGTGATTTCAGCAGGTGTTTCCTGGGCCTTTAGCGGCACTGCCAGGCACAAGAACAAAGTCAGCAGGGAAAGCAAAAGCGTCAACGATTGGAAAGGCTTGTAACGAGTTTTCATTGTCCCCCCTGACGCCTGACTATAGCAAAATTGAGATATCTGCATAGGACATATCTGCAACGTTCAAACGGTTCTTTAGGCACCTTTGTCAGGTTGCGGCCGGTCACATGACCACCTTTGCTTGCAAACACGCATTTCAAAGCATAGGTTCCGGCCAAATTTGCGGAACGGTGCCGCAAGATCTGAACAAAGGAATATCCCATGGAAGGTGGCGCAATCGCCCAGTTTCTCCCGCTGATCCTGATCTTTGCGATCATGTATTTCCTGCTGATCCGTCCGCAGCAGAAGAAAATGAAAGAACATCAGGCCATGGTCGACGCCGTGCGTCGCGGGGATCAAGTTGTCACCCAGGGCGGGCTGATCGGCAAAGTGTCGAAGGTCAAGGAAGGCGACAACGAGATCGAAGTCGAGATCGCCGAAGGTGTTAAGGTGCGTGTGGTCAAGTCGACCATTGCTCAGGTTCTGAACAAAACCGAACCCGCGAAGTAAACTCGACTTACAATTCCTTGAAAAGGCAGGGTAATGCTGCAAATTGATACCTGGAAGCGGGTTCTGATCTTGCTAGTCTGCGTGACTGGCCTGCTCATGGCCCTGCCAAACGCGTTTTACTCGCGGGTAGAACAATCGAACGACGCCAAGGCCGCAATTGAACTGGGCGTGGATACGCCTGAGATGCAGGCCGAAGCCGGGCAATGGCCGAACTGGTTGCCCTCATCACTGGTCAATCTGGGTCTCGACCTGCGGGGCGGTGCACATCTGTTGGCCGAAGTTCAAGTGCAGGACGTCTACGAGACCCGGATGGAGGCGATGTGGCCGGAAATCCGTGACGCCTTGCGCGATGAGCGTTCAACCGTTGGAACAATCCGACGTCAGGACTCGGGCCCCGATGAGATTCGCGTGCGCATCAGCCAACCCGAGGGCATGTCGCGGGCATTGGAGGTCGTGCGCGGTCTTGCCCGTCAGGTGCAGACGCTGACCGGCGTCGGGGCCACGGATATCGAAGCACATGCCGATGGTGACACCCTTGTGGTTAAATTGTCCGAAGCAGAAAAGCTGGCCTCAGACGATCGCACAGTGCGTCAGTCGTTGGAAATCATCCGCCGCCGGATCGACGAAGTGGGCACCCGAGAGCCCACCATTCAGCGTCAGGGTGCTGATCGTATCCTGATTCAGGTGCCCGGCATCGGCAGCGCGGGCGAGTTGAAAGAGATCATCGGCACCACGGCGCAACTGACCTTTAACCCGGTTGCCGGACGCGGCACCGACCCGGATGCCGTTGCAAGCATCGGTGAGGAAATCGTGCCGTCGATTGACGAAAGCGGCGTTTACTACACCATTGAGTCCGCGCCGGTTGTTACCGGCGAGGAACTGGTCGATGCGCAGCCTGCGTTCGACCAAAACGGTCGCCCTGCGGTCAGCTTCCGGTTCAACACGTCTGGTGCGCGCAAATTCGGGGATTACACCCGCGACAATATCGGAGCCCCCTTTGCCATCGTTCTGGACGATGAGGTGATATCGGCCCCCGTGATCCAAAGCCATATTCCGGGCGGTTCGGGCATCATCACCGGCAACTTTACAGTTGAGGAAAGCACCAATTTGGCCGTCCTGCTACGAGCGGGCGCACTGCCTGCAGGTTTGGAATTCCTCGAAGAACGTACCATCGGACCCGAGTTGGGGCAGGACAGTATCGACGCGGGCAAAGTCGCCACCATCGTGGCCTTTGTCGCGGTGCTGGTATTCATGGCGCTCAGCTATGGTCTGTTCGGGATCTTCGCCAACATCGCGCTGATCATCAACGTGGGCCTGTTGTTCGGTCTGCTGTCCATGATCGGAGCAACCCTGACCCTGCCGGGTATCGCGGGGATCGTGTTGACAGTCGGTATGGCGGTGGACGCCAACGTGCTGATCTTCGAACGTATTCGCGAGGAACTGAAATCCGCCAAAGGTCCGGCCCGTGCCATTGAACTAGGCTATGAAAAGGCGTTGTCGGCCATTCTGGACGCGAACGTGACGACGTTCATCACTGCTGTGATCCTGTTTGCAATGGGCAGTGGCCCGGTGCGCGGCTTCGCAATTACTCTGGGCCTTGGCATTCTGACCTCGGTCTTCACCGCGATCTTCGTGACGCGCCTGATGGTCGTCATGTGGTTCGAACGCCGTCGTCCGAAAATGATCGAGGTTTGAAATGAGACTGAAACTCGTACCCCAGAACACCTCGTTCGATTTCTTCAACCGCTGGAAGGTCTGGCTGGGCATCTCGGCCTTGATGATGATCGTGGCGTTCACGTCCTTCATGCTTCAGGGGCTGAACTTCGGCATCGATTTCCGGGGTGGCACCACAATTCGGACGCAAAGTGCGGTTGAGATCGACGTGGGCACCTATCGTGACGCCATCGCTCCTCTGGAACTGGGCGATGTGACCATTACCGAGATTTTCGATCCGACTTTTGCGGATGACGAAAACGTTGCGATGATCCGCATTCAGGCGCAAGAAGATGCCGAGGCTGTCGAAGCTGCGACCATCACCGCCGTGGAAGAAGCGCTACAGCTGGTTGTTCCCGACATTCAGTTCGTGTCAGTGGAATCCGTCGGCCCCAAAGTCTCCGGTGAGCTGATCCAAACTGCCGTTATCGCGGTGGTGTTGGCGATCGGCGCGGTGCTTGTCTATATCTGGCTCCGGTTCGAATGGCAGTTCGCACTGGGCGCTGTGGCGGCACTGGTTCATGATGTGATCCTGACCATCGGTATATTCTCGGAACTGCAAATCCGCTTTGATCTGGCTATTATCGCGGCCCTTCTGACCATCGTCGGTTATTCGCTGAACGATACCGTGGTCGTCTTCGACCGGGTGCGAGAGAACCTGCGGAAATACAAAAAGAAAGACCTCAAAGAGGTGCTGAACATTTCGATCAACGAGACCCTCAGCCGGACCGTCATGACCTCGGTCACCACGTTGCTGGCGTTGATCTCACTTTATGTTCTGGGCGGCGATGTGATCCGCGGCTTCGTTTTCGCGATGATCTGGGGCGTGATAGTGGGCACCTATTCATCGGTCTTCGTGGCCTCGACCATCCTACTGTGGCTGGGGGTCAAGCGCGACTGGTCCAAGCCGTCGAACACGGCGGGCAACCAGTTTGCAAATATCGATGCCTGAGGCGTTGCAACAGGCCCTGTCCCTGCCGGGGCTGGGTTGGTTGGTACTTACCATCGGAGCCGCGGGACTTGTCCGCGGCTTCACTGGTTTTGGCACCGCGATGATCTTTGTGCCGGTGGCCACTCAATTTCTGCCGATTGCTGATGTCGTCTTTCTGATGGCGGCGACCGGGATCGTATCGACCTTTGCGTTGGCGCCGCAGGCGTGGCGCGAATGCGACAAGACCGAAATCAGCACGATGGGCATTGCGGCGGCTGTGACCGTACCACTGGGCCTATGGATCATGGCGCAGGTCGATACCGTCGTGTTGCGTTGGATCGCCTGCGGCATCACTGGTGTGACCCTGTTGGCGATCGTCACCGGCTGGCGCTGGCAGGGGCAACTGAGGGCAGGCGGACGACTGGCTATTGGCGGAAGCGCGGGCGTGGTCGGCGGCATGACGGGTCTGACCGGACCGGTTGTCATTGTATTCTACCTTGCGAGTTCTTCGGATGTACGCAAGATCCGCGCCAACACGATCATTTTTCTGGCGTTGCTGGATGTGGCCATCGTCTTCAGTATCCTGATCGGAGGTGCTGCGGATCTGTCGATCCTGTGGATTGTCCTGCTGCTGGGCTTGCCCTATCTGACCACAACACTGATCGGCAAGGCTCTGTTCGATCCGAAACTCGAACGGATCTATCGCGCTGCGGCTTACTCAGTCATTCTGATAGCAGTGGTGTCCGGTTTGCCGATCCTGGATTGAAGGAGGGAAGAAATGCGCCTGAACCAGGTTACCTTTACAGATGCCAAACCAGTTGATGGTTACGGCCCGGGGTTCTTCCGCATTGGCGGTGATGTGTTTGAAGGCGCAGTTCTGACGGGCCCTGCAGGACCTGCAAACTGGGGTGGGTATGCAGACGCGAAACCACTTCTGGAATTGGCTGACGAGATTGACGTCCTGTTGATTGGTACAGGCAAAGACATGGCCCACATTCCCCAATCTTTGCGCACCCGGCTGGAGAGTGCCGGAGTCGGCGTCGAAGTCATGAATTCTCCGGCTGCGTGCCGCACCTACAATGTCTTGCTCTCTGAAGGTCGCCGAATAGCGCTTGCTCTGATCCCGGTCTGACGGGATCCTTCATCGGGCTGAAAATATCCCGGGGTGTATGAGGGGCTGGCCCCTCACTCGATCCTCTCTCAACAGGGCTCTCACAACCGAACTGCGGCAAATCCCACCTTTTGCCTCTGATGACATTCCGATAAGCGGGTGTCATGAGTCTGATTATAACTGACCTGTCGATCACCCGTGGTGGCATTCCCGTCCTGGAGCATCTCAGCTTTCAGCTGCCTCCGGGCAAAGCCCTGATTCTGCGCGGCCCGAACGGGATCGGCAAAACGACCCTTCTGCGCACATTGGCCGGGTTGCAGCCGCCGCTGGACGGTGAGATCCATGGGGCAGATGACCAGATCGCATATGCGTCCCATTCAGACGGGCTGAAACCGACGCTGACAGTGACTGAAAACCTGACGTTCTGGGCTGCTGTCTTTGGCACTAACGGTATTCAAACCGCGTTGGATGCTTTCCAGCTGAATGAGTTGGCGGACCGTCACGCAGGAAACCTGTCGGCAGGTCAGAAACGGCGGCTGGGACTGGCACGAATGCTGGTCACCGGGCGGCCGATCTGGATGCTGGACGAGCCGACCGTATCGCTGGACAAAAACGCAGTGCAAATGTTCGCCGATGCGGTCCGCGCACATCTGGAGCAGGGCGGGTCGGCATTGATCGCCACCCATATCGACCTTGGTCTGGATGGCGAGGTTCTGGACGTCGGCCCGAACAAGGCCAAACCCAAACCCATTGACGATTTCGACGGAGGCTTCCTGTGATCGCCCTTTTGCTGCGCGACCTGAAACTGGCCTTCCGTGCGGGCGGTGGGTTTGGGTTGGGTCTGGCCTTTTTCCTGATCGTGACCGTAATGGTGCCGTTTGCAGTGGGGCCACAATCCTCGCTGCTGTCCACCATTTCGCCCGGTGTGCTCTGGCTGGGGGCGTTGCTGGCGTGTCTGTTGTCTCTTGACCGTCTTCTGGCGCTGGACTGGGAGGACGGATCGCTGGACCTGCTGGCCACGGCACCGCTGCCACTGGAATCTGTTGTGACCATCAAGGCGCTGGCCCACTGGCTGACCACAGGCCTGCCTTTGGTTCTGGCCGCGCCCTTTCTGGGTGTCTTGCTTAACCTGCCTGTGCCGGGCTTCTTCTGGCTTGTCACCTCGCTGCTGATCGGAACCCCGGCCATGAGCGTGATCGGCACATTCGGCGCAGCCCTGACCGTCGGCCTCAAGCGCGGCGGTTTGCTGTTGTCACTGTTGGTCTTGCCGCTCTACGTCCCCACCCTGATTTTCGGGGCCGAGGTCGCCCGGCGTGGGGCTACAGGGATGGACGTGCAGACGCCGTTGTTGATGTTGGCAGGGATCACGGCTGCGACGATCGCATTGTTGCCTTTTGCCAGCGCTGCTGTGTTACGTATCAATCTGCGGTGAACCGTCCTAGCTTTGACTGATGTCAATTGAGAAAACCTCCAACTCGGACTAGATAGGGCCCATGACAATCGCAGCCAAAGCCAACGCCCTCTGGGAATACGCCAACCCGCGCAAGTTTCTTGCGACCAGTGAACGTGTCCTGCCGTTCTTCTGGATCGTCTCGATCATCTGCATCGTCGTTGGGCTGGTCTGGGGGTTCTTCTTCACGCCGGACGACTACAAGCAAGGGTCGACGGTCAAGATCATCTATCTGCACGTACCGGCGGCGCTGATGGCGATCAATTGCTGGCTGATGATGCTGGCAACTTCTCTGGTCTGGCTGGTGCGGCGTCACCATGTCAGCGCGCTGGCGGCACGGGCGGCTGCACCGATCGGGATCGTGATGACCCTGATTGCGTTATTGACCGGGGCGATCTGGGGGCAGCCCATGTGGGGCACCTGGTGGGCCTGGGATCCGCGCCTGACCGCGTTTCTGATCCTGTTCCTGTTCTATCTTGGCTATGTCGCTTTGTGGGAAGCCATAGAGGATCCGGACACTGCGGCCGACCTGACCTCGGTTCTGTGTCTCGTAGGATCCGTGTTTGCGCTGCTCAGCCGATATGCAGTCAACTTCTGGAACCAGGGCCTGCATCAGGGCGCATCGGTCATGCGCGCGGCTGCCGTGACGGGTGCCGATACCGAAGAGAAGGTGAGTAACATCTACTTCTATCCGTTGTTGTTGTGCATCATCGGATTTGTTCTGCTGTTCATTGCGCTGGTATTGTACCGCACCGGGACTGAAATCCGCGCGCGTCGTATCAAAGCGTTGCTGGCGCGGGAAAGGGTGGGCGGATGATCCCCGATCTTGGAAAATATGCTGACGCCGTACTGTCGTCTTATGCCGTGTCCGTCGTGCTGCTTGTGGCATTGATCGTGTTCAGTGTGAAGCGAGGGCGCAAGATGCGCACTGAAATGGAAAAAATCGAACAAAGGATTTCGCGCAATGGCTAAGATATCGCCCCTGATGATCGCGCCGCCTTTGATTTTTGGCGCTTTCGCCGTGTTGGCCGGGATCGGTATGTTCCGTGAAGACCCCAACGCGTTACCCTCTGCCCGCGAAGGCCAACCGGCTCCGCCTGTGGTTCTGAGCGAGTTCCCGGAAAAGAAGCTGTTCGACGATGCCACGCTGCGGGATGGAGAAGTCAAACTGGTCAACTACTGGGCCAGCTGGTGCGCGCCATGCCGTGCCGAGCATCCCAATCTGGAAGCCCTGGCTGCCGAAGGTATCCCGGTCTATGGCATCAACTACAAAGACCAGCTGGGCAACGCCGAAGCGTTTTTGACCGAGCTGGGTGACCCATACGCCGCGATTGGCCGTGACGAGCAGGGCCGCATGGCCTTGGATTGGGGGCTCTATGGCGTGCCCGAAACCTATGTAATCGATGGTGACGGCACCATCATCTTGCGCTTTGCAGGCCCGATTACGCAGCGTGTGATTGAAAACACTCTGCGACCGGCGTTGGAAAAAGCCGCGGGTGGTTAAGGCAGATCCTAAAGCCAAGCGAAAGCGGGTCTACAGGCGATACCCTCCGGTCACGCCCAGAACCTCTCCGGTTACGAATCCCGCCGCGTCCGAGGCCAGAAACCGAACGACGCTGGCGATGTCTTCGGGTCTTCCGATCCGGCCCAGAGCCGTTTCCTTGACGAAAAGCGATGTCAGATCGTCTGGACGGGGGGCTTCGGGGATGTTGATGGCGCCCGGCGCAACCGCGTTGACACGGATGCCCTCCGGGCCAAGCTCTTTCGCCATTGCGCGTGTCCAGAGGTTCAAAGCGGCCTTGCTTGCCCCATAGGTCACGGCGTCGCGCGGTGGCAGTGTCGCGTTCATCGACGAAATGCTGACGATTGATGCGCCGCGGTTCAAATGCGGCAATGCCGCAGCCAGCAACGCGGCGGGGGCCAGCAGATTGAGGTCAAGAATGGCGTGATGGTCTTCAACCCTGAACTCTTGTTTCGGAGTGGAACGAACAAGACCCGCGTTGTTCACAATCACGTCCAGTCGCCCGAAGTCATCGATGACCTTTTCGATGATCTGGGCCGGTTGATTGTCTTTTGTAAGGTCCGACTGAATTGCCAGAACCCCGCCTTTCAGCATTTCAGAATCGGGCTGGCTGGCCAACCAGGTGAAGGCAACATGGTGATCACGGCTCAGGTCTTCGACTATTGCCTTCCCGATCCCACGGGCGCCACCGGTTATCAGTGCAACTTTTTTCATGAACTCAGTTGACCGGCAAAGCACCCAAGATTCAACGTTGATTTTTGCGCTGTCGGAATGCTGTCACTTGCGCAGCAAAATCCAGAGCATTGCCGCGATGAACGCGAAGGTTACAAGATTCATCAGCGTGTCCGTGAGATCACCGATCAGCATTGCGTTGCCCCTCCTCTCTGAGCCCACGGAACAAGCAAACCATCAGCAGGACTGAAATGAAGACAAAGGGCAATGCGCCAAGCGAAATGAGGGTTTTCACCGAGTCCACTGATCCCGAAAGGATCATCGCGACACTCAGCAGCCCAAGCAATCCCCCCCAGATCAGCCGGACGCGCGGCGGGGGATTCTCGTCCCCGCCCGTCGAGAAGGTGCCCAGAACAAATGCCGCACTTACGACGCTGGTTACAATGAACAGAAAGGCGGCCAGTACCGTGGCAAGCGTCGTAATCACAGACAGTGGAAGCCGGTCGAGCAGGACGAAGGTTACACGTTCAATGTTTGTCTGCGTATAGGACAAGAGTTCGCCAGCGCCATTGAGCGCCTCGAACAGGCCAATGCCACCAAATGCACCGAACCAGAGGATTGAAAACAGGGTGGGGGCGAACAATACTCCGATCACGAATTCCCGTATCGTGCGACCGCGAGAGATGCGGGCGACAAAGACGCCCACAAATGGGCCCCAGGCGATCCACCAGACCATGTAGGTAAGTGTCCAATCACTGAACCATCTGGTGACGTCATCGCCGAAGAACGTAAAAGTCTGAAAGCCCCTGGGAATGACGTTGGTGACATAGTCCCCGAACCCCTGAACGATGGTATTCAGAAGGTATTCAGTGGGGCCAAGGACCACCGTGTAGGCAACAAGGCCGATTGCGATCAGCATGGCGGCATTGGACAAGCGCGCCATACCTTGACCCAGGTCGATCAGGAGTGCCGGGATATAGGCCGCGACCATTGCCAGAAACACGGCGCCAATCAGAAGGGCGCCGACGGTTTCACGACCGCCCAGAACGGCGATGCCGTCTGCCACCTGAAATACGCCCATGGCCATGGAACCGCCGACACCAATGGCAATGGCGATGATCGCCATGAAATCCGAAAGCCATCCGACACGTTCAGCCCAGCGTTCGCCGGGAAACAGGCTTTTGATCGGCGCGCTGACCATCATCTCGGTGCCGCGCCGAAAACTGAAAAAGGCGATGGAAAGCGCGGTTGATCCGTATATGGCCCAAGCGTGTAAGCCCCAGTGAAAGTTCGTCGCCAGCATGGCTTGTTGCGCCGCGATGAAATCCGGTGCCATACCGTTGATAAAGTTGAAATGGGTCAACGGTTCCGCCACAGCCCAAAACAGCAGGCCGACGCCCATGCCCGCAGAAAACAACATCGAAATCCATGTAGCCGTGGAAAACTCTGGTTCCTCGTCATCCCGGCCAAGGCGAATATTGCCATAGGGTGAAAAGGCCAGAAACAGGCATCCGATCAACATGCCCGAAGCGGCGAGCATCACGAACCAGCCGCGGCTGTGGAAGGTCTGTTGGACGATGCCACTGGCCCAGGTCACCAGACTTTGAATGTCCACGACGCCCCATATTCCGATCACTGCAATTACGCTGAGCGAACACACCAGCAGGGCGTTGGGTTTCTTCATAGCGATTGGTTTCCGTTGATGACCTTGCCTAACAATTTCAGGTTTTCGAATAAATGACCAGAATACAAAAAACCCCCGGCAGATGGCCGGGGGTTTGAATTGCATGCTTTGCTATCGGTTATGATGCCTTCGCAAGATTGCGCAGGACGTAATGCAATACGCCACCGTTTTCGATGTATTCAATCTCAGGCGCGGTATCGATACGGCATTTCAGGGTGATGGTCTTTTCGGTTCCATCGCTATAAACGATGGTGCAGGGGACTTCCTGTAGCGGCTCGATTGTATCCAGCCCGTGTATCGAAACGATTTCATCCCCCTTCAGCCCAAGGGTTTTGCGGTTGTCGCCTCCTGTGAACTCGAACGGAATGACACCCATACCAACAAGGTTCGAACGGTGGATACGCTCAAAGCTCTCGGCGATTACGGCCTTCACGCCCAGCAGCGCCGTGCCCTTGGCCGCCCAGTCGCGGCTTGAGCCCGCCCCATATTGCTCGCCACCGAATACCACCAACGGGGTGCCATTCGCCTGATAGGCCATCGAGGCGTCGTAGATTGACGTCTGTTCGCCGTCCGGACCCTTGGTGTAACCGCCTTCGACGCCGTCCAGCATCTCGTTCTTGATGCGAATGTTGGCGAATGTGCCGCGCATCATCACCTCGTGGTTGCCGCGGCGTGAACCATATGAATTGAATTCACGCGGCTGAACCTGACGTTCGATCAGGTACTGGCCTGCGGGCGAAGTCGTCGCGAATGACCCAGCAGGTGAGATGTGGTCGGTTGTGACCATGTCGCCCAGAACGGCCAGAACCTTGGCGCCTTCGATGTTGGAAATCGTGCCTGGTTCGGGGCCCATGCCCTGGAAATAGGGCGGGTTCTGGATATAGGTCGATGTCGGCGGCCAGTCATAGGTTTCTGCATCAGTGGTTTCAACCGATTGCCATTTTTCGTCCCCTTTGAAAACGTCGGCGTATTTCGACTGGAACGCTTCGCGTGTGACGGTCCGTTCGACCAATTCCGCGACCTCGTGTTGGGTAGGCCAGAGGTCTTTCATATAGACGTCATTGCCGTCCTTGTCCTGACCGATCGGCTCGGATGTCAGGTCAATATCCATGGTGCCCGCCAGCGCGTACACGACGACCAGAGGCGGCGAAGCCAGATAGTTGGCCCGCACATCGGGCGAGATCCGACCTTCGAAGTTGCGGTTGCCCGACAAGACCGAGGTGGCGACAAGATCGCCCTCCGCAATTGCCTCTGAGATTTCTTTCTGGATTGGCCCCGAGTTGCCAATACACGTGGTGCAGCCATATCCGACGAGGTTGAAGCCGATCTTGTCCAGATCCTCCTGCAGGCCTGCGGCCTCCAGGTAAGCGGACACAACCTGCGAACCTGGTGCCAGCGAGGTTTTGACCCAAGGTTTGCGATCCAGACCCAGCGCGGCTGCCTTGCGCGCCACAAGGCCCGCTCCGATCATCACATAAGGGTTCGAGGTGTTGGTGCAGGAAGTGATCGAGGCGATCACGACCTTACCCGATTCTATGCCATAGTTTTCGCCTTTGACCTCAATCTGTTTGCCCATCGGGCGCTTGAAGGTCTCGGCCATTTCCCTGGTGAAAGCAGCTTTGGCGTCGGTCAGCGCGACATAATCCTGCGGGCGTTTGGGCCCCGAGATCGCCGGAACAATAGTGCCCATATCCAGGGATAGGGTGTCGGTGTAGATCGGCGCGTAGTTCTCGTCACGCCAGAAACCGTTTTCCTTGGCGTAGGCTTCAACCAGAGCGACACGATCTTCGTCGCGCCCTGTGTTGCGCATGTAGCGCAGCGTTTCGCCGTCGATTGGGAAAAAGCCACATGTTGCACCGTATTCCGGTGCCATATTGGCGATGGTCGCGCGGTCGGCCAGCGGTAGACGATCCAGACCTTCGCCGAAGAATTCAACAAACTTGCCGACAACGCCTTTTTCGCGCAACATTTCCACGACTTTCAGAACCAGGTCGGTGCCGGTGGTGCCTTCGACCAGATCGCCGGTCAGTTCAAAGCCCACGACTTCGGGGATCAGCATCGAGATTGGCTGACCCAGCATTGCGGCCTCGGCCTCGATCCCGCCAACACCCCAGCCCAGAACGGCCATGCCGTTGACCATGGTGGTATGGCTGTCAGTGCCAACCAGAGTGTCAGGATAGGCGACTTCGTCGCCGTTCTGGTCAGTATCGGTCCAAACGGTCTGTGCCAGATATTCAAGGTTCACCTGGTGGCAGATACCGGTGCCGGGGGGAACAACACGGAAGTTGTTGAACGCGCCCTGACCCCATTTCAGGAACTGGTACCGTTCCATGTTGCGTTCGTATTCGCGGTCCACATTCATCTGGAACGCACGCGGGTTGCCGAATTCGTCGATCATGACCGAGTGGTCGATGACCAGATCGACCGGGTTCAGCGGGTTGATCTTTTGCGCGTCGCCGCCCAGCGCCTTGATGCCGTCCCGCATCGCGGCCAGATCCACAACGGCTGGAACGCCGGTGAAATCCTGCATCAGTACACGGGCCGGACGATAGGCGATCTCGCGCGGGTTCTTCCCGCCTTTGGCACCCCATTCGGCAAAGGCTTTGATGTCATCGACCGAGACCGAGAACCCGTCATCCTCGAACCGCAACATGTTTTCCAGCACTACCTTGAGTGCGGCAGGCAGTTTGGAGAAATCGCCCAGGCCCGCCTCTTGCGCGGCGGGGATGGAATAATAGGAAATGGATTTACCATTCACGCTCAGACTGCGGCGCGTATTGGCGGTATCCTGTCCGACTTTGATGGGCATCTGTGGCCTCCCTCTCAAATGACTTGGATTTTAGGATTTGCTGAGTGTTATCTGCATCACCAAGGCCCCGTGTTCAAGGTCGAACAGGCGTTGAGGGGTAAATTTGTATACTATTGTACACTTTTTCCCTTGGGGGCGTGTGTCAATGTCTCAAGAAACCTTGATTGGCCGTTGAGCGTCAAAGCAGCTATCCCTGAGACCCAACCGCTCAACCCGAGAGTTCTCATGTTCAGATCCATTGCATTGACCACCGTGTTTTCCTGTTTTGTGACGGCACAGGTCGCGGCCGAGGAAGACCCGGTGGTGGTCGAACTGTTCACGTCTCAGGGGTGTTCATCCTGCCCGCCGGCGGATCGGATCATGCATGATCTGGCCAAGCGGGACGACGTCATAGGGCTGGCTCTGCATGTCGACTACTGGGACTATATTGGCTGGAAGGACGAATATGCAGACCCTGATCATACGCTCCGCCAGCGGGCTTATGCCCGCGAGGGAGGGCGATCGATGATCTACACCCCGCAGATGGTGATCAACGGGCAGCACGATATTGTCGGGGCGCAAGCCCGGGAACTTGATCAATTGATCGAAGCGCATCTGAAAGCAGCACCCGAAGCGTCGGTGACTGCCATTCGCTCAGCCGATGTGGCGACAGTGGATGTCACTCCAGTTGAGTTGCCGAAAGAAGAAACCTACGACGTGCATGTCGTTCAATACTCACCTATGCGGCACGCATCGATCCGTCGTGGAGAACTGGCCGGGCACGAGTTGGACTATGCCAATGTCGTTGAGGCCTGGCAGATTGCAGGGCAATGGGATGGAACTGCACCGCAAACATTCGCGGTTCAGCTTGGTTCAGATTTGCCGGCTGTCATTCTGGTGCAAAGGGCAGGTCATGGGCCGATTGTTGCCGCGACCCGAGTCAAATGATCAGGGCATCTCTTCAGGCTTGATTCCCAATCCATTCCAGTGCTTCCAGCGTCGGTGAATCCAGAACCATTGCCCCATATGCTGCCGTACCATCTTTTCCAGATCGTCGTTGGTGAATTGGGTCATCGTTTTCGGGTCCGTATGTGGCACCGGTTCATGCAGAACGATCTCAAAATCGATGCCGTTGGGCTGCCGTACCGCGTAACACGGAATCAGCTCGGCTTTGTATTTTATCGCCAATTCGGCGTTCAGCACGGATGTCACGGCGGGTTTGCCAAAAAACGTCAGCTCTTCACCGCCCATTGCGTGAAGATCGGATACGATGGCAATGATCCCGCCCTTTTTCAGCGAGCGCACCATTTCGACCATTCCGCGCCGTCCCTGTTCGAACATCGGGGCGCCTGTCTTGTAGAAGGCTTCGACATAAGCGTCGTTGAAATACGGGTTGGCCATCCTCCGATACAGGCAGCCGATGGGCTGACCGCTGTAGGTTTGCAGGGCGATACGCGCGGCAAGGTAGTGACCGAAATGGGCCGTAATCATCATGACCGGACGACCCTCGGCAATAGCTGCGTCAAACGCTGCGATACCTGGCCCTGAAATCTTGGCCTTGCTCTGACGTTCGATAAAGTCTTCCGGAGAAAAATGCTCCATGATCGCACGACCGGCATTGTCCGGCACATCGCGGCAAATCTGCCTGACTTCGGCTTCAGGCAAGTCTGGGCACGTCAGCTTCAGATTTCGACGGACACGTTTGCGAAACCCGACAACAGGTGCCAGAAACCGCACGATGGCGCCCATTGTTGCAATACGCCGTTCGTAGGAAATCATGCGCATAACGCCGATGACCCCCTGTAGAAACAGATTGGCGACATAGTATTTCCCAAGCTCAAACCGGCTGAGCTCCGACTTTTCAACGGGCATGGAGGTGTCTCACCGCGTGTTGCGAATTGCTGAGACAGACATACAGCCCGATGCCTGCAAGCTCAAGCGCCCAGACGGGCAGAATGCCTGAACCTGCATCAGGTGATCGGACAGCGCAAAACTCCTAGTTTCACATATCAGGCCGTATCTTCCTCATCATCTTTTTCGATCAGAGTAATTGAACCGGCGTCGACCAGAGTGCGAATGGCGGCAACGACCTGTGTCATGGTGTCTTCGGCCTCTGTTTGCTTGACACGACCACGTTCGGCCATTTCCTCGCGCAGATTGTCGGCCATGCGGGACGAAATGTTTGACAGAATGAATTCAACAGAAGCCTTGTCATCATCAGCGGCGGCACCCGCCAGCGCCGTGACAAGAACCGGCTGTTCCACTTCGCGCAGGATGGCGGGAACATCGCGGGCAGCAATGCGGCTTGAGATATGGGCAAAGGTGAAGATCGACTGGCGCACCAAATCCGCGAAATCGGCGTCGTCCTCGTCAAGTGCGTTCAACAAGTCGTCTCGTGTAGCGGCCGGCGACTGATTCAGGATCGCGCCGACCCTCGCGCCGGGACCATTGTCGAAAGCCTGAGCAGGCTGCTGATCCAGTTGCGCGGCCAGCGACCAGCCAATGCGCTCAACCGCTTCGGGGGTGACATTTGTTGTTTTCGAGATGGCATAGGTAATTCGTCGCGCAACCGGGCCCGGCATGCGGCCCAGCATCTGTGCCGCCTGTGCGGTATCCATTTTTGAAAGCATGACAGCCGCCACTTCGGTGCTTTCCGCCTGAGCCATGGCTGCCAGATCCTCAATGGGTACGTCACGCAAGCGTTGCCATGGATCGCCGATCTGGCGCACCCCGGCGAGCTTGCGCAGGCGCGCGGCAGTCGATGGTGCGATCTTTCCGTTCACCGCGTCCAATGCACCTGCAAGCCCATGTGGAAATGCCAGCCCGATGTTGTCCAGAGCATCGCTGAATTCCTGGGCCACTGCGCCCAGAGTTGCGCGATCCACAAGGCCCATTTGCCCAAGCTGATGGGTCAACGTCTCTTGCAGGTCGTCGGGCAATTCCTCAAGTGGAATATCGGCGCCTTCGTTCAACAGAAGGCGCACGACAACGGCCGCTTTTTGCCGGCCGGTCAGTGTTCGCGGAACAATTTTCGGCGCGCCGTCATCCCCCGCAGCAAGAGGGGCTGACCCCCCATTTGCCATTTGTATCAATGCGTTTGTGTCCTGCATCTGCCCGTAGTGCCAAAAATTCCGAACAACGGGCAGATTAGGAGAGTCGGGTTAAATAACCCTGAAGCTCAGTAGTTGTAGGTCAACCCTGTCCGGATGGCGTCGCGCAGGGACGCCTCGGCCCACGTTCCTTCGCCGCCACGGGCTTTGATCTCACGCCATTGCTCGATTGCCAGATCGGTTTTGCCTTCGGCTACAAAGCCTTGCGCCATGTAGCTGCGCGCCAGAAGATTGTCGGGATTGGCATTGATGGCATTCTGATAAAAGACGTTCGCCAGCTCCAACTCGCCCATCTTGCGGTAGGTAAAGCCCCAATAGGTCAGCACGCGGTCATTGTCCTGATCCATGATCCGCAGGATATCCTGAGCGTGCCCATACTGCCCGTCATAGGCCAATTCGCGGACGGCATCGTATAGCTGATCATCCGATAGATTGGTTTTGTTGGGTTTGACGCACCGACCTCTGGATTCGTCGTAGACCCGACCGAACAAACACTTCTTGGTCGTATTCGTCGGTTTCGGCGGGCTGCTGCTGTCGCCGCCTGCGGCATGGACCACAGGGGCAAAGGCGAAGGCTTGCAAAGCAAGGGCTGAAGCTAACAAAAGGCGCATAATCCTACTCCGTTCTCGGGGCTGCTCTCAAAATCATAGTGCGATCTACAAAAAAGCTAACAGTTGAACGGTTGCTTTTATTCACAAGTCGGACAGAAATTCGTCAGCTGTTGACCGATTTCGTGCAGCTTTGCGTTTCAGTGTCCCAGGTTGTGCCCGGTGCGCAGGATTGCGTCTGTTTGGAATGCGCGCTGCAAGCAAGGCCGGCAGATGCCACGCAAATAAGTGCAAGTGAGCAAAGAACGGTACGGATCATGGTGCCTCTCCCCAAAAGATCGTCCACAGAATAGCCGATTTCGGGCGGTCTGGCAAAAACAAGGCCCGGCCTGCGCATTACAGACCGGGCCGTGCGAAGGGGGCGTCGACACGTACCTTATTCGCCGAATACCCGGGCGAAGATCGTATCCACGTGCTTGGTGTGATAGCCGAGGTCGAATTTCTCTTCGATTTCTTCGGGGCTGAGCGCGGCAGTCACATCGGCGTCCGCCAGCAGTTCCTCTTTGAAATCGGTGCGGTGTTCCCAAACCTTTAGCGCGTTGCGCTGGACCATGGCATAGGCATCCTCACGGCTGACCCCTGCTTGGGTCAAGGCCAGCAGAACCCGCTGGCTCATGACAAGGCCGGGGAATTTGTTCATGTTTTCCAGCATGTTTTCGGGGAAGATCAGCATCTTGTCGATCACACCAGTCAGGCGGGCCAGCGCAAAATCCAGAGTGATCGTGGCATCCGGCCCGATCATGCGTTCGACCGACGAGTGCGAGATATCGCGTTCGTGCCACAGGGCCACATTCTCCATTGCCGGGATCACAGCTGCGCGCACCATGCGCGCCAGCCCGGTCAGGTTCTCGGTTAGCACGGGGTTTTTCTTGTGCGGCATGGCCGAGGAGCCTTTTTGCCCCATCGAGAAGAATTCTGCGCCCTCTAATACCTCTGTCCG
Source organism: Ruegeria sp. YTSC106 (assembly GCF_059609765.1). NCBI lineage: Bacteria > Pseudomonadati > Pseudomonadota > Alphaproteobacteria > Rhodobacterales > Roseobacteraceae > Ruegeria > Ruegeria sp. YTSC106. Next base: position 165,583 of record NZ_JBXWMI010000003.1, read on the forward strand.
CTGCATGTGGCGGATTTCGATAGCGATGTTTTCGATACTGCTGGCGATGACGCCAAGCGTCGCAAAGAACGCCGCGTGCCGGTCGCGCGGAATCACCTGGGTGCTGATCGGTTCGGGCACAAGACCCAGTTTGTCACAGACATGTTCCTCGACTGCGGGATCGATATTGGCGAAGGTGCCGACGGCGCCGCTGATCGCGCCAGTTGCGATTTCCGAACGGGCATCGCGCATGCGGGACAGGTTGCGGTCCATCTCGGCATAGAACCGGGCAAAGGTCAGGCCCATTGTTGTGGGCTCTGCGTGGATACCGTGGCTGCGACCGATGCGTACCGTGTCCTTGTGTTCAATCGCGCGGCGCTTGAGCGCTGCCAGAAGCCCTTCAAGATCGGCGATCAGGAGGTCGGCCGCGCGCGTCAGCTGGACGTTGAAGCACGTGTCCAGCACGTCCGAGCTGGTCATGCCCTGGTGCACAAACCGGGCCTCTTCACTGCCAACATGTTCAGCGAGATGGGTCAGGAAGGCGATGACGTCATGTTTGGTGACGGCTTCGATCTCGTCGATGCGGGCGACGTCGAATTCCACATCCTTGGCCTTCCAAACGGCTTCTGCATTCTCACGCGGGATCACGCCCAGATCGGCCATGGCATCGCAGGCGTGGGCCTCGATTTCGAACCAGATGCGAAACTTGGTTTCGGGCGACCAGATGGCAACCATGTCAGGGCGGGAATAACGGGGAATCATTGGCGGCAGCACCTTTTTGTGATTGGGATGAGGCGTTGGCGCGGGGTTTAGCCGCCTGTGCGCAAGGGAACAAGATGTGAGAGCAGGTATGAGACGGTTTGCCCTGTTTTTCGCCCTTTGGCCGGGTGTTTTGGTCGCCGGAGACTTCCAGAAACTGTCCGGAGAGGAAATCCTGACGACCTTGGCGGGCAAGAAGCTGGAATACGGCGCGGGTGTTTGGCAGGTTTTTGAAGCCAGCATGACCACGCAGTATTTCTCGGGCGGGCCCAGTGTCGGGCGCTGGGCGGTGAGAGGGGATCAATACTGCTCGACATGGCCACCTGCCGATTTGTGGGCTTGCTACGACGTCTGGCGAAATGGGGAAGCGATCCGTTTCGTTGATGATGCGGGCGGCCAGACCGTCGGGGTCTATGCGAAATAGATATCATGCGTTTGTCTGCAAGTTGGGGTGCGATGCTTGCAAAAGTCAGACAACATGTGTGGGGAACGGCAATACCAGAACGTGGTTTTCTTGGGTCTTTGCAACGCAGTGCTGGACAAGTCGCTCTTTCAGGGGCCAAGCTGAAGGCGAAGAAATTATCAGGTTATTGAGATATGCGTTTTTTATCATCTCCAATTCTTGCCGCTTGCGCCGCTGTCTGGCTGGGTGGGGCAGGATCAGTATTGGCCGACACTCCGGTGACATATACCGATGATGGTCGCGCGCTGTTTCGGTTCGACGTGCCCGATTTCTGGGTGCTGCGCACAGGCGGCCCGCGAGAGATCGAAGACACCGGGTTGGATGATCCGCGTGCGGTGGCACGGGTTATGGGGCTGCGTCCAGTAACGGACGATATGGTCTGGATGGGCTTTGTTTCGCCTGCCGGAGTTGCAACCATCCAGGATGGTGTCCGGTACTTGCAGGATATCGACAAGTTTCTGGTTAAAGACCCGACCATCACCAGCACCAGCGACACCCGCATCGGCGGGTTGCCCGCCCGGGTCTATCGCGGGACCGGGCGCAGGGATGGCAAGGGAGTGAGCTTTACGGCCACCATCATTGACTTGCCGCGCAACCGCGTCGCCATAGCCGTTGCTATTTTGCGAGACGGGGCAAACCCGGATTATGCAGACGATCTGAATGCCGTATTCGCGTCGTTCCAGTCGCTTCAGTGAGGGGGGGTAAGATGAGCTTTAGACTGATCAAACGGATTTCCCTCGCATTGGGGCTGGGGGCTGCGACTTTGTCGCTGTCGGCCTGTGACGGTGTAACAGTTGGCGTCGGATACGGGTATGACCCGTTCTATGACTCGATGCTGTGGAACGATTACTACCGCCGTGACATCAATGTGGATATCAATCCACCGGACCGGCCAAATCGTCCAGACCGACCAACGCGCCCGGATCGTCCGAAACCACCGGTTGCCAAACCGCCTGCGCGGCCAAGGCCCCCAACGGCACGGCCACCTGCCGCGCGTCCGCCGATACATCGGCCATCGCCACGCCGCTGATGGCATGAGGGCCGCCAATCTGGCGGCCTTCCATTCAAGGAAGAAGTTCGGTTGTTATATGTGCCGAGCCTTCGAGTGTCCGGTGAACCGGACATTTGTCTGCGATCTCTAACAAGCGCTGTTTTTGTTCCTGATCAAGCGGGCCACTCAGGCGGATCTTGCGGCGGAACTGATCCACTTTGCCCTCATTTGCCAAACCGGCATCCTGAGCATGAACTTTGTCATGGCAAACATCGACGCTGACACTGGTCAGTGGCCAGTGTTTGCGTCGCGCATACATTCTTATCGTCATGGACGTACAGGCGCCGAGACCGGATGAGACAAAGCCATAGGGCGACATGCCCTTATCCGTGCCGCCATAAGACACCGGTTCATCTGCAACTGCATGATGGTGCGGACCTGCCTGAATATCCTGCATGAAGCCATTCGGATCCGCCTCTGTCACGCGAACGACACCTTCCGGCGCCCCAGGAGGTGGCGCAGGTGGGCAAAGTTTCAGATAGCGCGAGACCCAAGCCGAGATGACATCCGCGGCATATTCAGCGTCAGAGGCCCGTGTGATCAGGTGATCGGCATCGTCGAGGGTGACGAAGCTTTTTGGGTGCTTTGCCGCCAGAAAGATGGTGCTTGCGTTGTCGATGCTGACCGTTTCGTCCCGAGGGGCGTGCAGGATCAGCAGAGCGGCCTTGAGATCAGCGATCGAGGCAGACAGGGCCGATCCCGCAATGTCGTCCACAAACGCTTTACCAATTCGAAACGGGCGTCCGCCCAAGGTAACCTCGGCGCTGCCGTCCTGTTCGATCTGGGGCAGGGCATCCTCAAAATGATGGGACACATGAGAGGGATCGGCCGGTGCGCCCAAGGTGACTATGGCCTTAACCGTCGGAATTCCGGCACGCGCCCGCAAAACCGCTGCGCCGCCAAGCGAGTGACCGATCAACAGGGCAGGGGCCATGTTTCGTCCGGCCAGATATTGCGCGGCCGAGATCAGATCCTCGACATTCGAAGTGAAGGTGGTGTTGGCGAACTCTCCTTCGGAGTGACCCAGGCCGGTAAAGTCGAACCGAAGCACTGCAATTCCCATGGCCGCCAGACGGGCCGAAATGCGCCGGGCCGCAGGTATGTCCTTGGAGCAGGTGAAGCAATGGGCAAACAGGGCCGTCGCAAGGACCGGACCATCCGGCAAATCCAGCCGCGCGGCCAATTGGCTGCCGTCATGTCCGGCAAAAGTGATGCGTTCCGTGGGCATGTCGGCTCCTTGAGCGGTTCCGGGAAACATCCCCAATACTGTGTTCAAGGCCGCCGGGTCACAACCCTTATGTCAAACGCGTCACGTGAAGGTGAGAACGAAGCGAGCGCTTTGCGATCTGACAGATGCCTGAGGTGAGTGGCAGAAGCGGTCGTAACTCTGGGGTAGGTTGGATGGACATCAAAAATTGTGATGTTTTATTCAACAAACATTGGTTTCACTTATGGCATTGCCAGGCCCATCTACTCACCACAGCAATTGATAAAGGAGACACAGATGACACATGCAGACGCCGCCGCACACCTTCCCAAGATACTTCCAGTTACAGTTCTGGCGATTGTTCTGGCTGGCCTTTTGGGCTTCGCCGTCGGGCAGTCCCGGCCCGTTGTCTTCAGCGGGCCTCAGGATCAGTTAAGTCCAACTGTCGAAGACTGGCACGGCAACGTTCGCCGGTCGCATTGGTCAGAATGAGGCTTTGGCCTCAATCGAATCCCATCAATCGGGCATCGAAGGGGTATTTCGTCAGGTTTTCATATCCGTCTTCGGTTATGAGAACCTGGTCCTCCAATTTGATACTGAAATCGCCGCCGACTTCGCCCACGCAGGCCTCGACACACAAGACCATTCCAGGTTCCAGCGGATAATCGTAAGCCCCCTCAACCGCCTTGTCCGGATAAGCAACCAGCGGCCATTCATCGCAAAGGCCGACGCCGTGCATCAGGCAGCCATATTTCTGCGCCTGAAACTTTTCGTCCAGCCTGTGGGAATTTGCAGTCAGTTCAGGGATCATCACGCCGGGTTTGAGCATTTCCATATTGGTCATGATGTGCTCATGCGCGTGTTGCATGGCGTAGATCATGTCTTCGCGCGGCTTCTGATCGCCAATCCACCAACTGCGGGAAATGTCGACGCAAATCCCATAAGATCCAATAAGGTCGGTGTCGAACGAGATGATCTCGTTCTGCTGGGTGATGCGCGGGCCGCATTCCTGAAACCAAGGGTTGGTCCGCTGACCCGAAGCCAGCAGGCGGGTTTCGATCCACTCTCCACCACGCTTGATGTTTTCGGCGTGAAGAACAGCCCAGATATCATCTTCTGAGGTCTTGCCATCGCCAACATTGGCACGGGCAAAATTTTCCATTTCAGCAACGGCAGTTTCGCAGGCATGGCTGGCGCAGCGCATGGCGAGGATTTCGTCGGGCCCTTTGACGGCGCGGGTCTTTTCGGTCAGCTCTTCGCCTTCCATTATGTCGAACCCCTGCGCCTCAAGCGCGCGCAATCCGTGCAGCATGATTTTGTCGACAGCTAGACGCTTGTTGCCGCCGCTGTGTTCTTCGACCAGCACGCGTACCTCGTTCGAGAATACATCCGCGGCCACGTCAACCTTGTCGCCCCGGTCAAAGTAAAACAGGTCAGCGCCAGAGCGCTGCTCGCGTACAAGTGGGTTGAAGGTGCTGAGGAAGGGTGAGTTCTTGTAATCCCAGATCACCATATAGCCATCTGCACACAGCAGGACCGCCCGAAACGGATTGTGGGTGTTCCACAGCTGCATGTTCGTGCTGTCGGTGGCATAGCGGATATTCAGCGGGTCAAAAATCAGCAAGCCACCAAAGCCGCGGTCCACGATGGCCTGCGTCAGCCGCTTCCAGCGGTGTTCCCGCATCCGTGCCAGATTGGGAAGCTCCAGCCCCGCAGCAGCCCATTCGTCAAACGTAAGTTGCGTCGGCCCAATCTCGATCCTGTCATTTTCGTTTGGCGTACCATCGCCCAACGTCGCGCCTTGGCTGGGGTCAATCTTGCGCGTGTCTCGGTAGTGCTGGTTCATGGCTGGCCTCGTTGCTTGATCCAACTACAATTCATCTGCCGGAAACAATCGTCTGAGAAAAATGCGACGGCGAGGTTGTCGTTTTCGACCGACAAGAAAAGCTGCGCGTGCTAAGCCACTGGTATGAAGCGTATTCTACAAAACAAAATCCCATATGATGTCGGCAACCCACGCGCTTTGCCGGGTATTCAACCTGCAACCATGGAAAGCTGGCTGCATCAGGATGAGGCCTTTGCCGACCAGATGCAGCGCCGCGAGGAAGTGTTGGCTGAGCGGCGTGACGACGTTCTCGCGCTCGATCCTCAGGCCAAGCCTGCTGCCGTGGAATTACTGGATCTGGTGCTGATGCAGATCTATCCCACGGCCGGTGCAGAGGTCGTACGACCGGACGGTGTATCAGTCGCGATCGACCGGGATCGTCCGCTTGATACGCTGTGCAGGCTGGTACAGGAGGATTTTTGCATCCTGCAGAAACGGGCAGATGAACATGTACTGACGGGTGCCATACTGTGTTTTCCCGCCAGTTGGCGTTTGTCTGAGAAATTCATGCGACCGCTGATTGATATCCACGTGCCCGTGGAAAGCTATGATGCCAATCTCGCGAAGCGGGTGCAGAGGCTGTTTGACGGTATTCAACCCGGCCGCCCGCTTTGGCGCTTCAATGCCCTGTGGTACGAAGACCCGGAGCTTTTCCAGCCTCGCAGTGCCAGTGAGCCGCGCGAAATACGGGACCCGCGTCAGGCGTCTTATCTGCGAAGCGAGCGGCAGACGTTATTGCGTTTGCCGAAAACCAACGCGATCGTGTTTTCCATCCACACATACGTTCTGGCCGCAAACGCGATCCCGGAAACGGAAAACCCCGCCTGATGGCGGGGCCTCCTAGGAGGGTCTTCGGTAATTCTTTTACATGCCCAAGGCGCCAGCTACATCTGCTAACGCGTTACTAGCATTCAGCGCGAAAATGGCGAAAGTGAACACAAGCACCTGCGTGTTGAGGCGGAAATCCTCGCCCCGGATCAGGTTGACTGCGGCCATCGATACGGCAATCGGTGCCGAAACGCTGGCCAATACTCCGGTCATGCACCAGCTGCTGAGACGGAGGATGTCGCTTGGCCTGTCATCTTCCTCGGTGATGGCAGCGCCGGGTTCATTCTGGCCTGGCAGGTCGGCTTCGTCGCTTCGAAAAGCGATGCTGAGCAATTGTTCATCCGTCAGTTGAATCGGACGCGCGGCAGGAGCAAGAGGGGCGTTGATCGCGTCATCCTGTTCCGTCTGTTTCACCCCGGCGAACTGTCCGGTCAGTGACTGAAAGATTTGCTTGCGGTCCCGCGTTGCCCTGCTTGGTGTCAGCGTGTCAAAGGCGCTCATGAAATGCTCAACGGTAAGAACCGTGTGCGGTGATAACCATTCGACCCGCCGGGTCGAACAGATATCGACCATACGATACAGTGTAACCACCAGCATCAGTTCGGATATCTCGGCGTCATCCAAAAGTGGCGAGACTGGCGTGATCGTTAGTACCAATCTGTTTTGCGGATGCGACACGCGGGGCCTTGCCATGGTTTTCAACCCCGCGGCGCGATCCATGCGCTCGTAACGGTCTTGCTGTTCGGAGGCGCCGGTATCCAGAGTCATACGTACAAGATACTGGCTCGAGACGATGCTGGCCTCGGTTGCGCTGAGCAGGGTCTTGCGTTCGACCAGATGACCGTAGTCTTCCAGCGTCGTGGCAACGATAGATCCAAAGCGCTCTATCGCGCCGGTTGCGTCGCCGTCAAATTGCAGGCCACCATGGTAGCTGTGCTTCCGAGCCACTGCCCCGTCCTTTATTACGTTCTGTTAGCTAGAGGCTAGCACCTCTTCTTGGAGAGAATTGGGCGAAAAATGCAAAAAAGTGAAATTTCCCGGCGATTGGTTACGCTTTGGAAACCAAGCAACTAAAGGCTTTTGTTTGTCACTGTGGCGGAAATGTGGCGAAATCGGGCGCAGCACGTGTTGCCGGTGCGGCGGGGCTATTTGTCGATTCGGGCGCCCATGATTGCGATGGATTGCTGATAGACAGAGGCTGCATTCCACTGCTGCAAGACGCGATAATTTGGTTCTCCGGGTTGATAGCCGCGCCCTGGCTTCCACCCTTTCTTTCGAAGAAAATTAGCGGTTGAGGCCAGTGCATCCGTCATGTTGTAGAAATCCACGCGCCGGTCCCCGGTGGCATCGACACCATAGGTCAGGGCGTTGCCTGGCAGGAATTGTGTGTGGCCCAGCTCGCCATGTTTTGCCCCTTTTGTCGCCATCGTAATGCTGCCCATGTCGACCAGTTTCAGTGCCCCAATTGCGTGGGGAATGAAGAACTCGGATCTGCGACAATCATAGGCCAGTGTTGTGATTGCGGAAACAACCTGACTGTCGCCCATGAAATTGCCAAAGCCGGTTTCCATGCCGTGAATGGCGATCAGAACGCCGGCAGGTACACCGTATTGCCGCTCAAAGGCTGCATAGTAGTTCGGATTGGCGGCTTTGCGTTTGCGGCCCTGTGCGACAATTGTATCGGCCCCTCGAACTCGCATGAATTTGTCCAGCGAGTATTTAAAGCTCTTCTGATTGCGATCCGCAGCAATCGTCCGCGAAGCATACTGTGTCTGAGACAGCGCTTGCAGCCCCTTCTTTTTTACCCCCGCCTTGCGTGCCTGTTTGGCAAAATCTGCCTTCCAAGCCTCGAACCCTGCGCTGGTGTTCCCGCAGGGTGCGGCCAGAACCGGGGAGGTCAGGGAAAGGGCAAGAATGGTGGCTAGGCGAAACATGGGCGTAATCCGATGAAACTGAAATCTGCGGTTAGCCTAGCGTGGGCTGCGTCTCGGGCAAAGCGGTTAGTAAAGGTCCAACTCGCCCTTTTCCCTTAACGTTTCGAACCATTTCTCAGGGGTGGCCTTGATGTGGGCGTGTTTCACCATCATTGCATTCATGTTTGGCAGGTTGGTCGAGTCCGGCCAGTCTTCGGGCTGCCACAGGTGCGAGCGGATCACACATTTCGGACAGTGTGCGAATGCAGTCTCGACATGAATGAGCAGGGCAAGTTTGGGTGGGTGTTCGTCAACGGCCATACTATCCAGCAACTGGGGGGCGGTACAAATGCGGGCTGTGCCGCGAATGCGGAGCGTCTCCATCTTGCCTGGAACAAAGAAGATTACACTGACGCGCGGGTCCTTCAGAACATTGTGGAACGTATCCACGCGTTTGTTGCCTGGTCGATCGGGGATCGCGATCAGCGTATCGGACAGCACCTGAACAAAGCCGGGCGGGTCGCCACGGGGGGAAACATCAAGGTGCCCGTCCGGGTTGGCCGATGCGATCAGGCAAAACGGTGAGATCGCGATGAAATCGCGGCACATCTGATCGAGTGAGGACAACTCCTTGGCAACGATCTGTGGCAGCGGATGGCCAGAGATCCGTCTCAGTTCCTGTTCGGATGTCACAAGGTTTGAGAATTTCGAGAAAGGTGAAGTATCGCGAGGCATGCTGTTGTCTCCGATCGGGAGTTTTCTCACCAGTTTGTTGGAACAAAGGCGGTGCGTCAAATCTTGTGGGCGGAAATGACAAGGGCGCCCAAACGGGCGCCCTGACAATTCGTTCCAGTACTCAGCTTAGCAGCTGTAGTACATACCGTACTCCACCGGGTGCGGCGTGTGCTCGTAGGTTTCCACCTCTTCCATCTTCAGTGCGATGTAGCCGTCGATCTGGTCTTTGGTGAACACATCGCCCTGAAGCAGGAAGTCGTGATCGGATGCCAGAGCTTCCAGAGCCTCGCGCAAGCTGCCGCAGACGGTCGGGATGTCAGCCAGTTCCTCGGCGGGCAAGTCGTACAGGTTCTTGTCCATCGCCTCGCCGGGATTGATCTTGTTCTTGATGCCGTCCAGGCCGGCCATAAGCAGGGCGGCAAACGCCAGATAGGGGTTGGCTGCCGGATCGGGGAAGCGCGCTTCGACACGTTTGGCCTTGGGGCTTTCGGTCCATGGAATACGCACACAACCTGAACGGTTGCGTGCCGAATAGGCGCGCAGAACAGGGGCTTCAAACCCGGGGATCAAGCGCTTGTAGCTGTTGGTCGACGGGTTGGTGAAGGCGTTCAGGGTCTTGGCGTGTTTCAGGATACCGCCGATGAAGTACAGCGCCTCGTCCGACAGGTCGGCGTATTTGTCGCCAGCGAACAGCGGCTTGCCGTCTTTCCAGATCGACATGTTCACGTGCATGCCGGTGCCGTTGTCACCTGCGATCGGCTTCGGCATGAACGTGGCCGATTTGCCGTAGGCGTGCGCGACGTTGTGGATGACGTACTTGTACTTCTGCAACTCGTCGGCCTGCTTGGTCAGGCTGTCGAAGATCAGGCCTAGCTCGTGCTGGCACGAGGCCACTTCGTGGTGGTGCTTGTCGACCTTCATGCCCAGGCGCTTCATGGTCGACAGCATTTCCGAACGCAGGTCCTGAGCTTCGTCGATGGGGTTGACCGGGAAGTAGCCGCCCTTGACGCCCGGACGGTGGCCCATGTTTCCCATCTCGTATTCGGTGTCGGTGTTCCACGACGCATCTGTTGCATCAACTTCGAAGGATACTTTGTTGATGCTGTTTGAAAAACGAACGTCATCAAACAGGAAGAATTCAGCTTCGGGGCCCATGTAGGCAACGTCACCGATACCGCTGGACTTCAGGTAGGCTTCGGCTTTCTGCGCGGTTCCGCGCGGGTCGCGGCCATAGGCTTCACCGGTGTCGGGTTCAACGATCGAGCAGTGCAGACACAGTGTCTTTTCAGCATAGAACGGGTCGATATAAGCCGATGTCGTGTCGGCGATCAGTTTCATGTCCGAGTTTTCGATCGACTTCCAGCCTGCAATGGACGAGCCGTCAAACATGAAGCCTTCTTCCAGGAAGTCTTCATCGACCAGATCGACGTCCACCGTCACGTGCTGCAGCTTGCCGCGCACGTCAGTGAAACGGATGTCGACATAGGCGACGTCTTCTTCGCGGATTGTATTGAGAACTGCGTCTACGCTCATTCCCTTGGTCCTTCTGATAGATGTGTCAGTAATCTTGTGGGTTATAGTGCGTCCGAGCCGGTTTCACCGGTCCGGATACGAATGGCTTGGTCGACGGGGGACACGAAAATCTTGCCGTCTCCGATCTTGTCGGTTTTGGCGGCCGACACGATGGCCTCGACGGCGGCGTCGACCTGGTCGTCGTCCAATACGACCTCGACCTTAACCTTGGGCAGAAAATCGACGACATACTCGGCGCCGCGATACAGCTCGGTATGGCCTTTCTGGCGACCGAAACCCTTGACCTCGATGACGCTGAGGCCCTGGACGCCCACATCCTGCAATGCCTCTTTCACTTCGTCCAGTTTGAACGGCTTGATGATCGCTTCGATCTTTTTCATCCCGGTTCACCTTGAATGGTTGTCTCAGGGGCAGTGATCACGTCTAAGATCGGGCGGCAATGTGATTGCGATATCGTGCGGGTCGGAACGCTTGGAAAAACGGCTTGGCGCTAATTTTTGAGCGATATGCACAAAAAGTAATCAAAATAGAATCGAGCGAGGGGTGAAAGGATGGAATTGCTGACAGCGGCACAGATGCGGACCATCGAGCAAGCCGCCATCACATCCGGTGAGGTGACCGGTCTGGAGCTGATGGAGCGGGCCGGGCAGGGTGTTGTTGACGCGATTTTCGAGGAATGGCCGGTGTTGGACAGGCGAGGGGCCAGCCCCTCGCGCTCCCCGGGGTATTTGGGGCCAGATGAAGAGGATCCGCTGCGCGCAGTGGTGCTGTGCGGACCAGGCAACAACGGAGGTGACGGGTTTGTTGTGGCGCGGCTTTTGCAGGAGCTGGGGTGGGAGGTTGAGGTGTTTCTTTACGGGAACCCGGAAAAGCTGCCACCGGATGCGCGGGTGAATTATGAGAGATGGGAAACAAAGAACGAAGTTTGCGTATTCGCCGTCGACCCCGCCCCGTTAGAGGATGATTTTCTTCGGTTTCCGAATGAAATTGACCTGGTGGTCGACGGGGTTTTTGGCACGGGTCTCACCCGACCATTTGCGGGTGTGTTTTCAATGTTGACCAACGCACCGGCTAGAACCCTGCTGCGAGATCGAGGCGTAAAGGTCGTCGCAATTGACGCGCCAAGCGGCTTGTGCGCCGACAGTGGTCGCATTCTTGGCGATGCGATAGTTGCAGACATGGCGGTGACGTTTCATAGCAGAAAGCTGGGGCATGTGCTGGGTGATGGTCCGGTAACCTGCGGAACGGTACGAACCAAGTCGATTGGCCTCGAAACATGGGAGGACAGTCAGATCGTTCACATGGCCCATCCCGACAGGATGAAGCTTTTGAAAGCTTCGGTCGACCACAAATATTCGCATGGCCACGCTTTGATCCTGTCCGGAGGCTCGGGCAAAACAGGTGCTGCGCGATTGGCGGCGCGGGGGGCTTTGCGGATTGGGGCGGGTCTGGTGACGCTGGGCGTGCCGCCGTCAGCGCAGACGGAAGCGGCCAGCCAGATCACGGCCCTCATGTTGCAGCGGGTGGACGGGACCGATGATTTGTCCGAAATACTGGAGGATACGCGCCTGAATGCGCTTTGCCTGGGGCCTGCGCTTGGATTGGCGAGGGCGCAGGCACTTGTGCCTATGGCCTTGGCCGCACGGCGGGCAACCGTGTTGGACGCGGATGCTCTGTCAGCCTTTGCCGAGGATCCCGACACCCTGTTCGCGCATTTGCACGGCAAATGTGTACTCACGCCGCATGGCGGGGAATTCGCCCGGTTGTTTCCGGATGTTGCCGGGGAGATGAACGCGCACCCGACCAAGGGACCGGCGTATTCCAAGGTGGACGCAACGCGTGCTGCTGCAAAACGAGCTGGGTGCGTGATTCTGTTCAAGGGTCCGGACACGGTGATCGCTGCGCCAGACGGACGATGCGTGGTCAACGCGGCCGTATACGAAAGAGCGGCCCCCTGGCTGGCGACCGCTGGGGCCGGCGATGTGCTTGCAGGATTCATCGCAGGTCTGCTGGCGCGAGGTTTTTCGCCGATACAGGCGGCGGAAACTGCGGCGTGGTTACATGTGGAATGCGCGCGCCAGTTCGGGCCGGGTTTGATCGCGGAAGATTTGCCGGAACAGGTGCCGGACGTTTTGAAAAAGTTGAATATCTGAGTGGGTTGGGCGTGGAACGGCTCAATTCACGGCGAGTCGGCGGAAATTCGCCGTCAAGGTCCGCGTCAATGCAGACCGAATGTTTGCCAGACGCATAGCCGGAGGCCACAATTCATTTGCACAATTTGCTGTAAACTTGTGGTAAGATTCGTAACTGTATGATTTATAATGTTAAATGGTCGCGTATTCGATGAGATCTGTTGCGAATTTGCAATGTTTGCGAGGGAGTGAATGCGGACCACTGGAACGCTCGCAGTTTGTAAACAATTGGACAGTACCTGAACCCCGAACCTTTCATGGTGAGTGAAATGAACCTTAACATTAAACCGATATCAGTAGCCGCTGTTCTGACTGCGACGACCGCCATCCCGGCTGCGGCGGAAATGAAGTACGAAAATAATAGCGGCGGATATGTACTGCTGTATGGACAGCTGCACCCCGCCTTGATCTCGGTGGATGACGGACAGGATACCGAGACCCGAGTTCTCGACAACGATCTGTCGAACAGCCGTGTCGGCCTGCGTCTTGTGCAGCCATATGGAAGTAACGAGTTCCAATTTTGGTTGGAAACAGGCCTTGGCCTGCCGGGTTCGGCGTCGGCCGATCAATTCGGAACCAACGCAGATGGTTGGAATCGTGAAGACATTCGCCACGTGGATTTTTCGCTGAAAGGTGGCTACGGCAAGTTTTCGGCAGGTCAGGGCAGCATGGTCGCTGATGGAGCCGCAGAGGTTGATCTGTCATATGTCGGAACCGCGCTGTATTCGTTTACCAACGATGAAAATGCAGGGTTCTTCTATCGCGACACGACCGGTTTTCTGAGCGGTATTACGGTTGGCGACAGCTCAAGCAACTTTGACGGCGCGCGCCGTGGACGGGTGCGGTATGATACCCCAGCCATCAACGGGTTTTCGGCCGGTTTTGCTTATGGTCAGAACATTTTGTCCAGCAGCGATGATGACGATTATTACGACGTCGGCCTGTTCTATGAAAACACCTTTGCTGGCGGTGTGGAATTCGCGGCAGCCGTTGCCTATTCGGTGCGCGAACGCGATGACAATTCGGGCGACCGCAAAGACACCATTGGTTCGGCGTCTGTTCTGCTGCCCAGCGGTTTGGGCTTTACGGTTGCAGGCGGTACGCGCGACGATGACCAGGCCGGTGCTACGGATCCGAACTATTGGTATGGTAAGATCTCGTACGAAGGCAACTGGGTGTCCTGGGGCAAGACCGGCGTCGGCATCGACTATTATGATGGCTCGGATTTCGAGAGCAACGGCTCGGATACCAAAGCCTGGGGTATCGCGGTCGTGCAGAAGGTCGAGGCGTTCAATACGGATGTTTACCTGAAATACCGCAACCACGATTTCGATGACGGCACATCCTTTGACAACAACGAAGCATGGGTTCTGGGCGCACGCTGGAAGTTCTGATCGTCTGACTGATCCAAACGCGAACGCCCTGGTTTCCGGGGCGTTCTTTTTTGCGGTTTTGGTGATCAAATACCACTGGATTCAGCCTTTGCCCCTTGCGCGTGGGCGGCTGGGCAAATAGAAGGCGTCAAATTTGCCCGGCGCGCCCTTTTTGCGCGCCCCGAATCCTATGGGGACTACCATAATGCAGGTTACCGAGACGCTGAACGAAGGTCTGAAACGTGGCTACAACATCGTTGTGTCCGCAGCCGAGCTGGACGAGAAGGTCAACGAAAAGCTGACTGAAGCGCAGCCGGAAATCGAAATGAAAGGTTTCCGCAAAGGTAAAGTGCCAATGGCGCTGCTGAAAAAGCAGTTTGGCCAACGCCTTTTGGGCGAGGCGATGCAGGAAACCATCGATGGCGCCATGAACAAGCATTTCGAAGACAGCGGTGACCGCCCCGCGCTGCAGCCCGAGGTCAAGATGACCAATGAGGACTGGAAAGAAGGCGATGACGTTGAAGTCGCCATGTCCTATGAGGCGCTGCCAGCGATCCCGGAAGTCGACCTTAAATCAGCGAAGCTGGAAAAACTGATCGTCAAAGCTGATGATGCGGCCGTCGAAGAAGCGCTGAACAACCTGGCCGAAACCGCTCAGGACTTCAAAGCGCGCCGCAAGGGGTCGAAGGCCAAGGACGGAGACCAGATCGTGTTCGATTTCGTCGGTAAGGTTGATGGCGAGGAATTCGAAGGTGGTTCGGCAGAAGATTACCCGTTGGTTCTGGGCTCGAACAGCTTCATCCCTGGCTTCGAAGAACAGCTGGTTGGCGTGAAAGCCGAGGAAGTAAAAGACGTCAACGTCACGTTCCCTGAGGAATACGGTGCCGAGCATCTGGCCGGCAAAGACGCTGTTTTCACCTGCACCATCAAGGAAGTTAAAGAACCGGTTGCAGCGGAAGTGAACGACGAACTGGCTAAGAAATTTGGCGCCGAAGACCTGGAAGCCCTGAAAGGCCAGATCGCAGAACGTCTGGAAGCCGAATATGCCGGCGCGTCGCGCGCTGTGATGAAGCGTGCTCTGCTGGACGCATTGGATGAGAAAGTCTCGTTCGATCTGCCGCCGTCGCTGGTTGAAGCC
This sequence comes from Ruegeria sp. YTSC106, assembly GCF_059609765.1. Classification (NCBI taxonomy): domain Bacteria; kingdom Pseudomonadati; phylum Pseudomonadota; class Alphaproteobacteria; order Rhodobacterales; family Roseobacteraceae; genus Ruegeria; species Ruegeria sp. YTSC106. The sequence continues at coordinate 180,639 of NZ_JBXWMI010000003.1, forward strand.
GAAGCAAAGCAGATTGCGCATCAGCTGTGGCACGAAGAAAATCCTGAAGTCGAAGGCCACGACCACGATCCGATCGAGCCCACGGACGAGCACAACAAGCTGGCCGAGCGCCGCGTGCGTCTGGGCCTGTTGTTGGCTGAACTGGGCCAGAAGGCCGAGGTTGAAGTTACCGACGCCGAGATGACACAGGCGATCATGAATCAGGCGCGCCAGTACCCGGGTCAGGAACGTCAGTTCTTTGAGTTCGTGCAGCAGAACGCGCAGATGCAACAGCAACTGCGAGCGCCGATCTTTGAAGACAAGGTTGTCGATTACGTGTTGGAACTGGCTCAGGTCACTGACAAGGAAGTCAGCAAGGACGACCTGCAGAAAGCTGTCGAGGCACTGGAAGAGGAATAATCCTCTTCCTTCCCTTCATCAGCAGAAGGGACAAAAAAACGGAGCCGCCTGAAATCAGACGGCTCCGCATGGGTGGCTTTTGTATCTATGAGGTGAGGGGGTCAGGCCTCATGAGCAAAAGCACGGGGGGTTTCTAAAAGAGCGGTTCTTTGCTCTGGCGTGAAAGTATCCGTGAGCGCTTCGATCAGCTTAAGGACGTCCTGCCGTTCAGCTTCCGTTTTTGCAGCGCTCATCTGTTCCACAAAGTATTTCTCGAGGTCGGTAAGTGGTTTGTGATCCTGGTTCGCCGGGTTTTGTTCTGCGGCTTTCTTCGCGGCAAACAGATCCAACGCCTCTTCTTCGTCCATAAAGACATCGTTGTGAATGCCCGCAAACTCACGCAGGCCGGCGATGCGTTCTTCCGTGCAGTCCAGCAGAGCGGCCAAGGCATGAACTTTGCCCATTGGCACTGTTTTGCCGACATAGTCGTATGGAGCGCAGTTCGAACGCTTCAGCACCCGATCCATGACCGGATCGATCACGGTGATGATGTCCTGAATACCTGCATTCTTTGCATATTCCAAAGATCCGATCATCAACTCGCAAGTTGCGTATGAGACCGAGTTCTTTTCTTTGCCACGAGTGAGGCGTTGCGTGTCTACGCAGAAGCGGGTCGATTCCCACATGGTTGCGCTGCGAAGTGGTGCTTCGCCACAAAGAATCGACGAAAAGACATCCGACAACATGTGAGGTCCGGTGGTCTGGAGGGCACGCACGGCTGCGACGACATTCCCCTCGTCGTCGAGTCCGATTACATATGCCGGGTCCAGGTGATCGAACTCGTCGATTTCTTTTCCGTCTTGAATGTTAACGTCCCATCCTAGACGTCCCCCAAAAACACGTGCTCTCAACTCGAACATTTCGTCAAGAACTTCGCTGAACAAATGTCTGTTCAGGCCATCTACCACGATGATCATTTCTTCCCCCTTCGAGTGGTTGTTCGGTAACCTTGAAGTTACCGGACTCGGGGAGTTTTTCTATTGGGGGTTTCCCGTATTTTGGCGAAATTTGGCGTTTTTTTTGTTTAACTTGGGGTAATAAGCCCAATTGCAATCGCCCGGCCAACGGCCTGAGGGGTGGTCAGCGCACTAAGCTTTTCTCGGCTGGAACGCAAGTGCACTTCTACGGTTCGGTGCGAAATAGACAAAATATCGCCGATGTCCTGTTGCGATTTCCCTGCCGCGACCCACTGCAAAATCTCTGTTTCACGTCTGGAGAGCGTTGGATGATACAGCGCGCTGGTCAATTCGTCCGACGAAACGACGTTGTCATGGATGTGCACCGCCATGGACTGCAAGTCACTGATGACATGCGTGTATAGCTTGCGCCATTCCTCTTTGCTGCAGTTGCGCGTTGCGCTCAACAGGCCGATATCCCCGTAGGGACCGCGCACGGGTATTGTAACGCCTTGGTTGGGCAGTCCAAAATCATGGGCATCCCGGAATACACGTTGGAAGTCAGGGCTTCGCTCCAAGCGGCTCCAATCCACTGGCGCAATGCTGCGGCGGGCCATATGGATGGTCGGGTCGATCATGATCAGACCCTGGTTTGTGTAGTGCTCATTCCAGGCATCGTCATACGTCACAAAGCCGGCCACCGTGCCAGCAGCAGGGTTCATGCCAGCATAAGCGGCATGATCCATGTCATGCTTCTCACAGATTTGCCTTAGAAATTCGGTGTAACGAACCTCGGAATCCGGCAGTGTGCTCAGATCGACAATTTCCATGTGGTGCCTACTAGCTGCGGCCCATCTTACAGCTCGATGGTGTCGTCGAGCATGCATATAACACAGAGTGGAACCCGTTTACCTCACCGAGTCAGAACACCACACTTTCCTAAACATGACAAGGCGAGGTACTAATTGTCTGCTCATTTCAAAATATTGAGACATTCAATAGAACATTTTTGTCACTATTCGGTAAAAAGTGCTAAAATCACGCGGCTTTCTGACGCCAATCACCGTCAGTTGGCGGATTTCAGTCCAGTTTCCACCAACAATCCGCGCGCTTTGGCCTCGGGGTAAAACCCTTTGGCATAGAGAAATATGGCCCGATCCTGATTGCCATCAGACAGAAGCCAGGCGCCGCGAAGGTATTTCCCGGCAAACTCGAGGTTGGTGTCCGCGTCCAACAGGCCTTTGGCGTTTCCGGTGTATCCCATAGAGCGCGCGGTAGCCGGAAGGATCTGTAGCAGGCCGTAATAGGGGCGGTTGACGGCCCAGGGGCGATGTGTGCTTTCGCGAATAGCCAGCTTGTGAACAAGCTCTCGCGGAAGCTGGTAGTGGTCTGCCCATTTGTTGATCGACGCGCGAAGTTCCGGCGTTTCGTTTGGATAAAGCGGAGGGTTGAATAGCGGTGTTTCTGCCTTGGATACTACTCCTGCACTGCAAGCAGCTATCGGTGCTGTCAATAAGAGTGCCAAGAAATTGCGACGGGTGAACGAGGGCATTTTGTTTCTCCGGACTTCGAGTGGCAATGATATGGCCTGAGTATTTTGCTGCAAGATTGTGGATGGAGTTGGGCTGAAATTTGCTGGTTTGGCTCGGAAACACAAAAAAGGCCGCGCTGAAGCACGGCCTTAATAGTATTCGAAGCGTCGCCGGATCAGGCTTTGGCTTCGTCTTCCTCAGCAGGGGCTGCTTCCGAAGCCAGCTCTTCGTCCTCGGACGCGGCCGAGCCGATGTCGTCAAACAGTTCAGCAATCTCGAATTCAGCGGCTGCTTCTTCTTCTGCGGCCAGTTCCTGGATCGATTTGCCCGAGGCTTGCAGTTCGGCTTCTTCTTCCGAACGCGCCACGTTCATTTTGATTTCGACTTCGACTTCGGGGTGCAGCTTGACTGCAACAGAGTGCAGGCCCAGCTCCTTGATCGGATTGATCAGGATAACCTGCTTTTTGTCGACGGTGAATCCGGCTTCGGTTGCAGCGTCTGCGGCGTCACGCGGGGTGACCGAGCCGTACAGAGCACCTGCATCTGATGCAGAGCGAATCACTACGAATTGCTGTCCGTCCAGCTTTTCAGCCAGTGCTTCGGCTTCTTTCTTGGTTTCCAGGTTGCGTGCTTCCAACTGCGCTTTCTGGGCTTCGAACGACGCGATGTTGGCGTCCGATGCGCTCAGGGCTTTGCCCTGGGGCAGCAGGAAGTTTCGGGCGTAGCCGGACTTTACGTCAACGACGTCGCCCATCTGACCCAGTTTCGCAACGCGTTCGAGAAGGATAACTTGCATGTCAATCTCTCCTTACTTCACGGCGTACGGCAGCAGGGCGAGGAAGCGGGCGCGCTTGATAGCACGGGCCAGCTCACGCTGCTTTTTCGCCGAAACGGCGGTGATGCGGGATGGAACGATCTTGCCACGCTCAGAGATGTAGCGCTGCAGCAGACGGGTGTCTTTGTAATCGATCTTCGGCGCGTTCTCACCCGAGAACGGGCAGACCTTGCGGCGGCGGAAAAATGGTTTTGCGGCCATGGTTTAGTGTCCTTTTCTCAGGCGTTGATCAACGACGCTCGCGGCGGTCGCCACGCTCGTCACGCTTCTGCATCTGAACCGATGGGCCATCGGTGTGGCCATCGACCTTGATGGTCAGAACGCGCATGACATCGTCATGCAGACGCATCAGGCGTTCCATTTCCTGAACCGCACCCGAGGGGGAATCGGTTTTCAGAAAGGCATAGTGGCCCTTGCGATTCTTGTTGATCTTGTAGGCCATCGTCTTGACGCCCCAATACTCGCTGTCGACAAGCTTGCCGCCGTTGTCAGCCAGAACGGTGCCGAAATGTTCGACGAGGCTTTCCGCCTGCGCGTTGGACAGATCCTGACGCGCGATCATTACATGCTCATACAGTGGCATGTGCACTCCTGTTTATATCAAGGCGCATTTCATAGGCGGGGCCATCCGGTCCTTCGCGACCCTGCCACGAGAGGCTGCGCGATTCATTTGATTGCGAAGGATGGCCCCGTATACACGTTTGAACTACAGGAGCAAGCCCCGCCACATGTGCCTTTGAGACGCCGCCCATTTTCCTTTGGGCCGCCCAATTGCTGACGCTTTTCGGCTCAAAGTTGTTTTGCATACCGGACGTTACCCGGAACGAAACTGAAATTCGACAGTAACCTGATAAAGGGTGAAGTGTTATGACCGCGACAAATACAAACACATACCGGGAAGAAGCGGCAAGCTCGCGCTTTGAGCATTCGGTGCCGGTAATGATCGCCTTTGCGCCAAACTGGAAGGCCCGTTTGATCCTGGCGCGGTTGGTAGGAGCGTTCCTGATCTTTTCGGCGTTTTCGATGTGGCTCATGCCGGGTTCGATCGTTGGCGCAGATGTCTGGCCGATCAAGATGGTGGCCTCGATGCTGTTTCTGATCGTCGGTGTCAGTTTGCTGACGATTGAAGTCCTTGATCAGCGCCCGGATGCCTATTTTGATCCGATACGTCGTGAAGTCCGTGTTCTGCAAAAGAACGAGGACGGGCGCCCGCAGACGGTGTTGCGCCGCAGCTATGAGTCGCTGGGTGGCGCACGTTTTGAAGAAAACGAAGTTCACCTGTTTGATGTGGACGGAAGCCTTTTGATGAAGCTTCCCCTTGAATCGGCGGATGTCAGCCGAGCGCTGAAGGGACAGCTGAGCAAGAGCGTAACAATTTTCGGCTGAATTTTATTCTGTTCAAAAAGGAACAGATGCTGTGACTCGAAAAAGGTTGTGTGCCGCCAATAGGCGGCACATTTTGTTTGTAAGCAACCCAGACGGTTTGCATTCACAAAAACGCGGAGATTGTTATGAAATCCACCCTTCTTGCTGCTGCACTGGCCGTGTCGGCGACCACGGCATTCGCCAGCGCCGAGAAATACGTGTTGGACTCGAGCCACAGTCAGGTTGTCTTCAGCTATGACCACTTGGGCTTTTCAACCACAACCGGCATGTTCTCGGGTTTTGAGGGCGAAATCATGTTTGATCAGGAAGATCCCGCCGCCTCCAGCGTAAGCGTATCCATGCCGGTACTGGAAATGTTCACTGGCTGGAAACCGCGTGAAGATCACTTCATGACCGAGGATTTCTTTGGTGCGGCCGAGGGCGATCTGATCACCTTTACCTCGACGGGTATCGAAGTGACGGGTGAAAACACTGCCAAGATCACCGGCGACCTCACCATGAACGGCGTGACCAAGTCCGTTGTTCTGGATGCCAAATTGAACAAGGTTGATACCCATCCAATGGCAAACAAGCCATGGGCCGGTTTCAACGCCACCACAACTCTGGTCCGTAGTGAGTTTGATTTGGGCCAGTTCGCACCGTTTGTCAGCGACGAAGTGCAGGTGCAGATCTCGGTCGAAGCGCAAAAAGCCGAATAATCGCAAGACAACGAACAATAAAACCGCCGGTGATAGGATCACCGGCGGTTTTTTTTGCATTACTGTCCGCGAGACGCAGCGAGTTCTACGGTCACTGTTACGGTGAAGCCGAGCGAGTCTTCTGTGGGCTGTGATGTGCCTACGTCAAAATCCAACCGGTTCAGGTCAACCGAGCCAGCCATGGTCGCGGTGCCGTCCTGAAGGTCCAGCGAAAAGGGGAGTGTGATATCGATCGTCTTGTCACGGATTGTCAGCGGTCCGCGTGCTTCGTATCCGCTTTCGGTTCTGAAAAGGTCAGCTGTGAACTGGGCCGTCGGAAACTGGGCGTTGTCGAAGAAATCCGCCCCCATGGCCTGTTCAGTTACGGTTCCGAGGCTGAGAGATCCTATTGCAATCGTGACTTCGGCGGACCCGGCCGGGCCGGGGTCAGTGGGTTCGTCAAAAGCAATTGCGGCCGTCCAGTCGGAGAACGAGCCGGTGACAGGGCTGCCCAATTGCGAGATCGTAATGGACAGGGTGCCGTTCTGAACCTGCCAGTCTGATTGCACCTCGGCCAGTTGGACATCGGCGTCATCATCGTCGGCCTCACGTGCAAACTCGCCAGAGACCCAGCCGCCGGTGAGGGCAAGCGCCCAAACGGCCACCGCGGCGACGGCGGGGACAAGGGAATGGTGCTGCCGTGGAGGCTCCGGTGCGTCAGACCCACCCGGCAACATCCTGCGTAACGTGCTGTCTTTGTCTATGACGTGATGCTTCAACGCTCCGGCAACATGCAGGACCAGCGCGCCGACGAGCGTCCACATGAACAGCCAATGCAGAACGCCTGTCACCTCGGCCACAATGGTTGATTTCGGTACAAAAGGCAGATTTTGGCCGAAGGGCCAGAGGATTGGAGCAAACCCTTCGGTTGCGGCGTGGTGCACCCAACCGGTGAGTGGCACAAGCACCAGTGACCCATAGAGAAGCCAGTGGACAGTTTCGGCGGCGAAAGCCTCGGGCTTGTTGTCGGCATTCAACAGGCCGGGCTTGGTTTGCGTGAAGGCCCACACTATCCGAGCCAAAGCAACGAAGAACACGGTGACGCCAACGGTTTTGTGCAATGAGAATATGCGCGCCGCGCGTGCGATTTCGGCCTCGCTTGGGGCTATGGGGGCATGCAATACGGCGTAGGCTAGGTTGTCCGCGATCCAGCCGAGCGGCAGGGCCGTGAAGATCAGCAACGCGGTGAGCCAGTGAAACGTCTTTGCGACACTTCCGTAGCTTGAGAAGGAATTGGTCGAGGCCATGGGTGCAACGCTCCGGGATTCTGTGCTGCGCCCAAGTTAAGGTTATCGGAGGTCGGCACAAGTAAGCGCTTGTGCACAGCCAAGGTGCCAGAATGCAGAACACAGGCAGTGCTTGTGCCAGACGATCAGTCAGTTTACACCCCGCCGCAACCTGACATTATCCATGAGGTTGCAATGACACTCGCGTTCGTTTTTCCGGGGCAGGGCGCCCAGACCATCGGTATGGGCAAAGCACTGGCCGATGCCTATCCTGCGGCACAGGCCGTCTTCGATGAGGTGGACGAGGCACTGGGAGAAAAGCTGAGCAGCGCAATCTGGGAAGGCGACATCGCCGATTTGACGCTGACTCAGAATGCTCAGCCGGCTCTTATGGCAACATCCATGGCGGCGATGCGAGCGCTGGAAACCGAAGGTGTTTCCGTCAACAAGGCGGCTTTTGTGGCGGGCCATTCTTTGGGCGAATACTCGGCTCTTGCAGCTGCAGGGGCTTTGTCGATCGCGGACACCGCGCGCCTGTTGCGCACCCGTGGTCAGGCGATGCAAAGTGCCGTACCCGTAGGCGAGGGTGCAATGGCGGCCATTCTTGGATTGGGTCTGGAGGCGGTACGCGCCGTTGCAGAAGAAGCCGCGCAGGGAGAGGTCTGTCAGGCTGCCAATGACAACGATCCAACTCAGGTCGTTGTGTCCGGTTCCAAGGCTGCTGTCGAGCGTGCCGCCGAGATTGCCAAAGAGAAAGGCGCAAAACGTGCCGTTATGTTGCCTGTAAGTGCTCCATTTCACTGCGCGCTGATGCAGCCTGCGGCAGATGTCATGGCGGAAGCGCTTGCTGCCGTCGAAGTAAAGGTGCCCTCGGTGCCTTTGGTGGCCAATGTACGCGCCGAAGCAGTCAGTGATCCGGATCTGATCCGCCAGTTGTTGGTTGAACAGGTGACGGGTTCGGTTCGCTGGCGTGAAAGCGTGCAGTTCATGGCGGCGCAAGGCGTGACTGAGACATGGGAAATCGGTGCTGGCAAAGCGCTGTCCGGCATGATCCGCAAGATCGATCGTGCCATTTCAGGCAAGGCTGTCGGCACCCCGGAAGATGTTCAAAAGGCCATTCAGGCCGAATCGTAAGCTCAAAACGCGTCGTGGCCGACGCACCAAGAGGAAAACCGAATGTTTGATTTGAAAGGTAAGAATGCGCTGATCACTGGTGCTTCGGGCGGCATCGGAGGCGATATTGCACGCGCGTTGCATGGTGCTGGCGCAGCGGTTGGATTGTCCGGTACACGGGTCGAACCTCTGCAGGCTCTGGCAGACGAACTGGGCGAACGCGCGCATGTGTTGCCTTGCAATCTGAGCGATCCGGAAGCCGTTGAGGCGTTGCCAAAGCAAGCGATCGAAGCAATGGGATCGGTGGACATCCTCGTGAACAACGCCGGTATCACGCGGGATAACCTGTTCATGCGCATGTCCGATGAGGAATGGCAGAGCGTGATAGACGTGAACATGACCTCGACGATGAAACTGTGCAAAGGTGTGATCCGGGGCATGATGAAGTCACGCTGGGGTCGGATCGTGAATGTCTCGTCCGTGGTGGCCGTAATCGGTAATCCGGGTCAGGCGAACTATGCGGCGTCAAAAGCCGGAATGATTGGTTTTTCCAAGGCCTTGGCGCACGAAGTTGCAACCCGCGGAATTACGGTTAACGCCGTGGCGCCGGGTTTTATCACGACGGCAATGACCGAGAAGCTGACCGAGGAACAGAAAAAGGGTCTGCTGTTGAAGGTTCCGGCGGGTCGCATGGGTGATCCCGAAGAAATTGCGGCGGCGGTTCTGTATCTTGCCAGTCCAGAAGCCGGCTATGTTACTGGAAGCACCTTGCATGTGAACGGCGGTATGGCCATGTTGTGATCGCCACAGGGGCGGCGCGAAAGCGTTTGCCTCTAGCGTCGACTATGCTATAGGCGGCGCATCTATGCGGGGCCGGTTGTTCAGGTCGGCCTTCGACTTCCCGGTTCGCCGGGACCCAAACCGCCCGAAACGGGCAAATCAAAGCCAACCCGTGCGGGCAAGGGCAGAATCGGGCAGACCGCCCTGTAAAGGAATGAGGAATAGACATGAGCGACGTCGCAGATCGCGTTAAGAAGATCGTTGTTGAGCACCTGGGTGTTGAAGAAGATAAAGTCGCGGAAAACGCGTCCTTCATCGATGATCTGGGCGCAGACAGCCTGGACACCGTTGAACTGGTCATGGCCTTCGAAGAAGAGTTCGGCATCGAAATCCCCGATGATGCAGCCGAAACCATCCAGACCTTCGGCGACGCGGTCAAGTTCATCAGCGAAGCGTCCTAAGCGTTTCCTTCTGATTAAAAGCGGCGCTTCCGGGCAACGGAGGCGCCGTTTTTTTGTGCCCGCTCAAAATTCATGCTTGCGCGTTTATATTCGGATACGCACTGTTTCCATTGAGGCAAAATTCAAAGTGGACAGGGCATGATAAGATCCACTCCCATGATAAATACCGCGCGTTTGACACTGTGTGCCATGCGCCCGGAGGACTTTGACCGGTTCGCCGAGATCTGGCGGGACCCGTGCGTTGTCCAGCACATCGGCGGCTCACCCCGTTCACGTGGCGAGGCGTGGGATTCATTTTTGCGCAACGCCGGACATTGGCAGATGGCCGGGTTTGGTCAATGGGGTGTGCTTCAGCAGTCGAATCGAAAGCTGATTGGACAGGCCGGTTTCTTTTACGGAAACCGTCGGATGGGAGAGGATTTCGACGGCTTTCCCGAGGCAGGCTGGGTTCTGGCCCCTGAGGTACAGGGGCAGGGCTTGGGATATGAGGCGGCGAAGGCTGCTCATGACTGGTTTGACCGGGTGATTCCCGGGCCTTTGGTCGCGATGGTGAACGCGTCGAATTCCTCGTCGCAGAAGCTTGCCAAAAAGCTGGGCTATGTATTGATGCGTGAAGGGGTGTATAATGAAACCCCGGTGCACTTGTTAAGGCGCAACGGCCCACCTGCGTTCGCGTAAATCCGCCACTTCTACAGTATGCCGCAAAATGGCCAAACTGTGCCGATCCCGGTAATATTGGGAGGGCGTTCCAGGTGTATGCTGCCGAGGATTTTCAGAGCGATTGAGCGGAGGACCGAGCTCATGAGGATATACCCCACTATGGAACTGCAGAACGGCCGGTGTGTCACGTTGGACAAAGGTCGTTTGGACAACGCCATGATTTGGCATGTAAACCCGGTTGAGACAGCGCGAAGCTGGGCCGAGGCGGGTGCCGAATGGATGCACCTGACCGATTTCGACGCGATTGAGGGCAAAGATACCAACGTCGAATTGATTGAAGAGATTATCCGTGCGGCCGAAATTCCGGTTCAGTTGGCGGGTGGTATGCGGACTCGTGAACAGGTGGAGCGCTGGATCGACAAAGGGGTCGGTCGTGTCGTGATCGGCACGCTGGCAGCGCGCGAGCCGAATCTGGTCAAGGAACTGGCCAAGCTTTACCCGGATCAAATCGTGCTGTCGGTTGATGTCTGGCAAGGTTTTGTGATGACGGATGGGTGGCGCAGCCAAAGCGCATTCACGCCCGAAGCGTTTATCGACGCGTTCGAAGATGCGCCGTTTGCCGCCATCGTGGTGACGGATATCGACAGCGACATGGATGACGTCGAAGCTCAGCTTGGTTTGATCTCGGGGCTTGCCGGACATTCGCGCACTCCGGTGATCGCAAGCGGGGTTGTGCGCACTGCAGACGATATCTCGCGGCTGGCGTATATTTCCAATATCTCGGGTGCGATCGTAGGGCGTGCATTGTTTCACAAGACACTTGACCTGACGGATGCTCTGGAAATGGCAAAATCGGCACATGAGCCGGTGGCACAGTTCCAATAAACCGCTCCGCCCTTTCAGCAGGACGCGTGAAAGGGCGGGCACCTCTTCCAATCGTTGAAAACAGTATAGTTTCGGGTGATAGGCGGCGGGAAGCCTCCTTGAAGTCGCCGTTGCTCTTGCCCCCGCACCCCGGGCCGGGGTAAGAGCGGTTCTCATAACAGGAAGCAGGCAAGAGGCACTTCATGCGCAGAGTCGTTGTTACCGGTCTTGGATTGGTCACTCCTTTGGCCAGCGGGGTCGAGGAAACCTGGTCGCGGCTGTTGGACGGAGAGTCCGGCGCTGGTCCTATCACGCATTTTGATGCGGAAGGCAGTGGCGTCACCACGACCTACGCCTGTGAGGTGCCGCGCGGGGATGGTACCAACGGAACGTTCAATCCCGATGACTGGATGCCGCCGAAAGAGCAGCGCAAAATTGAAGACTTCATCCTGTATTCCATCGCGGCCGCAGAAATGGCCTGCAAAGATGCGAACTGGTTGCCCGAAGATGAAGAGGACCGCCTGCGAACAGGTGTTCTGATCGGTTCAGGCATCGGTGGTTTGGGCTCGATCGCCAACACCGCCAATCTGATCCGTGACAAGGGCCCGCGCCGGGTGTCGCCGTTCTTTATTCCAGGTGCTCTGATCAACCTGGCGTCAGGTCAGGTGTCGATCCGTCATGGCTTCAAGGGACCCAACCATTCGGTCGTGACGGCGTGTTCCACCGGGGCCCATGCTATCGGCGACGCCAGCCGTATCATCCGTGCAGGTGACGCAGACGTTATGGTCGCAGGTGGCGGCGAAGGCTGCATCTGCGAGATCGGCATCGCCGGGTTCAACGCTTGCAAGGCGTTGTCGACCAAATATGCCGATAACCCCAAGGCGGCCAGCCGCCCTTATGACGTGGACCGTGACGGGTTCGTCATGGGCGAAGGTGCAGGCATCGTCATTCTGGAAGACTATGAGCACGCCAAGGCCCGCGGTGCGAAGATTTACGCTGAGGTGCTGGGCTATGGTATGTCGGGTGACGCTTATCACATCACCGCGCCTTCAGAAGATGGCGACGGGGCTGAACGCTCGATGCGGGCGGCGCTGCGCAGTGCGGGGCTGGAGCCAAAAGATCTGGACTATATCAACGCGCATGGCACCTCGACCATGGCAGATACGATCGAGCTGGGCGCGGTTGAGCGTTTGCTGGGGGATCATGCCGGGAATGCGACCATGAGCTCGACCAAGTCGGCAACCGGTCACTTGCTGGGTGCTGCGGGCGCGATCGAGGCGATCTTCTCGATTTTGGCGATCCGTGATCAGGTAGCCCCGCCGACAATCAATCTGGACAATCCAGCAGTGGAGACCCCGATCGATTTGGCTCCGAACGCAAAACGTGAGCGTGAGATCAATGTGGCCTTGTCGAACTCGTTCGGGTTTGGCGGCACCAATGCCAGCGTGATCTTCGGAAAGGCCAGCTAAATGTGGCGGGCCATTGCTTCGAACGCGCTGACCATTCTGGTGGTCGGCCTGTTCATGATGGGCGGGCTGATCCTTTGGGGGCAGAGCCAGTACAAGGCCGAGGGCCCGCTTGAAACCGCAATCTGCCTTCAGGTCAGAAGCGGATCGAACATGACTCGTGTCAGTCAGCAGCTGGAAGAGCAGGGCGCCATCAGCAGTGCCACGATCTTTCGGATGGCCGCTGACTACACGGATCGGGCGCAGCAGTTGAAAGCCGGTAGCTTTCTGGTACGGGAAGGTGCGTCGATGGAGCAGATCATCGACGAGATCACCAGCAGCGGTGCCAGCACCTGTGGGTCTGAGATTGAGTATCGTATCGGTGTGATTCGTGCTCAGACCCGTGTTCGCGAGTTGAACCCTGCGACCCTGGATTTCGTCGAAATCGCGTCGTTTGATCCGTCGGGAGAAGAGGTGCCTGAGGCCTATACCGAGAAACGCAATGAGGCGGACACGCGTTACCGCGTATCACTGGCCGAAGGTGTGACCTCGTGGCAGGTGGTCGAGGCGTTGAAGGCATTCGACGCTTTGACAGGTGAGGTGAGCGAAATACCTGCTGAGGGTATGCTGGCGCCTGACAGTTACGATGTTGTGGCTGGTCAGGACCGTAACGACATTCTGCAGGCGATGCAGGACAAGCAACAATTGCGGATCAACGCCGTTTGGGAAAGCCGCCAGGACGGGTTGCCGCTGGCAAGCCCCGAAGAAATGCTGATCCTTGCGTCGATCATCGAAAAGGAAACCGGAGTTCCGCAAGAGCGCGGGCAAGTGGCCAGCGTTTTTGTGAACCGGCTGAAACAGGGGATGCGGCTGCAGACGGACCCGACCGTCATCTATGGCGTTACCAAAGGGCAAGGCACGTTGGGCCGCGGGCTGCGTCGCAGCGAGCTGAACAGGCCAACGCCATGGAACACCTACCAGATCGACGGCTTGCCGCCGACGCCGATTGCCAATCCGGGCTTGGCCAGCCTTGAAGCTGCTGTTGCGCCGGATGACACGGACTTCGTGTTCTTCGTTGCCGATGGTACGGGCGGCCATGCGTTTGCCGAGACTTTGCAGGAACACAATCGCAATGTCGCCAAATGGCGCGAGATTGAAGCAGAGCGGAACTCGGGAAATTAACCGGAACGAAATCTGGTTTCGTTCTTAGTGTTACGCCAACGCCGGCTTGTGACCCGGCGTTGGCCTTTTATTGTGCAGGCCGACCTTACGCCGCAGGGCGTTTGCCGCGTGGGCGACGCCGTTTGTTTGCTGCGGGTTTTCCTTCCCCGTTGGCGGGTTTGGGTTTGAACCCCCGGCGGCGGTTGCTCGGGCGGCGCGCCGGTTTTTCAGGTTGCACAGCTTCGGGCATCGAGCCACTGGCAACTGGGATCTCGATCTTCATCAGCTTTTGGATCTGACGCAGCAGATCAACTTCTTCCGGGGAGCAGAAGGCGATGGCTTCGCCCTCGCGCCCAGCTCGGGCGGTGCGCCCGATACGATGGACGTAGTTGTCAGGCACCTCGGGCAGGTCAAAGTTGATCACGTAGGCGACGCCCGGGATGTCGATGCCTCGGGCCGCAACGTCGGTGGCCACCAGAATGTTGATTTCACCCGCGCGGAACGCCTTGATCGCGCGATCGCGCTGACCCTGGCTTTTGTTGCCGTGGATGGATGCGGCGTTATAGCCGTCAGCTACAAGGCCCTTCATCAGCCGTTCTGCACCATGTTTGGTGCGGGTAAAGACCAGTGTCAGGGCATCCACATCTTTCGACAGGATTTCACGCAGCTTGATTGGTTTTCCGGGTTTGGAAACGAAGTGCAACGACTGCGTAATCTTGTCCGCCGCTTTGCCCGGAGGCGAGACCTGCACCCGCTGCGGGTTGGTCAGGTAGGCGCGGCTGAGTTCTTCCATCTGCTTCGGCATGGTGGCCGAAAACAGCATGGTTTGGCGTGGAGTGCCCAGTGCTGGCGCGATTTTGCGCAGCGCATGGATAAAGCCAAGGTCAAGCATCTGGTCAGCTTCGTCCAGCACCAGATGGCGTACCGCTCCGAGATTTACTGCACCACGTTCCATCAAGTCTATCAGCCGACCCGGTGTGGCGACCAGAATATCAGTGCCACGAGAGAGAAACATTATCTGTTTATTGATCGACTGGCCGCCTACAACGGTGGCCACGCGCAGCTTGGTGCCCTTCGTCAGGGTACGGAGGCTGTCCGCGATCTGGTTCACGAGTTCGCGGGTGGGCGCCAGGATCAGCGCCTTGGAGGTTTTCGGATCCGGCTTACCAGACTGGGCCAGAAGGTGATCGATCAGAGGCAGGCCAAAAGCAAGCGTCTTGCCGGTGCCGGTTTGAGCCAGTCCCAGAATGTCGTGACCATTCAGAGCAAGCGGAATCGCCTGGTTCTGGATCGGTGTGGGTTGAGTGAAATTGGCGCGTTTAAGTGCCTCGTTCAGTGCCGGGGCAAGGCCCAGCATATCAAAGTCGAACAAATAACTATCCTTTACAGCCCGGAGCGTTGGCCCGCGGACAGGTCATGAAGGGTCGCTCGTGGGCGACCGGCAGGGGTTGTGCGAGACCTCGGAACGAGCAGGTGCATCCTGCGCCATCCGGCCGTCGCGTCAAGAACCCTGCGTGATGGGGAACTGGAATGATAAACTGGCGCTGTGGGGCGGACCAGGTCCGCTCGGGCTCACGCAACAGCGCTGTGATGGTAGGCACATGAGGGTTCGGTGGTGGAATGTCAAGCGCGGTTAAAAATTCGGGTGATCTTCCGGGTTGAAAAAGGCACTGTTCAAGGCAGCAGGCAGTAGGTGATCACAGTGGCAAGCCAACAGCCCTGCTGATCTCTTTTCCAGCATTCACGGCCTGATAGGTTGGAAATGGCATCCTCTCGGCAGTGTCAATGTTGCGCCGGATCCAGTTTCGTTCTTCCAGCTGGTGAAGGGATGAGGACAGCGCCCGATCTGTAATGATCGTGAGGCCCGATTTGATTGCCGAGAAACGATGAGGGGTGCCTGCCAGCGCCAGAACTGGCACAGTCCATGTTTTTCGCAGAAGTCTGGTTTCATCCTCAGTTCGGGCGGTAGTAATTATCTCGCTGGCGACTGACGCGGCTTTGATTCCGGTTGGCGTCAGTCGAAATTCTGAACGTAGAGGATGCCCGTGACCGGGATTTCTTTCGATCATTCCTAGTTCAATAAGATGAGCAAGGCTGGTTGCAAAGGCCGTTCGGCTTGCGTTGGTTGCGGCCAAAAGCGTGGCTTGTCGGCCCGGAACTTTGGCGTGCAGCAGGGCAAGAATGTTCAGTGACCAAGCCCGAGATGTCAGCTTGACAAGTGTATTGATGTCCATAAATTATAGTAGCTATATTTTTGTAAAAAAGGAAGCCTTATGCCTCTCGTTTCATTGAAAAACACTATAACACTTGCGATGTCCGTGCAGGATCGACATGCCAGCGCAGATTGGTATGCCGTCAATCTCGGGTTTGAGCTTATCCACCACATTGATGAAGCGGGATGGAGCGAAATGCGGACGAATGTCGACGGAGTCACTTTGGGGCTGGGCGAACAGGCCGAAGCCTCTCCGGGGAATTGCGTGCCTGTCTTCGAAGTCGCGGATATCGTGGATGCGCGCAGAAAGTTGGAGGCGGCTGGAGTGGAATTTGACGGTGAAACGGAAACGATTGAGGGGATGGTCAGCACGGCCACGTTCTATGATCCGGACAGGAATGCGCTGATGTTGGCGCAGGATTTGACAGGCCAGGGCTGAGAGCATCTGGTAAAGGAATACTCAACACAGCGGTCGCCCTGCGTTGCGCTAGTGTTGCGTAACTTATTGACATTACGTACGTAATTCCGTACTAGTTATGTCATGCTAGAAGAGGCGGGCGACGGCCCCGGGGCGACCCGGTGGCCGTTTGTCGCTTCTCTCGTGCGGAGAAAACTCACGCATGAGGTCACAGGCAAACATGACTTTGATTACCCCGGAAGAGCGGATTTCCCAGACGGCTGACTTGTTGCAGTCGCTTGAGAGGTCCATTCGAGATCTGCGGCAAGCAGCGGAAGAACTGCGCAAACAGATCGGAGCCGGGGAGGATGCAGATCTTGCTGGTTCAGCCAAGCAACTCGGGCAGTTAGAGGGGCTGATCCGAAGTTGTCAGAAAGTGGAGACAAGCTTTGTCGAACAACATCACAGACAAGCCGGAATTGCCCAAGGAGGGTACGCGCTCGATCTTGACCGAGCTCGGTTTGAAGTCGGGTGCAGGTTGGCTCGCCTCCGCGCCTGTTGCGGTGCAGAACAGATTTCTAAGTGAGATCGGGGAGGGGGGGCTGTGCGCCCTCCCTTTCCTGTTCGAGTTCTGGGCACTGCCGCATCAGTTGCCGCCCGAAGGCGACTGGCGGTCCTGGGTTATCATGGGGGGGCGCGGTGCTGGTAAGACGCGGGCCGGGTCCGAATGGGTGCGACAGGTGGTTGAGGGGGCTTTGCCGCTGGATCGCGGCGAGGCGTGTCGAGTGGCCTTGGTCGGTGAGACATTCGATCAGGCGCGCGATGTGATGATCTTTGGCGACAGCGGGATATTGCAATGCTCGCCGCCGGATCGTAGGCCTGCGTGGAAGGCATCCGAACGCAAGCTGATCTGGCCCAACGGGGCCGAGGCGCAGGCGTTTTCGGCGCATGACCCCGAAGGGTTGCGGGGCCCGCAGTTCGATGCGGCCTGGGTGGATGAACTGGCCAAGTGGAAGAAGGCGGGCGAGACCTGGGACATGTTGCAATTTGCTTTGCGTTTGGGGGAACGGCCTCGGGTCTGTGTGACCACGACACCGCGCAACGTGAAGGTTTTGAAGGAATTGCTGGCGTCACCGTCGACCGCGCAGACTCATGCGCCGACCGAGGCGAACCGGGCCAATCTGGCGGGCTCATTTCTGGAGGAGGTACGCGCGCGGTACGCTGGCACGCGGCTGGGGCGTCAGGAGCTGGACGGGGTGCTGCTATCGGATGCCGAAGGGGCGCTGTGGACGGGGTCGATGCTGGAGGCGGCGCGCTGTGCACAGGTGCCCGCGTTGGATCGCATCGTCGTGGCGCTGGACCCGGCGGTGACCTCCGGTTCAGATGCGGATGCTTGCGGTATCGTGGTCGTGGGCGCTCAGGTGCAGGGGCCGCCCGAGGAGTGTCGGGCGTTCGTGCTGGCCGACCGGACGGTGCAGGGCGTTGGCCCGGCGGGCTGGGCGCAGGCGGCGATTGACGCGATGGATGAGTTCGGGGCCGAACGGCTGGTGGCCGAGGTCAATCAGGGCGGGCAGCTGGTGGAAGAGGTCGTGCGGCAGGTGGACCCTCTGGTGCCTTATCGGGCGGTACGGGCGTCGCGCGGCAAGGTCGCGCGGGCGGAACCTGTGGCGGCGTTATACGAGCAGGGGCGAGTAGCCCATGTGGCGGGGCTGGACGCGCTGGAGGAGCAGATGTGCCAGCTGACCGCGCGTGGGTTTGAGGGGCAGGGCTCGCCTGACCGGGTCGACGCGCTGGTCTGGGCGCTGCATGAGTTGGTGGTGGGGCCTGCGGGGGCGTATCGGCGGCCTAGGGTGCGGAGTTTGTGAAATAGGGTTTCGCAAAGTACAATGCGGTTGCGGTGATGAGTGCGAGGCTCAAGCAAACTTGAACTCTACGCCCGGTTGAGTTCAAATAGGAGATATGAGTTCAAGCGCTACACCATTCGACTGTTGGGACCAAATAATTGCTCAAGACACCCTATCTTCTGGTAACTGCTGCACTTGCTGCGGCGGTTGCCGCCCATTTGTATTTTGAGCCAAACCCGGAGCTTGTCATAGGATTGATATTTGCCGCTGCTGGGCTTGGCGTGCTTTCTACGCACGTAAGAGCCCGTCGCAACTGGACGAAGACAACGGGCAAAGTGGTGAAACTAGACTACAACAAGGAACGTATTGAGTTCGAATTCTTTGTCTCAGGTCATCGATATTCCGGCATTAGTGGTTCGGATCCCAATTGGCATCAGGTTGGGCAAGACATCACCGTATTCTACGATGAAAAAAAACCGAATAACCACAAACACCACAGTTGGTCTAACGAACTGATCTTTGGTTGGGGGTTGCTTGTGTTTGGGATATTTGCAGCGATTATGAAGTCGGGGTTTTAGCCTTTCGGACACATCTGATGAATTTCATCCTAAAAGTGCTGAGATTGCCATCTGGAGATGAGCTTCCCGCTTTGAAGCGAGGTTTGCCTGTCCGGTTAGTCTTCATTGCAATTTTGGTGGTTGCATCGATCTCTGGACAAAGATCAGTCCTTTACTACGTACTTGCTTTGCCTTGGATATACATCATTCTCATGTTGAGTGTGATCGAGGACAGGTTTGCGAACCGAAGCGGTCCAAGTGATTGACCCGTTGCCCACCCCCCGTACGCCCCATTCCCGAGGCTTAAACTTCTTTCCGTCATAACTCCTTTCAACAAGCCGGGCAGAGCGGCGGCAGAAAGGAGCACAGATGGTATTCGATTTCTTGCGTCGTGGATCGGCTGAGGCAGCGCCTGAGGCGAAGGCGAGCGCGGCGGGGCCTGTGGTGGCGTGGCAGACGGGCGGGCGCGTGGCGTGGAGCCCTCGGGACGCGGTGTCGTTGACGCGGACGGGATTTTCAGGGAACCCGGTGGGGTTTCGCTCGGTCAAGCTGATTGCTGAGGCGGCGGCGGCTCTGCCCTTGGTGTTGCAGGATCAGGCGCAGCGGTTTGATACCCATCCGATCCTGTCGCTAATGCGTCGTCCGAATGCGGCGCAGGGGCGGGCAGAGTTGATGGAGGCCTTGTTCGGGCAGTTGTTGCTGTCGGGCAATGCGTATGTCGAAGCGGTTCGGGCCGAGGAAGGGCTGCCGGTTGAGCTGCATGTGCTGCGGTCCGATCGGATGAGCGTGGTGCCTGGGGCGGATGGCTGGCCAAAGGCGTATGATTACGCGGTTGGTGGCAAGAAGCACCGGTTTGCGGCGGAAAACATCTGTCATATCAAGTCGTTCCACCCGCAGGATGACCATTATGGGTTTTCGCCGATGCAGGCGGCGGCAATGGCGATTGATGTGCATAACAGCGCGTCGCGGTGGTCAAAATCGTTGTTGGATAATGCAGCGCGGCCTTCGGGGGCGCTGGTGTGGAAGGGCGGAGATGGCCATGGGGTGATGGCCGAGGATCAGTTCCGCCGCCTGTCCGATGAGATCGAGCAGAATTATCGCGGGGCGCGGAATGCGGGCCGTCCGATGGTTCTGGAGGGGGGGCTGGATTGGAAGCCGATGGGCTTTTCGCCGTCCGATATGGAGTTTCAAAAGACCAAGGAAGCCGCCGCCCGCGAGATCGCGCTGGCCTTTGGGGTCCCGCCGATGCTGCTGGGGATACAAGGCGACGCGACCTATTCGAACTATCAGGAGGCTAACCGGGCGTTCTATCGCCTGACCGTTCTGCCTCTGGTGACGCGGGTGGCGGCGGCGGTGTCGGACTGGCTGGCGGGGTTCTCGGGTGAGGATTTGGTGCTGAAGCCGGATCTGGATCAGGTGCCCGCGTTATCGGCGGAACGCGATGCGCAATGGGCGCGGGTCAACGGTGCCGATTTCCTGAGCGATGCCGAGAAGCGGGCGTTGCTGGGTCTGCCGGAGCGTGCGGATGGGTGACGGGTATCCTCCGTTCGAGTGCGCGCCGGGCCTGCGTCTGGCCGCGCATGAGCGGGTGGCCGAGATCCAGCACGCGCATCTGTGCAGACGACTGGATCAGATTGAGGAAATGATGGAGCGGCTGGAGAAGCGGCTGTGGCTGACGGTCTATGGCGTGGTCGCTGTGATCCTGGCGCAGGCCTTTCAGTCCCTTTTGGTGGTAACGCCATGAGTTCAGTTGGTTACATGGAGAAGTTCATGGATTTGGAACATAAGTTTGCGCGGTTCGGCGACGGTTTGTCAGTATCTGATGACGCGGTAATTGAGGGCTATGCCAGCCTGTTCGGGCAGGTCGATCAGGGCAGCGATGTGGTGCAGCGCGGGGCGTATCGCGGCTCGCTTGACGGGCTGGCCAAGGCCGGTCAGCGGGTCAAGATGCTGTGGCAGCACGACCCGGCGCAGCCCATTGGTGTCTGGGACGAGGTGCGTGAGGATGACCGGGGCCTCTGGGTCAAGGGGCGTCTGCTGGAGAGCACGCAGAAAGGCCGTGAAGCGGCGGAGCTGATCCGGGCGGGTGCAATGGATGGTCTGTCGATTGGCTATCGCACCAAGCGGGCGGTGAAGAATGACAAGGGCCAGCGGGTCCTGACCGAACTGGAGCTGTGGGAGGTGTCCTTGGTGACGTTCCCGATGCTGCCCAGTGCGCGGGTGGCGGCAAAGGGGAGTGACCCCGAGACCGAGAACACCTGGCGCAGTATTGCCGAGGTGTTTGACGACGCCCGGCAGGAGCTGGCGCGAAGCTAACGCGCCTCAAACCCCACCCAAAAAGGATGTGCTGATGAGCAAGACCGAGACCCCGGCCTTGACCGGAGAGGGTGCGCCCCTGGTTCAGGAGGTGAAGCATGCGATGGCTGGCTTCGTGAATGAATTCAAGGGCCTGAAGGCTGAAGTTAAAACCAAACTGCAACAGGCAGAAGAGCGACTGACCATGCTGAATCGTAAATCAACCATCGCGGCACGCCCGCATCTTGCGGCATCCTTCGAGGACGGCGCCCCACATCAGAAGGCATTCGACGCCTATGTGCGTTCGGGTGAGGATGACGGGCTGCGCGGCCTCGAGATGGAAGCCAAATCGCTGTCCTCAGCGGTCAACAGCGATGGTGGCTATCTGGTTGATCCGCAGACCGCCGAGACGATCAAGTCCGTTTTGAACTCGACGGCATCTATCCGGTCGATTGCATCGGTTGTGAATGTCGAGGCAAATTCGTTCGACGCGCTGATTGATCACACCGATGTAGGTGCGGGCTGGGCGGATGAAAACTCGGCCACGGCGGAAACTGGATCCCCGTCGATCGATCGCATCTCGATCCAGCTGCACGAGCTGAGCGCTCTGCCCAAGGCGTCGCAGCGTCTGCTGGATGACAGCGCCTTCGATGTCGAAGGTTGGCTGGCCGGGCGAATTGCCGACAAATTTGCACGCGCTGAGGCGGCGGCTTTCATCAACGGCGATGGTGTCGACAAGCCCAAAGGGTTGATGATCCACCGAGCCGTACCGAATGATGCGTGGTCCTGGGGCAGCCTGGGCTATGTTGCGACTGGTATTGATGCAGGTATTGACGCGGATGCGATTGTCGATGTGGTTTATGCGCTGGGCGCGCAATACCGGGTCAATGGCACCTTCGTGATGAATTCGAAGACCGCAGGTCTGATCCGCAAGTTGAAAGACAGCGATGGCCGCTTCCTGTGGTCCGATGGTCTGGCCGCAGGTGAACCGGCGCGTCTGATGGGGTATCCGGTACTGATCGCCGAGGACATGCCGGATGTGGCATCCGACAGTTTCTCAATTGCATTTGGTGACTTCCAGGCTGGTTACACCATTGCCGAGCGTCCTGATCTGCGCGTGCTGCGCGATCCGTTCAGCGCCAAGCCGCATGTGCTGTTCTATGCGACCAAACGCGTCGGCGGCGATGTCAGCGATTTCGCTGCGATCAAGCTGGTGAAATTCGGCACCGCCTAACGCGGGCTGAATCCGGGGGGCGCTGGCCCCTCGGACGGCGGGCGCGGGCCGGGGTGAGATCCTCTGCGTTGTCTAGCTGCTCCCCTCCGTCCGAGCAACGTGGGGCGGCGCGTGCCCGTCATTTTCCAAGGATGGGGCCCCGGAGGGGTCCGAGATTGCGGAGTGAGTGGATGATGTTGATCGAAGAGGCCGCCATCGCGGATGCGGCGCTGCCGGTGGATCAGTTCAAGGCGCATCTGAGATTGGGCACGGGTTTCGCCGAGGATGATGTGCAGAACGAAGTGTTGAAGGGGTTCCTGCAAGCCGCCATTGCGGCGATCGAGGCACGCACCGGCACGGTTCTGATCGCGCGGGACTTCTCGTGGAGTTTGTACAGGTGGCGCGACCCATCAGGAGAGGTGTTGCCCGTGGCCCCGGTGGTTTCAGTGCTGGCTTTGACGCTGACCGACAAGAGCGGCGCTGAAACGGTTGCAGACGCCGCAACTTATCGGCTGGAGCATGATAGCCAACGGCCTCGGGTGCGTCCTATGGGATCCAGCCTGCCTGCCATCAAAACGGGTGGTTCTGCTAAGATTTCTTTTGTCGCGGGGATGGCTCAGGATTGGGGCGGGTTGCCTGCTGATCTGGGGCAGGCGGTATTACTGCTGGCGGCGCATTACTATGAATACCGAGATGAAACCTCATTGGGCGCGGGTTGTATGCCCTTTGGTGTCACCAGCCTGATCCAGCGCTATCGCATGGTGCGTTTCGGGGCGGGGATTTCGCAATGAATACGCCGCATCTGAACCGTAAACTGGTGCTGGAGGCACCAATGCGAAGTGCTGATGGGTCGGGGGGTTATACCGAAACATGGGCTGCGATGGGGACACTGTGGGCCGAAGTGACGGCGCGCAGTGGAGCAGAACGGCAGATCGCTGGAATATCCGTGTCGCGTGTCGGGTATCGCATCGTGGTGCGTGGGGCGCGCATGGGGTCTTCGATGCGTCCCGCGCCTGATCAGCGGTTTCGCGAGGGCAATCGGCGTTTTGTAATCCGGGCCGTGGCCGAACTTGACGCCCGCGGCAAGTACCTGACCTGTTTCGCAGATGAAGAGGTGGCGGCATGAGCTATGGCGTTTCTGCCGCTTTACAGGCGGCCGTGTATCAGCAGCTTTCAGCGGACGCAGCAGTCAGCAGTCAATCGGGTGGCGCGATCTATGATGCAGTACCCACAGGAACCGTGCCGCAGACCTATGTGATGCTGGGCCCGGAAGAGGTGCGAGACGCCTCGGACCGATCAGGCACGGGCGCAATACACCGTTTCACCGTTTCAGTGGTGTCCGAGTCGGCAGGATTTGGCGCTGCTAAGACACTGGCCGGCGCGGTGTGTGACGCGCTGGAAAACGCGCCACTTAACCTGGATCGCGGTCGGCTGGTGGGACTGTGGTTCGAGCGCGCTTCGGCACGGCGTACCGGGACCGGCGGCACCATCCGCCAGATCGACCTGAAATTCCGCGCTCGCGTGGAAGATGACTAAGCAATCAACGGAGAGAGCACATGGCTGCCCAGAACGGAAAAGACCTTTTGGTCAAAGTGGATATGAACGGCACCGGCCTGTTCCAGACGATCGCGGGGCTACGGGCCACGCGAATCAGTTTCAATGCTGAAAGTGTGGATGTCACCAGCCTGGAAAGTCAGGGTGGATGGCGCGAGCTATTGTCTGGGGCGGGGGTCAAATCAGCTTCGATCTCAGGTTCCGGTGTATTCAGGGACGCCGGCACTGATGAGCGTGCGCGGCAGTTGTTCTTTGATGGTGAAACTCGGGCCTTTCAGGTCATCATCCCTGATTTTGGGGTTGTTGAAGGTCGGTTTCAGGTCACCAGCATCGAGTACGCAGGTTCGCACAACGGTGAGGCGACCTATGAGATGAGCATGGCCAGTGCCGGTGCTCTGACCTTTACGGCGCTTTGATCCGATGGCCAATCCGTGGACAGGCGAGGTGGCGCTGACCATCGATGGCGAGCAGCGGGTGCTCAAGCTGACGCTTGGTGCTTTGGCGGAGCTGGAGCAGGAGCTGAATGCAGGATCGCTGGTTGAGCTGGTGCAACGGTTTGAGGGCGGAGCGTATTCCAGTGCGGATGTTTTGGCCCTCATCGTTGCCGGCCTGCGGGGCGGTGGCTGGAACGTTGCCCGGGCCGACCTGATGCATGCCGAGATCGAAGGCGGCCCCATGGCTGCAGCCAGAACCGGAGCCGAATTGTTGGCGCGTGCCTTCATGGTGCCGGAGGGCACATGAGCGGGTTCGACTGGCCTGCCCTGATGAGGGCCGGATTTTTGGGGCTGCGACTGACGCCGGATCAATTCTGGCGTCTGACCCCGGCAGAGCTGCGGCTGATGCTGGGGCAGGGGTCCGGCGTGTCCGCAATGAACCGGGCGGGGTTGGATGCTTTGCTGGCGGCTTATCCGGACAAGACACAAGGAGAGCGTGATGACAGATCGTGACGGGTTTGATGACCTGCAAGAACGTGGAGAAGCGCTGGGCGATTCCCTCGGCGATGCTGCGACTATGGCGGCGGCGTTTGACAGCCAGATGAAGCGCATCAGTGCCGCATTTGAAGAGACCGGCAAGGATGTCGCCACGCTGGAGCGTGGCATGTCTAGCGGATTGCGCAAGGCCTTCGATGGTGTCGTTCTGGATGGGATGAGTCTTTCCGGCGCGCTGGATGTCCTGAAGAACTCCTTGATCCAAACGGCTTATGCGGCTGCGGTCAAGCCGGTGACGGATCACTTTGGCGGAATGCTAGCCAACACGGTTGGCGGGTTGGTGAAGGGAATTCTGCCTTTTGCAGATGGCGGCAGCTTCAGCGAGGGCCGGGTGATGCCCTTCGCCAATGGTGGTGTGGTCAGCGGCCCGACAACGTTTCCCATGCGCGGCGGCACCGGGCTGATGGGAGAAGCCGGGCCTGAGGCGATCATGCCGCTGGCGCGTAGGGCCGATGGCAAGCTGGGCGTGCGGACGCAGGGTGCTGGGCGTGCTGTGAATGTGGTGATGAACATTTCAACACCGGACGTTCAAGGGTTCCGCCGGTCTCAGGGGCAGATAGCGGCCCAGATGAGCCGCGCGCTGGGGCGTGGCAATCGCAATAGATAAATCAAGGAGCAGCTGATGAATTTCCACGAGGTGAGATTTCCCGCCAGTCTAAGCTTTGGCTCGGTCGGCGGCCCGGAACGGCGGACGGACATTGTGACGTTGGCCAATGGCTTTGAAGAGCGCAACACGCCCTGGGCCCATTCGCGCCGCCGATATGATGCGGGGTTGGGGATGCGTTCGCTGGACGATATCGAGACGCTGATTTCGTTCTTCGAAGCACGACAGGGTCAGATGTTCGGCTTTCGCTGGAAAGACTGGTCGGATTTCAAATCCGGCAAGGCCACGGTGGACACTAGTTTCGGAGATCAGGTGATCGCCAAAGGCGACGGTACACGCACCGAGTTTCAGTTGATCAAGACCTACCATTCGGGCGGGGTCAGCTATGCGCGCCCTATCGTAAAGCCGGTATTGGGTACAGTGCGTCTGGGTCTGGATCAGGATGAGGTCCGCGAGGGCGTGGATTTTGATGTTGAACTGACGACGGGCAAGGTCACGTTTGCGGACCCGCCGCCGGAAGAGGTCGATATCACCGCGGGTTTTGAGTTTGATGTGCCGGTGCGCTTTGACACCGACAAAATCCAGACCAGTGTCGCCAGTTTTCAGGCCGGTGATGTACCGAACGTTCCTGTGGTCGAGGTGCGCATCTGATGGCTCAAGATATACAGGGCCTGCACACGCATTTGCAGAGCGGGATGACAACGGTCTGCCGTTGTTGGGCGATCAAACGCAAGGACGGTCAGGAATACGGTTTTACCGACCACGACATGGAGCTGAGTTTTGACGGGTTGACCTTCAAGGCCAGTACCGGCCTGACGGCCGCTGCCATCGAGCAGGCCACGGGCCTGTCCATCGACAACACGGAAGCAATGGGCGCTCTGTCTGACGCGGCCATTCGCGACGAGGATATCGAGGCAGGACGTTTTGACGGAGCCGAGGTGCGCGCCTGGTTGGTCAACTGGGCCGATCTGGATCAGCGCGTCCTTCAGTTCCGTGGTTCAATTGGTGAGTTGCGCCGCTCTGGCGGCGCTTTCCATGCGGAATTGCGTGGCCTGACCGACTTGCTGAACCGCCCTTTGGGGCGTGTTTACCAGAAGCCCTGCACGGCTGTGTTGGGGGATCGGGCCTGCCGGTTCAACACCGACACACCGGGCTATTGGTTCGAGGGTGTGATCTCGGGTTTCGATGGCGGCACCCTTCTGCATGTTGCAGGGCGTCAGACCATTAAAGAAGGCTGGTTCGAACGGGGTCGCGTTGATGTTGTTTCCGGTTCTGCCAAGGGGTTGTGGTCGTCGATCAAGAACGACAGGCAGACAGCAACAGGGCGAGAGATCACACTTTGGTCCGGATTCGGGGCAAGCCTGGCGATTGGCGACAGTGTTAAACTGCGGGCAGGATGCGACAAGCGCATGAAAACCTGCCAGTTCAAGTTCGACAACTTTCTGAATTTTCAAGGGTTCCCAGATCTTCCGGGCGAAGACTGGGTCATGGCTGTTCCCAAGAAAAGCAAAGCCAATAGCGGAGGCAGCATACGGTGACGACGTGTAGAGAGGATATTGTGGCCGAGGCGCGCAATTGGCTTGGAACGCCCTATGTGCATCAGGCCTCGTTCAAGGGTGCCGGTGCGGATTGTCTGGGCCTGTTGCGGGGCGTTTGGCGCGCTGTGATCGGGCAGGAACCTGAATCTGTTCCGGCATACAGCATGGACTGGTCCGAGCCGCAGGGTGAGGAACGTATGTGGGTGGCTGCCAGGCGGCATCTGGTCGAAAAACCAATAGGCAAGATGGCTTCGGGGGACGTTCTGTTGTTTCGGATGCGCGACACAAGCGTCGCCAAGCATTTGGGCATCGTTTGTACCACGCAACCCGAGCCCCGCTTTATTCACGCGTATTCCGGCCATGGCGTGGTGGAAAACGCACTGAGCAGGCCTTGGTACCGCCGTATCGTTTCCTGTTTCGAATTCCCGATGGAGATGTATTGATGGCCACTATTCTTCTTTCCGCAGCTGGGGCTGCGCTGGGCGGTTCGATTGGGGGCACGGTCGCGGGCCTTTCAACCGCAGTTATCGGTCGGGCCGTCGGTGCGACGGTCGGGCGGGTCCTTGATCAGAAGTTCTTTAACCAGTCCGTTATGGGCAGTGGCAGTGAAGTCGTCGAAACCGGCCGCATGGATCGATTTCGGTTGACGGAAACCGGCGAAGGCGCGCCGGTGACCACCGTGTTTGGCCGTATGCGTGTGGGTGGTCAGGTCATTTGGGCTTCGGACTTTTTGGAGACCCAGACGACGACCACAGAGGGTGGTGGCGGGGGTGGCAAAGGAAAACCCAAGACCCCTGAGGTGACTACCGTCACGTACAGTTACTCGATTTCGCTGGCAATTGCGGTTGGCGCCGGTGAGATTGCCGATGTCGCGCGCATTTGGGCGGATGGAGAAGAACAAGATCGATCCGGCCTCAACATGCGGGTTTATCATGGCACGCGGGATCAGTTGCCGGATCCGCTGATCGAGGCAATTGAAGGTGCTGGAACAGTTCCGGCATATCGCGGAACGGCCTATGTCTTGATCGAGGACTTCCCGCTCGGCGCTTTCGGCAACCGGGTGCCGCAGTTTTCATTTGAAATTGTTCGCCCCACGCAGCGAGACATGCCCGATCATGACAGCGCGGTATCTCAGATCGTGCGCGGGGTCGCCATGATACCGGGGACCGGAGAATACGCTCTGGCCAGCTCTCAGGTGAATTATTCACAATCTAGTAAAAGCTGGCCAGCCAACGCACATTCCGCGTCTGGTGCCTCGGATCTTGTATCCTCGACCCGTGCTCTGGAAAGCGAGTTGCCCAATTGTGATGCCGCATCACTGGTGGTGTCGTGGTTCGGCGACGATCTGAGATGCGGGCAATGCAAAATTCGGCCCAAGATCGAACAGCGTGAGATAGACAGCAACGATATGCCCTGGATCGTGTCTGATCAGGCCCGAAGCGACGCGGGGCTTGTGGCTCGGCAGAACGGCCGACCGGTCTATGGGGGGACTCCGGCCGATGCGGCAGTGGTCCAGGCGATCCGCCATCTGAACCAATCCGGTAAACGGGTGATGTTTTATCCTTTCATCCTGATGGAGCAATTGCCGGGGAACGGGCTGCCTGATCCCTGGTCGGATGCTTCAAGTCAGCCTCACCTGCCATGGCGTGGGCGGATTACCCTGGATGTGGCGCCGGGGCACCCGGGTTCTTCGGACCAGACGGCATGGGCCGATGCACAGGTCGCTGCGTTCTTTGGATCAGCACGTGCACAGGATTTTGCGATCAACCAGGATTCGAACGGATCGGGCGGTACCGGCGGCAGCACGGGTGGTCTGGTCAGGCCCAGACCGGGTGGCCGACCTGATGACAGAGGCGATACCGGTTTAACCTGGGTAACCGGGGGCGGTAACCTTGGCGGGTTGCTGGGGGACAGCGGCGTCACGGCCAAAGAAATCATCAAATACACCGGCCCTCAGGAATGGAGCCTGCGGCGTTTCATTCTGCACTATGCCATGTTGTGCAAGGCTGCCGGCGGTGTTTCGTCATTCTGCATATCGTCCGAGATGCGGGGACTGACCCAGATCAGGGGGGCTTCGGGCTTTCCGGCCGTTGCGCAGCTTCGCGTCTTGGCGGCCGAGATCCGTCAGATTCTGGGGCCGGACACGAAAATCGGCTATGCAGCGGACTGGAGTGAGTATTTTGGATACCAGCCAGAAGGCACCGGCGACAGGTATTTTCACCTCGACCCTCTTTGGGCGGACGACAACATCGATTTCATCGGCATCGACAACTACATGCCGTTGTCCGATTGGCGTGATGGTGAACACCATCTGGACGCCGAGGCTGGCGCGCCTTCGATCTACGACCTGAGTTATCTTCGCAGCAATATTGAAGGCGGTGAAGGATATGACTGGTATTACGCCTCTCCGGAAGAGGCGGAAGCGCAGATCAGAACTCCGATCGAAGATCAGGGGCATGACGAGCCGTGGATCTGGCGATACAAGGACCTGCGCAACTGGTGGTTGAATTCGCATCACGAACGGATCGGAGGCGTGCGTCAACCCAACCCGACCGATTGGGTGCCCGGCTCGAAACCGATCTGGTTCACCGAGTTGGGGTGTGCGGCAATCGACAAGGGCACGAACCAGCCGAACAAATTCTTGGACCCAAAGTCATCGGAATCGCTGTTGCCTGCGTATTCAATCGGGCTGCGCGATGACTTCATCCAGGTTCAGTATCTGGCCGCGATGCTTGGCTATTGGAGCGATCCGAAGGTCAATCCGATCTCGGACATCTACAGCGCGCCGATGTTGGATATGGCAAACGCGTATGTCTTGGCATGGGATACCCGTCCATTTCCTACCTTTCCTAACCTGAGAAGCCAGTGGGACGATGGCGAGAACTATCCCAGAGGGCACTGGCTGAACGGTCGGTCCGGGTCTCGTACTTTGGCATCCATGGTGACCGAAATCTGCCACGGTGCAGGTGTCACGGATGTCGATGTCACTGGTCTGTACGGTGTGGTCCGCGGGTATGTCATCGAAGATGTAACAAACGCCCGTTCTGCCTTGCAGCCGCTGATGCTGCACTATGGGTTTGATGCGATCGAAAGGGATGGGGTGTTGAAGTTCCAGATGCGCGACGGGTGCGGCGCAGTTGCCTTGAACCCCGGTCATCTGGCGATCAGCAGCGATCTTGAAAGCTCGCTCGAATACCGGCGCGAGGCCGAGGCCGAGATGACCGGGCGCGTTCGCTTGCGTTTTGTTCAGTCGGACGCGGATCATGATGTCGTCGCGGAAGAGGCGGTTTTGCCCGATGATCGCACCCATTCCGTATCGGTGAATGAGATGCCCCTGTCCATGACCCGCACCGAAGGGCGGCAAACCGCCGAACGCTGGTTGAGCGAAGCCAGAGTTTCCCGCGATACGGTTCGGTTTGCGCTTCCGCCGTCTCAAATGCACCTGGGGGCAGGAGATCTGGTTCGTTTGACAGACGCTGAAACCGGGCCGGTGTACCGGATTGACCGGTTGGAATCCGCTGACCTGCAACTGGTTGAAGCGGTCCGGATCGAGCAGGGCGTGTACAAGGCATCCGAATTGAATGACGACCCGGCAACGGTCAGACCGTATGCCGCGCCGGTCCTCGTGCTGCCGGTCTTTCTGGACCTGCCCTTGATCACCGGGGCCGAGGCCCCTCACGCGCCATATCTGGCGGTTACCGGAGATCCATGGCCTGGGGCTGCAACGGTCTATTCCTCGTCCAGTGACGATAGCTATCGCCTGAGCGATGTCATTGCCCAACGGGCAGTGGTCGGCGTAACCGAAACACCGCTGAGGCGCGCCAGTGTCGGTGTCTGGGATGAGGGCCCTGCCTTGAAGGTCAAACTGTTTGCTGGTCAATTGGAATCCCGTCCTCGCAGCTCGGTAATGAATGGTATCAATCTCGCTGCAATCGGTGACGGAACACCCGGTAACTGGGAAGTTTTTCAGTTCTCTGACGCGGCGCTCGAGGCCTCGGACGTATACGCATTGTCCGGGCGGCTCAGGGGGCAACTGGGAACAGACGCTTTGATGCCTGATGTCTGGCCGGATGGATCAGTATTCGTTCTGCTGAATGACAGGGTGCAACAGATCAGCCTGCTGCGAAACGAAAGGCGTCTTGCCAAGCATTATCGCATAGGGCCTGCAACCCGCGGCTATGATGACGCGTCCTATCAACACCTGATTGCCTCGTTTGATGGCAACGGATTGCGCCCGTACGCGCCAGTGCACATGCGGCTTCGGTCTGGTGCCGCCGTTGATGAGCTTACCTGGATTCGACGTGCCCGAACAGATGCGGACGACTGGTCGGGGCTGGAGATCCCCTTGGGAGAAGAAAGCGAATCCTATCTGGTCCGTGTCATTGCGGGTGGAACCCTTCTGCGTGAAGAACTGACATCCGAACCAAGGTGGACCTATTCGACAGCCATGAAAGCGGCGGATGGTCTGACAGGGGGCTATGAGGTCGACGTGGCCCAGGTATCTGCTGTAGTCGGACCGGGTGCTTGGTCGCGTCTTGTGGTTGGCCAAGCAGCCTGATGCGGCCGGTTCTTCATGGGGATGTCAGTGCTGCGGCGCGCGCCTTGCTGGTTGTGCCGCAGCCGGACCGGGAGGCTTTGTGTACCCGGATGATCCACGAGGCGGAATTGGCCGACAGGCATTTGGAGCGCACGGGCAAGCTCCACCCGATTTACGGCAATGGTTCACTTATGGCCGTTGCGCGAAACAGGGTCCTGGCAGATGAACCTGGGTTTGATGATCTGCAATATTGTCAGTGTTTTGAGGTGGTTCTGCACCAGCTTGCCAGATTTCAGGCTATCCGGACGCGCAGCTGACGCATTTGCTGGCCGCCAGATCCAGATTCAGCCGCCCATCCGGAATACGTTCGCCGCAGTCTTCGCAATATCCGAACTCGCCGTCGTCAAGCCGCGCCAACGCGGCCAGAAGCCGGCGTGTTTCTACATCGCGATTGGCCTGCTGTGCCTTGGCCATGGCCTGGTTTTGCAGTGCATCCATGCGACTCAGCCGTCCAACGGCCTGTTGATCCAGCTGGACAATGGCCTGAGCCTGCTGTCCCGAGGCTGACACCTTTTGCAATTCCGCCAATCGTTCGCGAATTCGTGTTTCGAAATGGGTGCGCTCTGACTCATTCATTTTCGTTACATGACCGATCATGGGTTTGCGTTTGGTCTTTTTGCCACTAAATGGCATTCTAGGCGCAGCAAAGGATCAAAACCATGTTCGAAAAGCGCAGCCATGTGACACCGGTTGATCCGGTCTGGAACCGTATCACATCCGAGGCCCATGCGGCCGTCGAGAAAGAACCCCTCATGGGGGGACTCGTGCACGCCTGTATCCTACATCACCGCAGCCTTGAACGCGCGCTTTCATATCGGGTGGCGGCCAAGCTGTGCTCGAACGAAATGTCGATGATGGTCCTGCGTGAAGTTGTGGATGAGGCATATGCCGACGATCCGGGTTTGCTCGAAGCCGCCCGCGCGGACCTAATGGCCGTTTACGAACGTGATCCGGCCTGCCACCGGTTGCTGCAGCCGATCCTGTACTTTAAAGGTTACCAGGCCATGCAGGCGTATCGCGTGGCGCATTGGCTGTGGCGCAACGGTCGTCACGATCTCGCGTATTTCTTCCAGATGCGTTCGTCCGAGATTTTTGGCATCGACATTCATCCGGCCGCAAAGATAGGCAAAGGAATCATGATCGACCATGCCCATTCCATCGTGATCGGTGAGACGGCAGTGGTGGGCGACAATGTATCGATGCTGCATTCCGTGACGCTGGGTGGAACCGGCAAGGAAGAAGAACAGCGCCATCCTACAATCGGAAATGGCGTGCTGATCGGGGCAGGGGCCAAGGTCCTGGGCAATATCGAAGTTGGCCATTGCAGCCGCATCGCCGCCGGGTCAGTGGTTCTGCAAGAAGTGCCGCCTTGCAAGACGGTCGCCGGTATCCCCGCCAAGATCGTGGGGGAAGCCGGGTGCGACCAGCCGTCGATCTCGATGGATCATATGTTGGGCAAGGACCAGTAAAAATTCAGCGGGAGCGGTTGGCGCGTTTGTCCAACCGCTTGCGCCGCTGTTCTTCCCGCTTTTGTTTGCGAAGCTCTTGCTGTCTGTCCTGTGCGGCTTTCTGTTAGGCAATCGCGGCCGGATCGTTCGGCTTGAACTTAGAATGCTCACATGGATAGCTGTTGGGTATTGCCATGGCAAATTCAGGTGCCGTGGCTGCCGGAAACGCCAAGACAATCAGGCTGAAAATGAGATTTCTTGAGAGTATCGCGCACCTGCCTTCCGTCGGCTTCTAAAGGAAGGAAGTGGGACGTCTTGATACACAGGGCAAACGGTGCCCCGATCACGCAAGTTCAATTCAGTGCCAAGAGATGAGACTGCACTCGCCCCGGGTATCAGGGGCGAGTGCATGTTTCAGGTCCTCAGGCCAGCATGACCATCGGGTTTTCAAGGTTGTCGACAATTGCCTTGAGCAGTTCTGCCCCCAACGCGCCGTCGATAACGCGGTGATCGACGGACATGGTAACGGACATCACAGTTGCCACTGTCAGCTCACCATCATCCCCAACAACCGGTTTCTTGACGCCTGTACCCACAGCCAGAATACCGGCGTGAGGCGGGTTCACGATGGCGTCGAAATTGTCGATGCCGAACATACCCAGGTTCGAGATTGCAAACGTGCCCCCCTGATATTCATGCGGTGCCAGCTTGCGCTCACGGGCACGGGCGGCGAGGTCCTTCATCTCGGTAGAAAGGGCTGACAGAGATTTCATGTCGGCGTCCTGAAGAACCGGGGTGAACAGGCCGCCCTCGATTGCGACCGCAACGGCCACGTCCGATGGCTTCAGTTGCAGCACCCGATCGCCCGCCCAGACTGCGTTGCAGGCTGGAACTTGCTGCAACGCGTTGGCGACGGCCTTGATGATGAAGTCGTTGACGCTCAACTTGATGCCACGGCCTTCCAGCTGCTTGTTCAGCTGGCCACGGAACTTCAGCAGTGCATCCAGCTTGATGTCGCGACGCAGATAGAAGTGCGGGATAGTTTGCTTGGCTTCGCCCAGACGTGCGGCAATGGTCTTGCGCATACCGTCGAGCTGAATTTCTTCATACTCGCGACCCTCATACATCCGCGCTACCATATCCGCGGAGGGTCCAGCGGGAGCAGCTGCAGCAGCCGCTGGCGCTGCGGCCGCAGGAGTTGGTGCCGGTGCGGTTGCAGTTGCCCCTTCGACATCCGCTTTGACGATGCGACCATGCGGGCCAGAGCCTGCGATCTGCGCCAGATCAAGGCCTTTCTGCGCGGCAATCCGGCGGGCCAGAGGGGACGCAAAGATACGACCGCCATCTGCCTTGACCGGGGCGGCCGGGGCAGGGGCAGGCGCCTCGGATACCGCTGGCGCGGCAGCCTCGTTGCCCGCAGCGGCTGCGGGGGCAGCCGCCGGAACAACGGCGGGCGAGGTCGAGATATCATCAGCGCTTTCGCCGTCTTCCAAAAGAACCGCAATGGCGGTGTTGACCTTGACCCCTTCGGTGCCCTCGGGGATCAGGATCCTGCCAATGGTGCCTTCATCGACGGCTTCGAACTCCATCGTGGCCTTGTCGGTTTCGATCTCGGCCAGCAGATCGCCGGAGGAGACGGTGTCGCCTTCCTTGACCAGCCATTTTGCAAGCGTGCCTTCCTCCATGGTCGGTGAAAGGGCGGGCATCAGAATTTCGGTGGGCATCTGTCTGTCGCTCCTTACCGGTAGGTCACTTGTTTGACGGCTTCGATCACCTCGTCCGTAGTGATCAGGGCCAGTTTTTCGAGGTTCGCGGCGTAGGGCATCGGAACGTCCTTGCCGGTGCAGTTGATGACCGGCGCGTCGAGATAGTCGAACGTTTCCTGCATCACAACGGATGAGATGTAGCTGCCGACCGAGCCTTGCGGCCAACCTTCTTCAACTGTCACAAGGCGATTGGTTTTCATCACCGAGTTGATTATCGCTCCGGTATCCATCGGGCGGATCGTGCGCAGGTCGATGACCTCGGCGCTGATGCCCTCTTCGGCCAGCCTGTCGGCGGCTTCCAGCGCGTATTGCATGCCGATGCCAAAGCTGACGATAGTCACGTCCGAGCCTTCGCGCCAGATACGCGCCTTGCCCAGCGGGATGGTCAGGTCGTCTACCTGTGGCATGTCGAAGGAGCGACCGTAGAGGATTTCATTTTCCAGGAAGATCACCGGGTTTGGGTCGCGGATGGCTGATTTCAGCAATCCTTTGGCGTCTGCCGCCGAATAGGGCATGACGACTTTCAGGCCGGGGATCTGCATGTACCAAGCGGCATAGTCCTGGCTGTGCTGGGCCGCGACGCGTGCGGCGGCACCATTGGGGCCGCGGAACACGATCGGACAGCCCATCTGACCACCGGACATATAAAGCGTCTTGGCGGCCGAGTTGATGATCTGGTCGATCGCCTGCATGGCGAAGTTGAACGTCATGAACTCGACGATCGGTTTCAGACCGCCAAAGGCCGACCCTACGGCGATACCGGCGAAACCATGCTCGGTGATCGGCGTATCGATCACGCGCTTGGGCCCGAACTCGTCCAGAAGACCCTGGGAAATCTTGTAGGCGCCCTGATACTCCGCGACTTCTTCGCCCATGAGATAGACGTCTTCGTCGTTGCGCATTTCTTCGGCCATCGCGTCACGCAGCGCTTCGCGAACGGTTTCGGATTTCATCTCGGCATCTGCCGGCCAGTCGGGCGAAAGATCCACCACCGGAGCGGCCGGGGCTGCGGCGACAGGAGCGGGCCCCTCGATCGCCGCTGGGGCGGCTTCGGCCACCGCAGCGGCTGCGGGCGCAGCCGTGGGCAGGGCCGAGGCATCTTCGCCTTCTTCGACCAGAACCGCAATCGGGGTGTTCACTTTGACCCCTTCGGTGCCTTCGGCGATCAGGATCTTGCCGACGATGCCCTCGTCGACAGCTTCAAATTCCATTGTCGCCTTGTCGGTCTCGATTTCGGCCAGGATGTCACCGCTTGATACGGTGTCGCCTTCCTTGACCAGCCATTTGGCCAGCGTGCCCTCTTCCATGGTGGGCGAAAGGGCGGGCATGAGAATTTCGGTTGCCATGTCTTATTCGTCCTCTCAGGCGTAAATATCGGTCCAGAGCTCTTCAACGGCGGGCTCGGGGCTTTCTTTCGAGAATTCGGCAGCTTGATTCACGATCTCTTTGATTTCTTTGTCGATCGCCTTCAGGTCATCCTCGGTCGCGTGTTTGCCAGTCAGCAGCAGCTCGCGCACATGTTCGATCGGATCGCTTTGTTCGCGGACTTTCTGAACCTCTTCGCGGGTGCGGTACTTGGCCGGGTCAGACATCGAGTGGCCGCGATAGCGGTAGGTCTTAATCTCAAGGATGTAAGGGCCCTTGCCGGCGCGACAGTGGGCAACAGCCTTTTCGCCAGCAGCTTTGACGGCCAGCACATCCATACCGTTGACGATCTCGCCGGGAATGCCGAACGCTTCGCCGCGCACATAGATATCAGGTGACGAGGTCGAACGCGCCTGCGCTGTGCCCATGGCGTATTGGTTGTTCTCGATCACGAAAACCACGGGAAGATCCCACAGGGCGGCCATATTGAAGGTCTCATAGACCTGACCCTGGTTTGCGGCACCGTCGCCGAAATAGGTAAAGGTCACGCCGCCGGTTTCCTTGTACTTGTCAGCGAAGGCCAGACCGGCACCCAGCGGAACCTGCGCGCCAACGATGCCATGGCCACCATAGAAATGCTTCTCTTTCGAGAACATGTGCATCGAACCACCCTTGCCCTTGGACAGGCCGCCTTCGCGCCCGGTCAGTTCGGCCATCACGCCGCCCGGGTCCATGCCACAGGCCAGCATATGGCCGTGGTCACGATAAGAGGTGATCCGCTTGTCGCCGTCCTGAGCTGCCGCTTCGAGCCCAACAACAACCGCCTCTTGTCCGATGTAAAGGTGGCAGAACCCGCCGATCAGACCCATGCCGTAAAGCTGGCCCGCCTTTTCCTCGAATCGACGGATCAGAAGCATCTCGCGGTAGTATGTCTTGAGTTCTTCCGCAGAAACATTTGGTTTCTTTGTGGTTTTTCGCGCAGCCATAGTGGCGATCTCCCCCTTTCGGCAAGATAGTTTAGCGTTAAACTATCTCATAAAGCATTTGGGGCTTTCTGGCGAGGGGAAATGTGACGCAGCGTCTGCGCGGGCGCGGCTGAGCTGAAATGCAAAGCGGTGCAACGATGTACCGAAGAATTACGGCGACCAAAAAGGATCAGCGGATTACGATTTCATCTGCGCGGATCATACCAAGAACCGAACGCGCCTGCTGATCGAGCAGGTCGAGATCCAGATAGGTATCAGACAGGCGCCGGGTCAGATTTTCCAATTCGGCGATTTGGGCATTAAGCTTTTCCAGGTCGTGTGACAGGGCGTCCCGTTCCCCAGCAATTTCGACCCGCCGAAACAGGCCATAGTCACCTTGCACGGCGGCAAAGGTGAAATACACACCAAGCATGAAAGCCACCGAGAAGAAGACGATTGAGCCCAGACCGGGCCGATGGGAACGGGACACTCTGTTTACCGCCGTATGAAAACTTGCCTCAAAAATGTGCCCTTTGCGGACATCTGAACACACTATGTCACAGGTGATTCGGGTTGTGAATCCCCTGATTCGATTTTTCATCAGTAATTTATGCCTGCTCTGGTGCAGGTCAGCGCCACGCTTGCAGCGCCTGGTTTCGTGCCTCGGTCTGCTCTTTCATGCAGGACCAGTAGAACATCGGGGCAGCACTGCCGCCTCCCGACAGTTCTTTGTCGCAGGTTGCGTCTCGGGCTTTCAGCCAGGCGCGTTGTTCGGTCAGAAGAGCATCACCTTCGCCGCGTGCAGCGGCTGCGGGTTTGATCTGTGCCCACAGCCGGTTGAGTTCGCGATCAGCGATTTCCCAT
The DNA here is from genome assembly GCF_059609765.1 of Ruegeria sp. YTSC106. Classification (NCBI taxonomy): domain Bacteria; kingdom Pseudomonadati; phylum Pseudomonadota; class Alphaproteobacteria; order Rhodobacterales; family Roseobacteraceae; genus Ruegeria; species Ruegeria sp. YTSC106. Next base: position 218,381 of record NZ_JBXWMI010000003.1, read on the forward strand.
TGTTCTTTGGCGCAGAAATTGGCGTCAAGTTGGGTCTGACCGCCGCAACTGGATTGAGCTGCGGCAGAGCAGGGCAGGATGGTAAGGACAAGAAGGTAAATTGGCTTCACGGTGAAATCCCCCGTTCAAAAAGGGATAATACCATGAACCCTATCAGGCGATCAAAAGCGGTAAGTGACGCCTATTGATCCAGCGCCGCGACACCGGGCAGCGTCTTGCCTTCCATCCATTCCAGGAATGCACCACCTGCGGTCGAGATGTAGGTGAAGTCCTTGGCTGCACCCGAAGCATTCAGGGCCGCAACCGTGTCTCCACCCCCGGCGACCGAGATGAGCTGGCCCGAACGGCTAAGCACGGCCGCCTTCATGGCGGCGGCATTGGTGGCGGCGTCAAACGGTTCCAGTTCGAACGCACCCAGCGGACCGTTCCAGATCAGGGTTTTGCTTTTGTCAAAAATCCCTGTGATCGCGGCGACACTTTCGGGGCCCGCATCCAGGATCATGCCGTCCTCGGGGCATTGATCTGCGGGCAGGACCTGATGAGGGGCGTTGGCCTCAAACTTTTCGGCCACCACAACATCGCGTGGCAGAACGATCTGACAGCCAGAGCTTTCGGCTTTGGCGAGGATTTCGGCGGCGGTGTCTTTCATCGCTGTCTCGGCCAGTGATTTACCAACACTGATGCCCTGTGCGACGAGGAATGTATTGGCCATGCCGCCACCGATCACCAGATAATCGACCTTGTCGATCAGGTTGCCCAGCAATTCCAGCTTGGTCGAGACCTTGGCTCCGCCAACAACCGCTGTTACCGGGCGTTTGGGCGCGCCCAACGCGTTTTCCAGAGCTTGCAACTCGGCCTGCATCAAACGACCGGCGCAGGCGGGCAGAAGGCGCGCGATGGCCTCGGTCGAGCTGTGGGCCCGGTGCGCCGCTGAAAACGCGTCGTTGCAGTACACGTCACCCAGCTTGGCCATGCCTGCGGCCAGATCGGTGTCGTTCTTGGTCTCTGCCGCGTGAAAACGCGTGTTCTCTAGCAACAGTACCTGACCGGGCTGCAACGCCTCTGCTGCCAGTTCGGCCTCGGTTCCAACACAGTCGGCGGCAAACAGGACTTTGGCGCCAAAAGCGCTTTCGAGGGTGGGGACCAGTTGCTTGAGCGACAGGTTTTCGCGTCGCTCCCCACCGGGGCGACCGAAATGGGCCAGAAGGATCGGTTTGCCGCCTGCGGCCAGAATGTCGCGCACAGTGGGCACGATCCTCTGAATACGAGTGGCGTCGGTAACTACGCCATCCACGACCGGCACATTGATATCCACACGCACCAGAACGCGTTTGCCGTTCAGGTCCGTATCGTCCAGCGTTTTCCAGCCCATCGCGCAATCCTCGTCATTTGCAAATGATTTAGGCGGTTCTTTTCCTGCATTTTGCCCTCAGGTCAATGCGTCACTTGGCATTCGTACGCGTGCATCATAGGTATTTGCGCAAGATAAACGACAGGAGGGCCTCATGGCCGAGATCAAGGATCCCGAAAACACAATCATCATCGAGCTGAAAGACGGCAATGTCGTCATCGAGCTGCTGCCGGATGTGGCGCCTTTGCACAGCGCGCGGATGAAAGAACTGGCCCGCGACGGACAGTACGACAACGTAGCCTTCCACCGTGTGATCGACGGTTTCATGGCGCAAACCGGCGACGTGCAACATGGCGACATGGAAGACGGGTTCAACCTGCGCATGGCGGGCACCGGCGGGTCGTCTCTGCCGAACGTTCCGGCCGAGTTCTCGAAGCTGCCTCATGATCGTGGCACTTTGGGTGCGGCCCGCTCGCAGAACCCGGATTCGGCGAACTCGCAGTTCTTCATCAACTTCGGCGACAACCACTTCCTGAACGGCCAGTACACTGTTTATGGCCGTGTTATCGACGGAATGGAGCATGTGGACGCCATCGTACGAGGCGAGCCACCAGCGAGCCCTGATCGGATGATCAGTGTCAAGGTGGCGGCTGATGTATAAGCTGGCTGCCGCTTTTGCCTTGTTGGCCAGCCCTGCGCTGGCCACGGGTCTTGAGGTCGAGATCGAAGGTGAGGGGGCCAATGGCACTGTCACCATCGACCTGTTCGATGATATTGCTCCGAAACATGTTGAGCAGATCGCTGCTCTGGCCAATGAAGGCAAGTACGATGGCGTGGTGTTTCACCGCGTGATTGACGGCTTCATGGCGCAGACCGGCGACGTGGAACATGGCCGTTTGGGTGGCGACATGCGCCGCGCCGGCACAGGCGGTTCCGACCGTGCAGACCTTCCGGCCGAGTTTTCAGATTTTGAATTCGACCGGGGCGTGGTTGGCATGGCGCGGGCGCAAGACCCCAACAGCGCCAACTCACAGTTCTTTATCATGTTCGAACCGGGCCCGTTCCTGAACGGCCAGTACACGGTTGTTGGTCAGGTGACCGACGGCATGGACGTGGTTGACGCGATCAAACGCGGCGAGGGCCAGAACGGTGCCATTATCGGCCAACCGGACGTGATGAAAAAAGTCACCGTTACCGAGTGAACGTGAAAAGCCCGGCGCTCCTCAAAACGCCGGGCTTTTTTTATATGGTTGATTGCAAGAGAATCAATCGTCCGGTGACATTGCTTTCCAGATAAGCGCTCCGATCGCGCCGCCGATCAGCGGGGCCACCCAAAACAGCCACAGCTGCGACAGGGCAGGGCCGTCGGCAAACAGGGCGACACCTGTGGACCGGGCCGGGTTGACCGAAGTGTTGGTGACCGGAATTGATACAAGGTGGATCAGGGTCAATCCCAGACCAATCGCAATGGGGGCGAAACCCGCCGGTGCCTTGTCCGAGGTCGCGCCCAGAATGATCAGGATGAAGAAAGCGGTCATCACGATTTCGATCACCAGAGCGGACATCAAAGAATACCCGCCGGGTGAGGCCTCACCATATCCGTTGGACGCAAATCCTCCGACGCCAGAGAACTCGGGCGCACCGCTGACAATCAGATACAGAACCACTGCGGCAGCGATGGCTCCGATGACCTGAGCGATCCAATATGGCAGCAGATCCTTGGCCGGAAACCGCCCGCCAATCATCAAGCCCAGGCTGACCGCCGGATTGAAGTGTCCGCCCGAGATATGGCCAACCGTGTAGGCCATTGTCAGAACCGTCAGGCCGAAGGCGAAGGACACGCCAAGCCACCCTATTCCGACATCCGCGACGCCCGCTGCCAATACGGCACTGCCGCAACCTCCGAGAACCAGCCAGAAGGTGCCGAAGAACTCGGCCAGTAGTTTTGATGACATGAAATTTCCTCCACAATGCAATGCGCTTAAGTGTAATTCATAAATTAACTTTTGTTAAATTGTGTCGAACGGGGAATTTCCCGGATACCCTCTCACCTTGGGTCGGAAAGCCATTAGGTCCATTGAGCAGGATCCAGGCGGAACAGCTTTGACAGTTGTTTGTAAACGCCCGGGTCCGAGTTGCGCAGCGCCTTGGGGCGCTCAAAGAACACTTCAACCGAAACGGCAAAAAACTCCTCGTGCCCTTCCGCGCCATAGGGGTCGATTACAGTTGGCTGCCCGGATTCAACGGCGCGCACATGCGCATCATAGGCTGTTAGGAATGCGGACTCCCATTCTGAAAAACTCTGGTTGTTGCTGAGAACAGGCACCCCGTTGGCCGACCCGGTCAGATCGTCGATCTGGTGGGCAAATTCGTGAAAGACAACATTTTGCCCGTCATGATCATTCATGGCACCGCGCTGGCTGTGGGCCCAGGACAGGATCACCGGGCCGCGGTTCCAGCTTTCCCCGGTGCGCACGATTTCCTTCTCGGTGACGACATAACCGCTGTGCCGGCTCTGCCTGGATTTGAAAGCGCTGGGATAGATCAAGATGGTGGTCAGGTTGTCATACCAGAGGTCGGTATTCACAACCAGCAGACAGGCTTGCGCGGCGATGGACACTTGCATGTCTTCGGTAACGTCCAGACCGTCGCACCCGGTGAATTCAACCTGATCAAGGAACAAGTTAATCTTGCCTTCCAGCTTTGCGCGCAGGCCCTGCGGCAGCCTTCGCAAGATCGGGACCTGAGCGTCAACAAGGTGCCGTTGACTGTCCGTCAACGGCGCGGCCAACAGGGCGTGACGTGCCTGTCGTTTGGACCAAAAGTAAAAGGTCAGACCTGCCGCGATCACTGCAACAAGTGTCAGGAAAATCAACATGACCCGACCCTAACGTGATCCCGACGGGATCAAAACAAGTTTCCCGGACAAGGGCTGCGGCCCTAAAAAAGAGACGCCGCTGGTCTCCCTGCGGCGTCTCCGGTCTGACCTGAGAGGTCGAATTATTGTTTGACGTCCGCCGCCGGGTTCGATCCGGCTTTGGCGCTGCGACCCGGGTTCAGCGGATCGTCCTGGCGCTGTACCGACCCTTCGAAATGCGCACCGCTTTCGATGGCGATGGTCTTGTGGATGATGTCGCCTTCAACGCGTGCGGTAGACGTCAGGCGCACCTTGAGGCCACGCACGCGACCAACGATGCGGCCGTTGATCACAACGTCGTCTGCGGTGACTTCACCCTTGATCGTCGCCGATTCACCAATGGTCAGCAGGTGGGCGCGGATGTCGCCTTCAACCGTGCCTTCTACCTGAATGTCACCAGAGGTCTTGATGTTGCCGGTAATGTGCAGATCCGAAGACAGAACCGATGCTGGCGGCTTGGGCTTGGGCGCTGTCGCAGGTTTCGACTCGGTCGGTGCAGGGGCCGCTGGGGTCGCCGGAGCGGCGGGTTTGGCCGCCTCAGGTGCCTTGGATGCGGGTTCGTTGATTTTGCTTTTAGAAAACATTTCTCGCAGCCTTGATGTAAGTCATTGGGTTTACAGGTTTTCCGTTCACTCGCACTTCATAGTGCAGATGCGTGCCGGTCGACCGTCCGGTGCTACCCATATCAGCAATATGATCCCCGCGCGAGACCCTTTGACCAACCTTCACATTGATCTTGGTGTTATGAGCGTAAAGTGTCTCAATTCCGAATGCGTGCTTGATTTTCACAAGCCGCCCGAAACCGGATTGCCAGCCTGCGTGGGTAACGACGCCGTCCGCGGTCGCAAAGATATCCGTGCCTTGCGGCCCTGCGAAATCGACACCGTTATGCATCCGGCGACCACCGGATTTGGGATCGCGCCGGTTGCCGTAGCCACTGGTGAAACGCACGGCCGAATGTACAGGATTGGCAAAGGGGGCTTTTTCCGCCGCAAGACGATACAGGTTCAGCTGATCCATCTGTTTCAGCAATGTGTTCGCGCGGGCTTCCTCGGCGGACAATTCGTCCACCTCACCACGCGTGCTAAGGGATAAAGGGGTCAGCGGACCGCCCATACCGCTATATCCGCGCCGGACCTCTTCGATGATGCGGTCTGTTGGCATTCCCGCTTGACGGAACATCTTGTCCAGCGGCTCGACCGATATCACCATGGCTTCTTCCAGCTGGCGGAAAATCTCGTCGCTGCGTTCCTGCATAAGGCGGATTTCCAGCTCCAGATCGTCCCGCTGACCCAGTGCGTCACGGGCGTCTGCAGCGATCTTGTCGCGTTCCTCGGCCGTGCGTGCCAGAGCGTCCGTCATGAACGCCATCTGCACCGGGGCGCTGGAGGCTGCAACGTACATGTCAGCGTTGCTGGTTTCCTGCTTCAATGCAGCCAGTTCTGCCCGTGCATCTTCCCGCTGTTTCATGGTCGTGCGCAGCGTGGTCTGGATGACTTCGATCCCCGTCTCAAGTTCGCGACGTCGGTTTTCCGATGCCAGCAGTTCGGACTGCATGGCGGAAATCTGCTCCAGCGCGGCGTTGAAACGATCCTGGGCGGCAAGGGCTTCCTGCGCACGCGCGTCGCGTTCAGCGGACAGGATATTCAAACGTTCCTGATAGGTGGCTTGGTCGCGTTTCGCCTGTTCCCGGAAGTTACCCGATCCGATGCTGTCCATCAGCAGAATGGCAGTTGCCATCGCGGTCCAGCCGACCATGACGGCAACACCGGCCACCGCGACCACCTGCGTTTCCGAACTGAGACGGATAAAGCGTGTATCTTTGTCAGATTTCAGAAAGACCCGGCGTTCCGGGAAGTACCGTTCAAGTACCGAGTGTATTTTTATTGCCAGACGTGTTCGCACGCGTCCTACCTCTCATCCCCAAGATCGGGACCGGTCGTGAGTGCCTGCCGCCCCTTGGGCCGATTGCATAAAGGGCAGGCAGCGTTCGGGCAAGTTTGTTGACCCGCCAGTGGCCAACAGCGCAGAAATCCCCCCAAAGATCGGCGGGAAATTGCCGATATCAGTGTCCAAGCGTCAGTTTGTGATTTCGCCGGGCGCGGGCAGGTCTTCGGTCAGCGGCCAGTAAAAGTCGGGTGGCAGTCCGGCCTCTGCACGCTTTTCCTCGTTGAAGGGCGGTTTCAGGACGCCGTGGAAATACCGGCGAACCAGAGTGTGAAACACATCCTTCGGGTCGGAATTTTCCCGGCCGCACAGGAAATGGAACCACTTGGACCCATAGGCGACATGGCCGACTTCTTCGGCATAGATCACTTCAAGCGCTGCAATGGCCTGCTCGGCCCTGGCTTTGCGAAATATCTCGATCATGCCGGGGGTGACGTCCAGACCGCGCGCTTCGAGCACCATGGGGACAACCGCCAGCCGCCCCATCAGGTCGTCTGCGGTGTCCTCGGCCGCTCGCCACATTCCTGCATGGGCAGGCAGGGCGCCGTAGTAGCTTCCCATCTGTTCAAGGCAATCACAGACCATCTCGAAATGGCGCGATTCTTCCTCGGCGCATTTTACCCAATCATCATAAAACCCGATCGGCATCGACACATGGCCAAAGCGGGCGATTATGTCCCAATGCAGATCGACGGCGTTCAGTTCGATATGCGCCACGGCATGCAACAAGGCGATGCGTCCCGCTTCAGTGCCCGGCTTTCGCTTTGGTACTTCGCGCGGAGACAGGAGTTCGGGCTGGTCCGGGCGCGCGGGTTGCAGCGGCGGTGACGCGGTACCGATCTCGATCGGGCGGGCGTCGCCTTTGCGCGACGCAAACCACGCGGCGGCGTGCTGTTTGGACAGGGTGGTCTTTTCCCGACCATCGGCCGTTTCAAGAACCTCGGTCGCCATCTGAGTCAGCGATTTGGACACCATGTTTCTCCGCCTGGTTATTTCTGTGGCTCTTAAACCGGATGGCGACCGCGGTCGAGAGCGTTACAGCGCGCGCACCGCTTCCAGCACCTCATCCACGTGGCCGGGAACTTTGACCTTGCGCCAAACGCGGGCAATCTTGCCTTCGGGGTCGATGATAAACGTCGAACGTTCAATCCCCATCGACTTGCGCCCGTACATGTTCTTTTCGACCCACACCCCGTAGTCTTCACAGACGGTCGAGTTCTCATCCGACAACAGCGGTGTTGTCAGCCCATGCTTGGCGACGAATTTGTCATGTTTGGCGACGCTGTCACGGGAGATGCCGAAAACTTGAGCGCCCGCATCCGCAAAGGCCTGAAGTTGTTCCGAGAAACCGATGGATTCCTTGGTGCAGCCCGGCGTATCATCGCGGGGGTAGAAGAACAGAACCACGGTGCCACCGCGCAACGCCGAAAGCGTCACCTCGCCGCCGCCGTCGCGCGGCAAAGTGAAGTCAGGGGCGATGTCTGAAACGTCGGGCATTGGAAACTCCGTTAAAGGTTTTAAAAGGCTGCCTGATATCATAGGGCAACACGTGCGGGTTGGAAGGCGTGGATAGCAATTTGAAGCAGCACGAAGACGACGATGGAGCAAAGCCGGAAAAGCCCGCGCGCCGTCGGTCTCGCCGCCGGGCCGCCGGACTATGGGCCATGCGCGGCACTTTCATGCTGGTGCTGTTGGCGTTGTTCACTGGTTTCATGCTTGTCGGACAAAGAATGCACGCACCTGTCTGGCTGCGGGACAGGGTCGAGGCGCGGCTTGAACAGGCCTTGGGCGGGCTGCAAATCCGGTTTGGTGACGTCAGTTTCATCATTCACGAGGGTTGGCGACCGCGTCTGCGTCTGACCGATGTGTTCATTAGCGATGCGGCTGGTCAGCAAATTGCGCAGGTGTCCGACATGCGCGCCAGTCTGGCCATGCGCCCCTTGTTGCGGGGGCACGTCCGTCCGAAAAGAATAATTCTGAGCGGTGCGCAGATCGCCGTGACCCGGAACAAGGACGGGGCGCTGAGTCTTACGGTCGGATCCGGCAGCGCACCCGTGCAGGAAGCCCCGAACCTGGCACAGCTTATCGAAGCATCGGATCAGGTCTTCCTGTCTCCGGCCCTGTCTGCACTGACGTCTGTCGAGCTTGATGCGATCACACTGGATTATCGAGATCTGCGGCAAGGACGGTCCTGGATTCTGGACGGTGGACATATTCAGGCCAACCGGAGCGGCAGCGAGGTGCGTTTGGCGACGGGGTTCTCGGTTTTGGCAGGGCGTGACTATGTCAGTGCAATCGAGGCCAATTATACAAGCGTCCTGGGGACGCCTGCGGCACAATTCGGGATATCGGTCACTGACTTGCCGGCCGAGGACATCGCGGGCCAAACACCCGCCCTTGCCTGGTTGCAGGTTCTGCGGGCCCCGATTTCGGGTGCCTTGCGGGGTGGAGTCGATGAAAAAGGAGCTATCGGTACCGTATACGCAACTCTGAATCTGGGGGCGGGGGCCGTTCAGCCAAACCCCGAAACACGCCCGGTCCCCTTCGAATCTGCCCGCACGTATTTCACTTATGACCCCAAAGGGCAGATGCTGGACTTCAACGAAGTTTCAGTTGTCTCGGCCTGGGGCGAGGTGCAGGCTGACGGGAAGGCGATTTTGGAAGGTGCGGAAGATGGCGTGCTGGACAGCCTGTCTGCGCAGTTGCAGTTGTCCGGTATCAATGTGAACCCTGCAAACCTGTTCCCACAGCCTATTCAGCTTTCGCGGGCCAGCCTGGATTTCAAGATGGCGATCAACCCGTTCCAATTGCGGCTCGGTCAGATGACCATCGAAGATCCGGGCCATACGGTGCGTGCCTTTGGTGTCCTGAACGGGCGACCGGATGGCTGGGCGGTCGAGCTGGACGCACATCTGGACCAAATGACGTCGGACAAGGTTCTCGGATATTGGCCCGAGCGTCTGGCACCGAAACCGCGAGAATGGGTGACCAAAAACCTGTACGAAGGGGTTCTGTCGGATATGGATTTTGCCCTGCGCCTTTTGCCCGGTTCGAAACCGGATCTCTATCTGGACTTCGGATTTGAAGAGGCGAAGATCCGGTTTGTCAAAACGCTGCCTCCGATCGAACAGGCGCAGGGCCAGGCCAGCCTGATCAACCGCAGGTTCACGGTCACTGCGCAGCAGGGTGTAGTGACTGCGGATGACGGCGGTGCGGTGGATGCATCGGGAACGTCCTTCATCATTCCCGACACGGATATCAAGAAATCTGCGCCCGCGATTGCGCGCATCCGGGCCAGTAGCAGTGTGACGGCCGCGTTATCCTTGCTGGACCGGCCTCCGCTCGAATTGCTTAGCAAGGCGGGGTTGCCCGTTGATGTGGCGAAGGGAACGGTGTCGTTGGCAGGAACTCTGTCCTTGCCCTTGAAAAAAGATCTCAAGTTCGAGGACACCGAGTTCCATTTCGATGGCAGGCTGGCCAATCTGTTCAGTGACAGGTTGGTGCCTGGCTTTACCGTCAGCGCTGATCTGCTGGATCTTTCGGGTGATCAGTCCGGCGTTCAGATTCAGGGGCTGGGGCAGTTTGGGGACGTACCGCTGACGGCGCTCTGGCGGCAGCCGATAGATGGCAAGTCCGCACAGCGAAGTACCCTGACGGGTCAGATCGAGCTGTCGCCGCGATTGATGGATGAGATCGGTGCGGGGTTGCCTCCGGGCATGCTGACCGGAAAAGGGATTGCGGACATCACATTGGGGCTTGGTGCCGGCCCTCCTCCGAAACTGTCCGTTTCATCTGATTTGCAAGGCGTGGGGCTGGCCATACCCGAGCTTGGTTGGCGAAAGGGAACTAATTCGGCAGGATCTTTGACAGCCGAAGCGACTTTGGGATCGCAACTGAAAGTGGACAGCCTGCGCATAGATGCGGCGGGTTTGCGTACCTCTGCCTCGATTACGTTTCGTGAGAATGGCGAATATGACCGGGTTCGCTTCAGCTCTTTTGACCTGGGCGACTGGCTGGCGGTCCCGGCAGAGCTGATCGGGCGCGGGGGCGCCATGCCGGATGTCCGTGTTCTTGGCGGCGTACTTGATATGGGGCGCGCGAATTTCGGCGAAAGTGGCGGATCTGGCGGCGGGGGCGGCGCCGGGCCGAAACTGGACGTGTCGCTGGATCGCCTTCAGGTGACGGACACCGTCGCACTGACCGGGTTCCAAGGCGCATTTCAGACGACCGGCGGAATACAAGGGAGCTTCAACGCGCGGGTCAATGGCGGCGCGCCGGTCAGAGGGCAGGTCAGCCCCAGAGGGAAACGAAGTGCTGTTGACCTGACGTCGCAAGATGCGGGTGCCGTGCTACGATCGGCCGGGGTTCTGACACAGGCGCGGGGCGGAGAAATGGACCTCAAGCTTGAGCCTGTGGCCGCACCCGGCAGCTATGACGTGATATTGAAAATCACCAATACGCGGATCACCGACGCTCCGGCCATGGCAGCCTTGCTGAATGCCATCAGCCTTGTGGGGCTATTGGACGAAATGGCCGGGCAGGGCATCTTTTTTGCAGCAATCGACAGCAGGATGCGGATCACGCCGACGGATATCAAGGTGCTCAGCGGCAGTGCCGTCGGGCCATCCATGGGCCTGTCTTTTGACGGTACCATCGATACGGTGAACGGAATGCTGAACCTGCGCGGTGCAATTTCGCCAATATACCTCCTCAACGCAGTTGGCAGCGTGTTCACGCGCAAGGGCGAGGGCGTCTTTGGCTTCAACTACACCCTGACCGGTCCGCTTGCTTCGCCCAAAGTGTCGGTAAATCCTTTGTCCGGTCTTGCTCCTCTGTTCCTACGCGACCTGTTGCGTGCCCCGGCACCGCAAGTTCAGGATGGCCCGAACGCAGTGCCCCAGAAACCTGATGAACCAAAACCCACGTTTGGATCATCCCCAAGTGACCGCTGACAGGATATGGCCGAATCTGATGCAGGGTTGTAAGGCGCGGGCATGAAACTCAGCGATTTTGATTTCCACCTGCCCGAAGACCTGATCGCCACGCGGCCTGCCAGCCCGCGGTCCTCTGCGCGCCTGTTGGTAGCACAAGGGAACGCGACGACCGACAGCCATGTGATCGATTTGCCTGAGTATCTGCAGCCGGGCGACCGGCTGGTGTTGAATGACACCCGTGTCATCCCGGCGCGGCTAAACGGTCGGCGCCATCGCGACAGCGCGCAAGGGCCGGTTTCCGCCGGGGTCGAGGCAACCTTGCTGGACCCGCAGGCCGACGGCACGTGGTCTGCGTTGATCAAGCCGCTCAAAAAGGTGAAGCTTGGGGAAGAGATTGTCTTCTCAGATGATCTCAGCGCCACACTGGACAGGGTTGCTGACGGCCAGGCGTATCTGCGCTTCAATCTCAGCGGCGAGGATTTCGACGCGGCGCTGGATCAGGCCGGAGCAATGCCTCTGCCGCCCTACATCGCAGCCAAACGCCCGGCCGATGAACGGGACAAAACGGACTATCAGACTATCTGGGCAAACCGTTCCGGCGCCGTGGCCGCCCCGACCGCATCGTTGCATTTCGATGATGCGCTGATGAAGGCGTTGGCCGAGCGAGGTGTAAGCTTCACGCATGTGACGCTTCATGTGGGGGCAGGAACTTTTCTTCCGGTTAAGGTTGAGGATGTCACAACCCATAAGATGCATGCTGAATGGGGGCAGGTAAGCCCGGAGGCCGCGGCACAGATACGGGCAACCAAGGCGGCTGGCGGGCGTGTGATCCCGGTGGGGACAACAGCTTTGCGCCTGATCGAAAGTGCGGCAAGGTCAGGAAAGATTGAACCCTGGGAAGGCGACACGGATATCTTCATTTATCCCGGTTTCGAATTCCATGTCACAGACGCATTGATGACCAATTTTCATTTGCCGAAGTCCACTTTACTTATGCTGGTTTCGGCATTGATGGGGCAGGACCGGATGCGCGATGTCTACACGCATGCCATAGCCCGGAAATATCGGTTCTTTTCTTATGGCGACGCGTCGCTTTTGATCCCCTGAAGGGCGCGTATACAGCATCACGGATCGGGAATGTCGTAGACAAGCGCGACGTAGGCGGTCTTTGATCGCAGAACGACACTAAAATCAGGTTGGCATTAGTCGGAGGCCCCAATGATTCAGGTCCTTTCCAGCGCATGGGCGTTGTTGCTCGGCATGGGGTTGCTGATGGTCGGAAACGGCCTGCAGGGCACTATCCTGGGCGTTCGGGGTGAGATCGAAGGCTTTTCAACCCTTGAGATGTCATTTGTCATGTCGGCCTATTTTCTGGGTTTTCTGGGCGGTTCACGCCTCGCACCCGAGATGATCCGGCGCGTCGGCCATGTACGGGTCTTTGCGGCCCTTGCGTCGTTCATTTCGGCCGTGATGATCATGTATCCGATGCTGACAGACCCGATCGCGTGGGCCCTTGGCCGGGTGGTGATCGGGTTCTGTTTTTCGGGCGTCTACGTCACCGCGGAAAGCTGGCTCAATAACGCGGCAAGCAATGAGAACCGCGGGCAGGCGCTGTCGCTCTATATGATTGTCCAGATGACGGGTATCATCAGTGCGCAGGCGCTTGTTCTGGTCGGCGACCCCGCTGGATACGAAACCTTTGTAATCGCCTCGATTCTGGTTTCGGTGTCTTTCGCACCTATTTTGTTGTCAATCTCGCCAACACCAGCCTTTGATACCACAAAACCGATGACCCTGAAGAAACTGCTGGAAACCTCGCCTCTGGGCTGTGTGGGCATGTTTCTGCTGGGGGGCGTGTTTTCGGCGCAGTTCGGTATGGCGGCGGTTTTCGGCGCTCGGGCCGGGCTGTCGCTTGTAGAAATTTCGACCTTCGTTGCGGCGTTTTATATCGGAGCAGTTGTTCTGCAATATCCGTTGGGCTGGTTCTCTGATCGCATGGATCGACGCTTTCTGATCCTTCTTGTGGCGCTCGCCGGTGCCGGCGGCGCAACTATCGCAATGATGATGGGTGGATCGTTTCCAATTCTGCTTGCCTCGGCTTTCCTGATCGGCGGCACCTCCAACCCGCTCTACTCACTGCTGATCGCGCATGCGAATGACTTTCTTGAATACGAGGATATGGCGGCAGCATCTGGCGGACTGGTGTTTATCAACGGTCTGGGAGCGATTGCCGGGCCGCTGATAACCGGTTGGTTGATGGGTGATGCCATTTTCGGGCCGTCGGGCTTTTTTCTCTTTATTGCGGCACTGTTACTCGCAATGGCACTCTACGCACTTTATCGAACGACACAGCGTGCTTCGATCCCTGTGGACGAAACCGGCACAATGTCGACGCTGTATCCAACATCCTCGCCAGTTGCGCTTGAAGTGGCACAGGAGGTTGCGATCGAGGCCGCCGAGGCCGAGCAGGCTGAGCAGGAAGATGCCTAGGACACAGGATTATGTCGCAAGTGTTGCAATATGTTACTGTAACAGTTCTGTAAAACGGCCTTAAATGACGTTACGTCCCAAATGCGGGCACAAGACGGAGTTTAAGGCAATGGTAACGCCTGAAGAAGTATTGAGTTTTTGGTTAGATGAGGTGGGTCCAAAGGGCTGGTATATTGAGGATGAAGCGTTGGATTCAAATATCCGGGCACGTTTTCAATCAACATGGGAGGCTGCGGCCGAGGGCAAGTTTTCGCTCTGGCTGACCTATCCCAGCGGGTCACTGGCTTACATTATTCTGACGGACCAGTTTTCACGCAACATGTTCCGGGGGCAGGCGCGTGCTTTCGCGACGGACCGAGCGGCTTTGGCCGCCGCAAAATGCGCGGTCGACAGGGGCTGGGACAAGAAAATCGACGAACCGGCCCGGCAGTTCTTTTACTTGCCAATGATGCATTCGGAAAATCTGTGCGATCAGGAACGCTGCGTGCGTCTGATCTGCGAAAACATGAGCGGCGATACAAGCAATCTGCTTCATGCCCGAGCGCATCGTGAAGTGATCCGCAAGTTCGGTCGTTTTCCTTATCGGAACGAAGCACTGTCGCGCAATTCGACCCCTCACGAAGAGGCTTATGTCGACATGGGTGGCTACGGTTCTACTGTACGTGAGCTGCAAGCGACAGCCTGAGATCGCCGAGACAGATTATGGAACCGCGCGACAACCGATAGAGCAGGGGCCCTTAGGACTCCGGCTTACACCCCTTGAGCGCCAAGACGCGCTCGGATGCGATGTCTGCTCCGGTCTGTATGGTCTGAGCGATCAGAACCTCTGGCGTGTCTGCAAGTTCAGTGAACCGCTCCTGCGTAGATTGCAGCTTTTGTTCAACAGCGTTTAGGCGGCGCAATGTTGCCTGGATGTTTTGCGCGGTTTGACTGTCCGTAACCTGGTGTTCCCTCATCAGCGTCGTCAAATCACCGCGCAACGCGGAAAGTTCGCCCCGAATGCCCTTCGCCTCATCCCGAATAGGGGCAAGAACTTGTACGGTCTCTGAGAACTCTGCCGAGACGCTTTCGACTTTCGATGCCAGCTTCCAGCCCAAAAACAGGCACAGCGCCACAAGTATCAAAGTTGCGTTTAGCAGAGCAAGCGCCAGATCTTTTAGTGTTTTGGCCATGGTAAACTCCTTGATTTCAATGTGTTCACAAATGTCCGAACGGCGTCGGCGTTTCTGTTCTAGCCATAGCTTTGGCCGGGGTATAGGCTGAAATCCGCATATTCAGGTATGGTTTACCCTGCGTCGCATTTGTCGCGGGAACGCTTGTTGATGCGTTTCTGAAAATAGTTTAATGGTAAACTAAATTTTCATCACCTGCGCCGAGAGGAACACATGGCTGCACAATCCTATGATCTGATCGTAATCGGGGCTGGCCCCGGTGGCTATGTCGCCGCCATCCGTGCGGCCCAGCTTGGTCTGAAAACCGTCGTGGTCGAGCGCGAGCACCTTGGTGGCATCTGTCTGAACTGGGGGTGCATTCCCACCAAGGCATTGCTGCGGTCCTCCGAAGTGTTCCATCTGATGGAACGCGCCAAGGATTTCGGATTGAAAGCCGACAAGATCGGTTACGATCTGGACGCGGTCGTCAAAAGATCCCGTGGCGTTGCCGGGCAGCTTTCGGGCGGCATCGGCCATCTGCTGAAGAAGAACAAGGTCGCCGTGGTGATGGGTGAGGCGACGATCCCCGCAAAAGGCAGGGTCAGTGTCAAGACCGACAAGGGCACCGAAGAACTGACGGCCAAGAACATCGTTCTCGCAACCGGCGCACGGGCCCGCGAACTGCCCGGTCTCGAGGCTGACGGCGATCTGGTGTGGACCTACAAGCACGCGCTGCAACCGCCCCGGATGCCCAAGAAATTGCTGGTCATCGGCTCGGGCGCGATCGGCATCGAGTTTGCGAGCTTCTACAACACGTTGGGGGCTGACACGACTGTGGTCGAAGTAATGGACCGCGTGTTGCCTGTGGAAGATGCGGAAATAAGTGCATTGGCCAAGAAAGCCTTCACCAAACAGGGCATGACCATCATGGAAAAAGCCATGGTCAAGCAGCTGGATCGTGGCAAAGGCAAGGTGACCGCTCATATCGAGGTCAAGGGCAAGGTTGAGAAGCACGAGTTCGACACGGTGATCTCGGCTGTCGGTATCGTCGGCAACGTCGAGAACCTTGGCCTGGAAGCTCTGGGCGTAAAGATCGACCGCACGCATGTGGTGACGGATGAGTATTGCCGCACCGGTGTCGATGGTCTTTATGCGATCGGCGACATCGCTGGCGCGCCCTGGCTTGCACATAAAGCCAGTCACGAAGGCGTCATGGTCGCCGATCTGATCGCGGGCCAGCATGCACACCCGGTCAAACCCGAAAGCATCGCGGGATGTACCTATTGCCAGCCTCAGGTGGCCTCGGTCGGATATACCGAAGCAAAAGCCAAAGAGCTGGGATATGACATCAAAGTTGGTCGTTTCCCCTTCATCGGCAATGGCAAGGCCATTGCTCTGGGCGAACCGGAAGGCCTGATCAAAACCGTGTTCGATGCCAAAACAGGTGAACTTCTGGGGGCGCATATGATCGGTGCCGAGGTTACCGAACTGATTCAGGGGTATGTGGTTGGGCGGCAGTTGGAAACGACCGAAGAAGACCTGATGAACACGGTCTTCCCGCACCCGACCCTGTCAGAAATGATGCACGAAAGCGTGCTGGATGCGTATGGCCGCGTGATCCATATGTAAGGTCGTGCGCACGTTCCGGTCAGGCAAGGGGCTCTGCCCCCGCCTTGCTGCGCGCGGCTCCCCCGGGATATTTTGGGCCAGATGAAGCAGAGGTCTTTTATTCATCTGGCTGCAAGTATCCCGGAGCGCGAGGCAGAGCCTCGCTGAAAGCCGTTACCTGTTCAAAGCATCCAGAATTCGGGCCCAGGAACGGATGCCCTTGTGGAAGCTTTTGACGTCGTATTTCTCATTCGGTGAATGGATTGCGTCGTCCTCGTTGGCATAGCCGACCAGCATCGAATCGAGCCCCAGAACAGTGTTGAAGTACCCGACGACTGGGATCGAGCCACCCATGCCGGTAAACACCGCTTCGCGGTCCCATTCGTCCGACAGCGCTTTGCGGGCGGCTTCGAATTCCGGGCGATCGGTATTCATAACCGAAGCGGGTGAGCCTTCCAGATCGTTGTCCCAGACAACTTTTGCATCAGGGGACATGCGGTCCTCGACATGTTTGCGGATATTGGTGCGCAATGCGTCCGGGTCCATGTCGCCGACCAGACGGCACGTGATTTTACAATGTGCTTCCGAAGGGATTACGGTTTTTGAACCAGCGCCATTGTACCCGCCCCACAGCCCGTTCACTTCAAGTGTCGGGCGCGCCCATTGTTGCTCTAGCGTTGAATAGGCTTTTTCGCCGTGCGGTTGGGTGTATCCGACCGAGTTCAGGTAATCCGCTTCGTCGAAGCCGCAGTTTTGCCACTGACGCAGCTGGTCCTGAGGCACTTCATGAACGCCTTCATAGAAACCATCGACCGCGACACGCCCGGTTTCGTCATCATAGAATGAGGCAACGATTTTCGACAGTTCGCGCAGCGGGTTCAGGCCCGGGCCACCGTAATGGCCGGAGTGCAGATCGATGCGGGGTCCGATGATGGTGAACTCGTCCTTCAGCATGCCGCGCAGTTGTGAGGCAATCGACGGAACACCTCGCGATACCATGGATGTATCGCAGACCAGCGCCAGATCCGCTTTGAGTTCGGCCGCGTTGTCTTCGAGGAAGGGGACCAGCGAGGGTGAGCCGGATTCTTCTTCGCCCTCAAAGAAAAAGGTGATGCGGCAGGGCAGGGATCCGTGCACCGCTTTCCATGCGCGGCAGGCTTCGACGAATGTCATCAACTGACCTTTGTCGTCCGACGCCCCGCGCCCGCGGATGACAGGGCCATGCTCGGTGTCTTCGATGGCGGGATCAAACGGATCGCGTGTCCAAAGGTTCAGCGGATCGACGGGTTGCACGTCATAATGGCCGTAAAACAGGATGTGAGGTGCATCCGGGTCCTCTCCCACATGGCCTACGACCATCGGGTGCCCAGGGGTTTCCCGTTTTTCTGCTGCGATTCCGATACTGTTCAGGTCTTCAACCAGCCAGTCGGCTGCACGGCTGACGTCGGCCTTGTAAGCGGGATCGGTCGAGATCGAGGGGATGCGCAGCAGCTCCATCAGGCGGTCGATCGATGTTTGCAGATCTTCGTCAATCCGGTTCAGCACGGTGTCTAGCGACATGGGGATCTCCTGCTTGTCTGTGTTCGGGCGAACCCTAGCAGCGTTGACAGCGCCGTCCAGAGCGGTTGATCTGAATTCTGCATGCAAGACAGAACCGCGAATAACGCGGCGCGGCTGCGTCGTTTCCACGCGTCCGATGGCCGGAACTATACTTGCCGTGAGGATTGCAAGCTTATATTTGATGCAAATCAAAGTTGGGTTCACCTGTTCGGCTGTAACCAGCTGAATAAAGGAACACAAAGCTGCGGAAACAGGTTAAGCTGTAAGATGTGGCAGACTAATTGCCCAAGGGAAACCGGAAACGGGCATTCAAGGAGGGTCCGTTGGACTATACTGCTCAGCTCGATTCAGCAATTGCCAGGCTGCATGAAGAAGGACGTTACAGGACCTTTATCGATATCGAACGTCGCAACGGACATTTCCCCCACGCGGTGCGCACACGCTCGGACGGGTCGCAGCAGAACATCACCGTGTGGTGCGGCAATGACTATCTGGGCATGGGCCAGCACCCCTTTGTACTGAATGCCATGCACGAGGCGGTCGATGCGGCTGGTGCGGGCTCGGGCGGCACGCGAAATATCTCGGGCACCACGGTTTATCACAAAAAGCTCGAGGCTGAACTGGCCGATCTGCATGGCAAGGAAGCCGCGCTGTTGTTTACCAGCGCGTATATTGCCAATGACGCCACCCTCAGCACGCTGCCCAAGCTGTTCCCGGGGCTGATCATCTATTCTGACGCGCTGAACCATGCTTCAATGATTGAAGGGGTGCGCCGAAACGGGGGCGCCAAGCGCATCTTCCGTCATAACGACGTGGCGCATCTGCGCGAATTGCTTGAGGCGGACGATCCTGCCGCGCCCAAGCTGATCGCCTTCGAGTCGGTCTATTCCATGGATGGCGATTTTGGGCCGATCGAAGAAATTTGCGATTTGGCCGATGAATTCGGCGCGCTGACCTATATCGACGAAGTGCACGCCGTGGGCATGTATGGCCCGCGCGGTGGCGGCGTGACCGAGCGGGATCGCCTGGCGCATAGGATCGACATCATCAATGGCACTCTGGCCAAGGCCTATGGCGTCATGGGGGGCTATATCGCGGCCAGTGCCAAGATGTGCGATGCCGTGCGGTCTTATGCACCGGGCTTTATCTTTACGACATCGTTGCCGCCTGCTGTTGCCGCGGGGGCTGCTGCATCCGTTGCTTACCTGAAAACCGCGTCTGAGTTGCGCGAGCAACACCAGACCCAGGCGAAGATCCTCAAGCTGCGGCTGAAGGGGATGGGCCTGCCGCTGATCGATCACGGCAGCCACATCGTGCCCGTGATCGTCGGCAACCCTGTGCACACCAAAAAGCTCAGCGACATGCTGCTGGACGATTATGGCATCTACGTGCAACCGATCAATTTCCCGACCGTCCCGCGCGGAACCGAGCGCCTGCGTTTTACCCCGTCTCCGGTGCATGGACCTGACGAAATGAACCGTCTGGTGCAGGCGATGGACGAACTTTGGTCACATTGTGCGCTAAATCGCGCCGAACTTGCCGGATAACCTAACGCCAAAGTGTGCAACGAGTTTGCCGCGTGTTAAGCTTACGTTAACAAAACGAGTAGACGAATCATTGTGGGGATGATTCGCCACTTACGCGAAATACGCGACAGGCAGAATGGGGCAGCAGGGATGATTGGGCGCAGATCTCAGCGCGATTCCGAAGAGGACGTAGATGTCAGACCAAAAGGGTTTGATGACTATGAGATTCGCCTAGGCGACAAGATGCGCGGTGAACGCGCTACGATGGGCAAATCCCTTCTGGATGTTCAGCGCGAGTTGCGGATCAAAGCCAACTATATCGCTGCAATTGAAAACGCCGACCCCGATGCGTTTGATACACCCGGCTTTATCGCCGGGTATGTGCGTTCCTACGCACGCTATCTGGGCATGAACCCCGATGAGACCTTTGCGTCTTTCTGCCAGGAAAGCGGATTCGAGGTCGCGCATGGCATGTCCGCCGAAGCCTCGGTGGTGCGGAAGCCTTCAGGTGCTCTGCCCGCACGCGGCCCAATGGGGCGTGACCCGTTCATCTCTCCCAACACGCCTTTTATTCCGGGCAAGGAGCCTCTGGTCAGCCAGATCGAACCCCGTGCCATTGGTTCGTCACTGGTATTGCTGGCGGTGATTGGTGGCATCGGCTATGGCGGCTGGGCTGTTCTGAACAGAATTCAGCAAGTACAGGTCAGCCCGGTTGAACAAGCTCCGGTGGTTTTGTCTGATCTGGATCCGCTGGATGCGGCGCGCAGCAACGCGTCAGATGATGCTGCACAGGTGGCAAGTGCCGAAGCATTGGACCGTCTCTATCGTCCGCAGGCACTGGATGTTCCGGTGCTGGTTGCGCGGGATGCTCCGATCTCTACGCTTGATCCGCGCGAGGTTGGAACTTTCCGCCCGCCCGAATTGCCGCAGTTCGAATTGGCCGAACTGCACACAGTTGAAAAACCTGCCCTGCCGCAAGTGGTCGAACAGATCGACACCACGCTCAAGATCGTGGCTGTTGATCCGGCATGGATGCGCGTGACAGCTGCGGATGGCAGCGTCATTTTCGAAGGCACACTGGGTACCGTTGAGCAGGGCAGTGTGTTCGAAGTGCCCCTGACCGAAGAACCGCCGTCATTGCGTGCCGGCGCATCCGGATCAGTTTATTTTTCGATGAACGGTAAGCACTACGGCCCGGCGGGTGCTCCGGGCACTGTCGCCAAGGGTGTCGTTCTGTCGAAAGACGCCGTGTCCGAGGCCTATGCCGTCGCCGATCTTGAGGCGGAACAGAACAGCGCGCTCAAGCAACTGGTGGCGGAACTGCAAACCGAGGCGACAGAAACGCCCGCCGAGTGATCTAGCCATTGCGGTAACTCGGTTGCCGAACTATCTACAGTCGCAACTCAGGCAGACGCGGATCCGTCCTTATGTCCCTCAATCACGTACGCCCCTGGCGCGACATCTACCGTCGTAAATCCCGTCAAATAATGGTCGGTAACGTCCCCGTTGGTGGCGATGCGCCTATTGCCGTTCAGACCATGACCAACACGCTGACGACCGATGTGGCGGCGACCGTGGCGCAGGTGCAGGCGGCGGCTGAGGCCGGTGCAGATATCGTGCGTGTCTCGGTTCCTGATGAGGCGTCGTCCAAAGCGCTGAAAGAGATTGTCCGGGAAAGCCCCGTGCCCATCGTGGCAGACATTCATTTCCACTATCGGCGCGGCATCGAAGCCGCCGAAGCGGGCGCTGCCTGTCTGCGCATCAATCCCGGCAACATCGGTGACGAAACCCGCGTGAAAGAAGTCATCCAGGCTGCGCGCGACCACAACTGTTCAATCCGGATCGGCGTGAATGCAGGAAGTCTGGAAAAGCACCTGCTTGAGAAATATGGCGAGCCGTGCCCCGAGGCGATGGTCGAGAGCGGGCTGGAACATATCCGCATCCTTCAGGACAATGATTTTCACGAGTTCAAGATCAGCGTAAAAGCCAGCGACGTGTTTCTGTCCGCCGCGGCCTATCAAGGTATTGCCGAGGCGACGGATGCCCCCATCCACCTGGGCATTACCGAAGCGGGGGGGCTGGTCAGCGGTACGATCAAATCGGCCATCGGCCTTGGCAACCTGCTGTGGATGGGGATCGGCGACACGATCCGCGTTAGCCTGTCTGCTGATCCGGTGGAAGAGGTGAAGGTCGGGTTTGAAATCCTCAAATCTCTTGGCCTGCGCCATCGGGGCGTCAATATCATCTCATGCCCGTCCTGCGCGCGACAGGGTTTTGATGTCATCAAAACCGTCGAGGCGCTGGAACATCGCCTTGAACACATCAAGACGCCGATGTCCCTTTCGATCATCGGCTGCGTGGTCAATGGCCCGGGCGAAGCGCTGATGACCGATGTTGGTTTCACCGGCGGCGGGGCAGGGTCCGGCATGGTCTATCTGGCCGGTAAGGCCAGCCACAAGATGTCCAACGATCAGATGATCGATCACATCGTTGAAGAAGTCGAGAAAAAGGCGGCTGAACTGGACGCGGCGGCTGAAGCGGCTGAATAGTCGGGTTCTTCGCTACATCTAAAAAACCGGCATCTGTTGCGTGGCGCAATGGATGCCGCCGCCAAGTTCTCCCAGCACATCAACGTTAAGTGTTACGACGTCACGTCCGGGATAGTGTCTTGCAAGCGTTTCTAACGCGATCTGGTCTGTTTCCGCGTCTCCGAACCGGGCCGCAATCACGCCGCCGTTGCAGGCGTAGTAATTGGCGTAAGAGGCGACGAAGTCCGGGTTCTTGACGCGGCGGTAATGTGGTTCGGGTATCACGTCCATGTCCATGCCCGCTGCAACCAGACGGTCATGGGTGTCCAACGCGGCCATGTGGAAAGGATCATGATTGTCCGGTCTATCCGGCAAGTTGATGATGCCGCGACCGGGGCCGGTAAAGCGGGCGAGACTGTCTATATGATAATCGGTGATATCTTCGCCCCAGACACCTTCGGACCAGATCATGCGCTTGGCCCCATAGGCCGCCAACAACCGTGCTTCGATCTCGTCGCGAGTGAGGCCGGGATTGCGGTTGTCATTCACCCACGAGCTTTCATGCGCCATAAGTGCCCCATGCCCATCCTGTTCGACACCACCTGCTTCGCCGATCAGTCCGGTCGGCTGCACTGGCAGTCCCAGCCTTTCGGCCACTCTGTCGGCAATTCTCGCATCATTTGCGTGAACCTGCTTTCGCCCCCAACCATTGAACTGGATCTGTTTGACCGCAAGCTCGCCACGGTTGTTGATCGCGAACACCGGGCCTGCGTCCCGGCACCACAGATCTTCGGTCGGGACATCCCAAATCTCGATCGCCGCAGAAAGCTGTTTGCTGATATCTGCGTGGTATTCTGATCCGGCAAGCATTATGACGGGCTCAAAAGCAGAGATCGTGTTTGCGATTTCGGCTATGGTCCTCTGCACCATCTTCAGAAAAACGGGGTCGGGATGGACAGTGCGGCTGACCGGCCATTGCATGAAAGTACGATCATGCCGGGCTTCTTCGGCCGGCACGTAGAAGCCTGTCGCGGGCTGCGCAATAGACTGGCCAGAGAAACATGTGATGCCCAACGCTCCTCCGGCCATAAGAAATCCTCGCCGCTTCATGGCAGGCCGCCGACCAACCCTGCTTTAGCCGCGTTCGGCACGTATACCGTCAACGATCTGCTGCATCTGATCGGATGGCAAGAAGCCACGCAACATTTCGGTGCCCAGAACAAACGAAGGCGTGCCCGAGATCTGCATCCTCTGGGCCAGAGCGCGGGTGCGGGTGATCTCATCCGTGACGCGATCGCTGTCCATCGCCGCTATGATCTCGTCGCTGTTCAGCCCCAACCCGTCGGAGATGCGGCGCAGGGAAACTTCGCTTGGCTCACCGGTGAATTCCAACAGGGCATCATGAACCTGCTTGTACGCATCATCGCCCGCCACGTGTTTGGTGGCCACAGCAAAGCGTGAGGATAGCACGGACGCATCACCCAGAATTGGGAATTCCTTGATCACAAGGCGAATATTGCCGTCTTCGGCCAGCAGACTGGCCACTTCGGGAACGGCACGGCGGCAATAGCCACACCGGTAGTCCATGAACTCGACCAGAGTGATGTCGCCATCCGGGTTGCCGCCAACCCAGCTAAAGCCGTCATTGAACAGCTCATCCGCATTGGCGGCGACCAGCTCTTTATCCGCTGCGGCTTCGGCGACGGCATTGCGTTGTTCCAGAATGTTGATCGCTTCTACGATCACTTCGGGATTTTCCAGCAGGTATTCACGCACCTGAGCGCCAAATTCTGTTTTCTCAGCATCGCTCATCGCGTTCAGGTCCAGCGCCTGCGCCGAGGTTGCCGCCATGGAAAGCCCCAGAAGGGCGGGTGCAGCATGTCTGAGGATCATTTCCGTTTCCTTTTGTCTTTGTTGAGTCGTTCCGACGCAATCAACACGTCTTGCGCCCTTTGCCAACCCGGTGAGCCTTCGGGCAGTCGCGCCACGGCGCGTTTCGCGTGGATTCCGGCATCTTCCAGCCGCCCTTGCAGCGCATACCGTTCCGCCGTCACGGTCGACGCCATACCATCATTACCAACCTGAGCATAGGCAACACCAAGATCCTGCAACAGCCTGGCGTTCCGGTAATCCCGGGCGCGGGCTTTTTCCAGCACGCTCAGGGCCTGTTTGGTTTGGCCCTGCGCCAGCAACGCCCGCCCGTATCCAGCCAGGATCAGCGCATCGTTCGGAGCCATTTCAACAGCGTTTCCGTACGCTTCAATAGCCGCGCCTATTCGCCTGTTTTCCAAAAGAATTTGCCCCTTCAGGTCATAGTAGTACGGGTCGTTTGGGCGCAGCACCAGGGCCTCGTCGATCGCATTGCGCGCGCGACCCAAATCACGGTTCTGATGATGGGCCGAAGCCTCGCGCATCAGGCGGATGTCCTGGGCGGTTTCTTCTTTGGCGCGCCGTAACGTCCAACTGGGTGAGCGCAAAAAGGCCGACAGCTTGCCTTTGACGCGGGCAAACCAGTAATCGGCATTGGCATTCTGAATTGCCTTGTCGCCAAACTCGTCCAGAAAGGCTTCGGCGGCGCGCAAACGTTCACGGCTGGTAGGGTGCGACCGCATATACGGGTCCTGGTTGGCGACGCTCAGCAATTCCTGACCTGCGAATTTCCTGTGCAGCTCCACCATGCCGCTGGGAGAAATTTGAGCCCATCGCAGATAGCTTGCGGCGCTTCGGTCAGCCGAAGCTTCTTCGGCGCGGGTATGACCCAGAAAGCTGCGGATTGCAGCGCCCTGGGTGCCAGCGGCAATACCAATGGCGGCTTCACCCCCGCCTGCCGCGGCCGCAAGCAGCGCCAAAGCTGTGCCAAGGCCAGCATTGCGCCGCGCGGCCTTCAGGTTTTCGGCGCGGCGGGCCAGATGGCCATTCGCGATATGCGCAGCCTCATGCGCGATCACCGCTTGCAGCATTTCGGGGCTTTCAACCGTTAGAATCAGCCCGTAATTCACATAGATCGCGTTGTAGTCGATGACGAATGCGTTGAACGTGTTGTCATTGACCACCAGGATTTGAACCCGGTTGGTGTTCAGACCTGCGGCACGCAGCACTGGAAACGCCAACTCGCGCAGCCCATGCTCGATATCGGGGTCGCGGATCAGGCTTTGCCCATGAGATTGCGTTGCCGCCGTCAGCCAGACGACAACCGACAGTATCAGAGTCGGGATTGACGTCAGCCGGGATACGCGTTCAAAAGCCATGGCTGCAACATGGGAGATGGGCATGAGAAACTCAACCCGGTCCGAGGTCGATCCCTTCATCGTGATGGACGTGATGGAGGCCGCGCGCCGTGCGGAAGAAGCGGGCCGCCATGTGATTCACATGGAAGTTGGACAGCCCGGAACCGGCGCACCCAAGGGCGCGACCGAAGCGCTGGCGAAGGCGATGGACCAAAGCCCGTTGGGTTATACGGTGTCCCTGGGGTTGCCTGCGCTGCGAAAGCGTATCGCGCGGCTTTATGGCGATTGGTACGATGTGGACCTGAACCCCGAGCGCGTGATCATCACGCCTGGATCGTCCGGCGGGTTTCTGCTGGCCTTCACTGCTTTGTTCGACAGCGGGGATCGGGTTGGAATCGGTGCGCCGGGATATCCGTCGTATCGCCAGATTCTCAGTGCACTTGGATTGGTACCGGTCGATTTGCCGACCGCGCCCGAGAACCGTCTGCAACCCGTTGTAGCGGATATTCAGGGAATGGGCCTGAAGGGTCTGATGGTGGCGTCTCCGGCGAATCCTACCGGCACGATGCTTGATCACGCCGCCATGGGGTCGCTGATCGAAGCCGCACATGGGCAGGGGGCGTCTTTCATCAGCGACGAAATCTATCACGGTCTGGAATATGAAGCCAAGGCCGTGACGGCGCTGGAACTGACGGATGAGTGCTATGTGATCAACTCGTTCTCCAAGTACTTCTCGATGACCGGTTGGCGCGTGGGGTGGATGGTCGTGCCCGAGGATCAGGTGCGCGTGGTCGAGCGGATATCTCAGAACATGTTCATCTGTGCGCCGCATGCCAGTCAGGTCGCGGCACTGGCCGCAATGGACTGCGAGGATGAGCTGCAGGCCAATCTGGACGTGTACCGCCGAAACCGCGCCCTGATGCTGGAAGGACTGCCCAAGGCCGGCTTCACGAAAATCGCGCCGCCGGACGGGGCGTTTTACGTCTATGCCGACGTGTCTGATCTGACCGATGACAGCCGCGCATTTGCGGCCGAGATTCTGGACAAGGCCGGTGTCGCGGTCACGCCGGGTCTGGATTTCGATCCGCAACGCGGTCATACGACGCTGCGGTTTTCCTATGCGCGTTCAACGGTCGACATTCAGGACGGGCTGGAACGGTTGCGCGTGTTCATGACCGAGCGGAAGGTGATCGGGGAACCTGCCTGAGCCGTTCACAAATCACCCCTTGTGGTATAGGCTGCCGGACAAACGATCTCGGGAAAACTTGAGGCCATGAGCAGGATCATCTTTTGCATCGCCCTGATCTGGGCGCTGTGCGGCAGTGCCGTCGCGCAGGATTTCAGTGCGCTGGCACGCATTCATCCGGACAAAAGCCGTATCACGGATGTAGGGCGAACCGGCGTCAGGGTGGATATCGGCCTCAGTCAGGGGGTGCCGTACCGGATATTCACCCTTCAGGATCCGTATCGGATGGTTCTGGACTTCAACGAAGTGGACTGGACCGGGCTGAACCGACCGGATTTCCTGCAATCCGAACGTGTCAGTGGCGTGCAATTCGGGGCCTATGTTCCGGGTTGGTCGCGGCTGGTATTGGAACTGGGCGCGCCAATGGCCGTGGACACTGCCGAGCTGTCGGTTGCCGAGGATTCGGGGGCTGCGCTGCTGTCCCTCAACCTCAAGGGCACGGATTTTGACACGTTCAACGCAACCGCGGGTGCGCCGCGCAATCCGGGTTGGGACTTGCCGGAACCGGCAGACCTGCCGCAGGTACCTTCGCGCTCTGCGGACCGACCACTGCGCGTGATGCTCGATCCCGGGCACGGTGGTATCGATCCGGGCGCCGAGATAGACGGGGTTGATGAGAAAACTCTGATGCTGACTTTTGCGCGTGAATTGCGCGAAGTTCTATTGCGATCAGGTGGTTATGAAGTGGTCCTGACCCGCGTTGACGACCAGTTCGTCTCGTTGGAGCGGCGGATCACCTTGGCGCACCGGGCCGGCGCGGATCTGTTCATTTCGCTGCACGCGGATTCCCTGTCCGAAGGCCAGGCGCATGGCGCGGCGGTGTACACCCTGTCTGCGGATGCATCAGACGTGGCCAGTTCAAAACTCGCCGAACGACATGATCGTGGGGATTTGATTTCAGGTATCGATCTAAATGGCGCCGACGATCAGGTGGCCGATGTTCTGCTGGATCTTGCACGCCAGGAAACGGTGCCGCGGACAAAGCTGTTGGCCGGCGCGATCGCCAACGGAATGGCCCAGCAGGGCGGGCCGATGAATCGCAAACCGTTGCGGACCGCGTCGTTCTCTGTGCTCAAGGCGGCAGATATCCCGTCTGTTTTGATCGAGCTTGGGTTCCTTTCCAGCCCCAGAGACCGGGAAAACCTAAGAGATTCGGAATGGCGGGCCAAAATGGCGCTGGGGATTTTTCAGGGGCTCGAAGACTGGCGTCAGCAGGATGTGATCCGCAAATCCCTGATTGGCCAGTGACCTTACGACGCAAAACGGCTAGAATACGCTTGGTGTTTTGACCCTTGGGCGGTGCAACACTATATAGGCACCACCGCGAGAAAAAGGCAGTAACGTGATCCGGTTCATTCTTTCGATTTTCGGGGCGATCTTCAGCATCGTCACCTTGGGTATTTTCATGGTCGCACTGGTAATTGGTGCGGTGTTCTGGATGTATGGCCGTGACCTTCCCAGCCACGAATCTCTTGCCCAGTACAAGCCCCCGACTATCAGCCGTATCTATTCGGGCGAAGGGCAACTGATCGACGAATTCGCGCAGGAACGCCGCCTGTTCACTCCGTCCGAGGATATCCCTGATCTGGTGAAACAGGCGTTTATTTCGGCGGAAGACAAGAATTTCTACACTCATCAGGGGTATGATCCGCGCGGCATTATTGCAGCAGGCGTTGAAGCAGTCCGCACCAAAGGTGGCACCGTGCGGGGGGCGTCAACCATTACCCAGCAGGTGATGAAGAACTTCCTTTTGTCGGGCGACCGTCGGGCAGAACGAAAGATCAAGGAAATCATCCTCGCCACCCGGCTTGAGGATACCCTGGACAAAGAGCAGATCCTTGAGCTTTACATGAACGAGATATTTCTGGGTCAGAACTCGTACGGCGTGACGGCCGCAGCGCAGACCTATTTCAACAAGACCTTGCAGGAACTGGCCCCGCATGAGGCGGCGATGCTGGCTGCGATGCCCAAGGCACCGTCGGATTATCACCCGGTTCGGCAAAAGGAACGCCTGCTGGCCCGCCGAAACTATGTGCTGCGGGAGATGTACCAGAACGGTTACATTGATCAGGCGACCTATGAGTCAGAGGTCGACATGCCGTTGCGCTCGGTCCAGAACGGTGATTTCGAAAGCTTCCGCACCGCTTTGCCGCCGCGCGATTACTTCACCGATGAAATCCGTCGACAACTGAGCGAAGACTTTGGTGAAGGTGAATTCTTTACCGGGGGGTTCACGGTTCGTGCGTCGGTGGACGAGCAAATGCAGGTCGAGGCCGCAAAGGCCCTGCGCACGGCGTTGCAGAAATATGACCGGTCTCGCGGGAAATGGCGCGGCACCGGCGAAGTGATTCCGGAAGAGAAACTGGCAGATGAGGCGCAGTGGCGCGAGGCGCTGTCGATCCTGGAAATCCCGCGCGATGTGGTGCTGCCGACCCGCTGGTATCCTGCCGTGGTTCAGAATGTTTCGGATCAACAGCTTACCGTCGGGATCGAAAACGGACCTGCAGATGGCATCATTCCGCGGTCCGATATCAAATGGATGCAGGGTGATTTTGCTGCGAACTTCAAGCGCGGGGATGTGATCCTTGTTGTCGAGGGCGAAGAGGGGCAGTGGTCTGCCCGTCAAGTGCCCGAAGTTCAGGGCGGCTTTGTGGCGATGGATGTGAACTCGGGCCGCGTTCTGGCGATGCAGGGCGGGTTCTCGTATCAGGACACCGTGTTCAACCGCGCCACGCAGGCGCAGCGCCAGCCGGGGTCCAGCTTCAAGCCCTTTGTCTATGCTGCCGCGCTGGACAGCGGATACAGCCCCGCAACCATCGTTGTGGACGCGCCGATCGAGGTAAACACGCCGCAGGGCTTGTGGCGGCCCAAGAACTCGTCGAACAAGTTCTACGGGCCGACGCCCTTGCGTACCGGGATCGAGCAGTCGCGGAACCTGATGACCATCCGTCTGGCACAAGAAGTCACCATGCCGGTGGTTGCAGGTTACGCCGAACGCTTTGGCGTCTATGACCGGATGGGGGCGTTTCTTGCGAACTCGCTGGGGTCCGAAGAGACGACGCTGTACAAAATGGTCGCGGCTTATGCGATGTTCGCGAACGGCGGTGAGCGGGTTGAACCCACTCTGGTAGACCGTATTCAGGACCGGTTCGGCAAGACCATCTATCGTCACGATGACCGTCAGTGTCTGAATTGTAACTCGACCTGGCTGGAGCCCGACGAGGCCCCGACTCTTGTTACAGATCGCGCGCAGGTCATGGATGCCATCACCGCCTATCAGCTGACGTCGATGATGAAAGGCGTAGTTGATCGCGGGACGGCATCGCGCGTTGTGAACCTGCCGGTGCCGACAGCGGGCAAGACCGGAACCACCAACGAATCCAAGGATGCGTGGTTTATCGGGTTTACCTCGAACATCGTTGCGGGCTGTTACATCGGCTATGACCGTCCGCGCCCGATGGGTCGGGGGGCCTATGGCGGTACACTGTGTGGCCCGGTGTTCCAGAGCTTCATGGAAAAAGCTGTTGAGAAATACGGCGGCGGTCCGTTTAAGGTTCCGGAAGGTGGTCATTTCATAAAGATCGACCGTTTCAGCGGTGCCCGTCTGCCGGACGACGCCAGCGGCGACTATGTCGTGGCCGAATTCTTCCGCGACGGCGTCGATGGGTTTATCGACCGTGTCTATGACGGTGGTTTTGCAATTGGTTCCGACCTGCCTTTGTTCGAGGAAGTGCAGCGCGCAGGCGTTCAGGTTCAGACGTCAACGGGTGAAACCATCACGGTCGGGCCCAAGGCAACGCAAGGGGATCTGAGTACCGGTGGTCTTTACTGACAGGGACTGATCAAGTTGGGTAAGACACCCCTGATTCCGCAAACTTTGCTGGGTACGCCCGGGCAGCTAAGCATCTCCCCGGGTGTCATCTCGGGCGGGCACGTGTTTCTCACCGGTATGACCGGGAGCGCCGCAGACGGTTCAATGCCGTATGATCCGGAACTACAGTTCCGGAACGCCTTTTCCAAGATTGCCGAGGTGTTAAAGGAAGCGAACCAAGGTTTGGAGTCTGTGGTCGAGATGACGACCTACCATGTTGAAATGGGAAAACATTTCGATCTGTTTGACCGTGTGCGCCTTGAGGTTCTGCCTGCGCCTTACCCGGCTTGGACCGCAGTTGAAGTTGCGGGACTTCGACGGGAGGGTGCCTTGGTTGAAATTCGGGCGATCGCACATCTTTCCGAGTGAGTCACGAGAGTCGCTCCATCCTTCCAGCCTGTCTTGTGGTGTCTCGCACCTCTTGCTATCACGCAGGCCTGATTGAGCAAGTTGGGACAAGACCATGCGCGCCGAAACCCAGAACATCATAGCGGAAATCGAAAAGTCGCTGGAGCTGCTGGCGCAGCGCATGGACTATGAGACCGCGCCGCATCGCCTTGAGGAATTCAATGCGCGTGTCGAAGATCCCAACCTGTGGGACGATCCCGAAAAGGCGCAGAAACTGATGCGCGAGCGGCAGATGCTGGTCGACGCGATCGAGACCTATGAGTCCATCAAAACCGATCTCAGCGACAATATCGAACTGATTGAGCTGGGCGAAATGGAAGAGGACGAAGAGGTCGTCCAGGACGCCGAGGCCGCGATCAAGGCGCTGCGTGGCAAAGCCGCAAAGAAAGAGCTTGAGGCACTGTTGGACGGCGAGGCCGACAGCAACGACACCTTCCTCGAGATCAACTCGGGCGCGGGCGGAACTGAAAGCTGCGACTGGGCCTCGATGCTGGCGCGGATGTATGTGCGCTGGGCCGAAAAAAAAGGGTATACGGTCGAGCTTCAGTCCGAAACCCCGGGCGAAGAGGCAGGGATCAAATCTGCTGCGTACAAGATTTCCGGCCACAACGCTTATGGCTGGCTGAAATCCGAAAGCGGCGTACACCGGCTGGTGCGGATTTCACCTTTTGACTCCGCGGCCAAGCGGCACACCTCCTTCTGTTCGGTCTGGGTTTATCCAGTGGTGGACGACAATATCGAGATCGAGGTGAACCCTGCGGATATCCGCATCGACACCTACCGGTCATCGGGGGCGGGCGGTCAGCACGTGAACACCACGGACTCGGCTGTTCGGATCACGCACATTCCGACCGGGATTGTTGTGACCTCATCCGAGAAGTCGCAGCACCAGAACCGCGATATCGCTATGAAGGCTCTGAAATCGCGTTTGTATCAACTGGAACTTGACCGCCGGAACGCCGACATCAACGCAGCACACGAAGCCAAGGGCGATGCGGGCTGGGGCAACCAGATCCGGTCATACGTCTTGCAGCCGTACCAGATGGTCAAAGACCTGCGGACAAATTATGAGACCTCGGACACCAAAGGTGTGTTGGACGGCGATCTGGACGGGTTCATGGCGGCCACACTGGCCCTGAACGTTGCAGGCAAGAGCCGCTCCGAGGCGCAGGGCGACAGCTAGGGTGAAGCGTAGCAGCCCTTTCCTGAACCTTGTGAAAGGGCATTGGCAGCTTATCCTGATCACAACTTTGGTCTTTTTGCTTTGGAACACACCGGTCGTGGTTCCGCTGAAGATACTGGTCGTCTTTTTGCATGAGTTGTCCCATGCCGTGACGATCCTGTTGACCGGCGGCTCTGTCGAAAGTTTTTCGATCTCATCGCATCAGGGCGGAGTGGTCGTCGGCCGGGGCGGCAACCGGTTTCTCAGCCTGTCTGCCGGATATCTTGGCTCACTGTTGCTCGGCATGGCCCTTTTGATCCTTGCCTTGCGAACAAAGGCCGACCGCGCAGTTCTGGCGGGTTTTGGCGGCGTCATGTGTCTTGTAGCAGTTCTGTATATCCGCGATCCGTTCGCCCTGGCTTTCAGCATCGGAACCGGGGCTGCGATGATCGCTACGGCGTGGTATCTGCGCCCGGATGTGAGCGATCTGGTGCTGCGCGTGATCGGATTGACCAGCATGATCTATGTCCCTTTCGACATCTTCGATGACACGATCCGACGGTCTGGTGCGCGTTCGGATGCATTCATGCTGGCCGAGGAGTTCGGCGGCTCCACCATGTTGTGGGGCGGGATCTGGCTGGTGCTCAGCTGCATGGCGATTGCTCTTTGCCTGCGTCACTGGCTTGGGGTCGACAGCAACCTGCATTTTCGCAGAGCAGCCCGCTGACATTGCCGCCTGGGACGTTATTGAAAAGATACATCCAAACAGTGGGTTTAAATGATCTGAACTGCCCGCTAGGCTGCTGGAAACAACAGCAGAATGGCGTGCCATGGACCTGACCCGGATATCGGCTACAAACCTTTTGAAACAGTTGGCCAGCCGGCAGGTTTCAGCCTCGGACGTGATGCAGGCCACACTTGATCGTATCGCCAAGGTCAACAGAGAAGTGAACGCCATCGTCGCACGGCGGGATGAAGGTGATTTGATGGCCGAGGCGCAGGCCTGCGACAATAGCCCTGTCACCGGTCCACTGCACGGTCTGCCGATTGCGGTTAAGGATCTTGTAAATGTAGCTGGTGTCGTCTCGTCTCAGGGTTCACCGATGTTCAAGGGCTTCGTGCCGGATACTGACGATCTGATTGCCACCCGGATGCGTGCCGCGGGTGCTATCCTGATCGGCAAGACCAATACGCCGGAATTTGGGCTGGGCTCACACACCTTCAACCCGGTCTATGGCGCAACGCGCAATCCGTATGACGCCGATTTCACCTGCGGCGGTTCGTCCGGCGGGGCGGCGGTTGCTTTGGCGACCGGCATGGTCGCATTGGCCGATGGCTCGGACATGATGGGCAGCTTGCGCAACCCGGCGGGCTGGAACAATGTTTACGGCTTTCGTCCAAGCTGGGGCAGGGTGCCTTCCGATCCCGTGGGCGACAGTTTTTTGCATCAGTTGTCGACACTGGGCCCCATGGCGCGCTGCCCCGAAGATCTGGGTGTTCTGCTCGACGTTATCTCGAGTCCGGACCCGCGCTTGCCGTTGGCCGCTAAAAGTGCCCCGGTATCCCCGGTGACCGCCGCAGACTTGCAAGGGCTGCGGATCGGGTGGCTTGGCGACTGGGGAGGCGCTTTTCCGACCGAGCCCGGTATTCTCGACATCTGCAAAGACGCGATGGACGTTTTCGAATCTCTTGGAGCCCGGGTCGAGGACATCGCCCCGCCTTTCGATGCTGAAAAACTATGGACCAGCTGGATCACCTTGCGGTCGTTCAGCGTGGCCGCAGGGCTCGAACCTTTGGCTTCGCAAAAAGAGCATTTGAAAGACACGGCACAATGGGAGCTGGATCGGGGTTTGGCGATGAGTGCGATGGACGTGCACCACGCCAGTGTCCTCCGCTCGGAATGGTTTCGTTGCGCGGTGAAACTGTTCGAACAGTTTGACGCATTGGTTCTGCCTTCTGCTCAGGTCTGGCCGTTTTCGGTTGATTTGCCTTACCCGACAGAGATCGCTGGCCGGGCCATGGATACCTATCACCGGTGGATGCATGTTACGGTACCGGTCAGCCTGATCGGCCTGCCTTGTCTGGCTGCGCCTGCGGGATTTGGTGCACAGGGGCTTCCCATGGGGTTTCAACTGTTCGGACCCAGAGGCTCGGACCAGAAACTACTGTCGGTCGGAGCGTCATATCACGCCGAAACCAACTGGCCAAACAAGAGGCCGGCGATGCCGTAACGTCGGTCGGGGAGGAGGAAGATAACATGGACAAACCCTTTGGTGTTCCGGATATGCGACCGGTCGACACCGCCATGCTGCGCACTGCTTTGAAGCGTGCCTGGGCCGACTTTCGCCGCGCACCGCTAATCGGCCTGATCTTTGCCGGAGTTTACGTGCTGGCTGGCTGGGCGATGGCATGGGTAACCGTCCAGACCGGAACAACCTTCTGGCTGGTGCTGGCGGCCATCGGGTTTCCGCTGATCGGCCCGTTTGCCGCTGTTGGTCTGTACGAGGTATCGCACAGGTTGGAACAAGGCGAGCCACTCGATTTTGGCGCGATCTTCGGGGTCGTGCTGCAGCAAAGCCGCAGACAGTTGCCCTCGATCTGCGCGATCATAGTCGTCGTATTTCTGTTCTGGTTTTTTCTGGGGCATATGATCTTTGCCCTGTTCATGGGTTTGGCGACGATGACCAATGTGTCGACGTCGCTCGAAGTGTTTCTGACGCTGAATGGCCTGACAATGCTGGCAGTGGGCACGGCGGTCGGGGCGGTTTTTGCAACCGTTCTGTATATGATCACGGTTCTGTCGATTCCGTTGCTGCTGGATCGTGAACTGGACTTTGTAACGGCAATGATTACCAGCTTCTCCTACGTGTCAGAGAACTTCCCTGTGATGCTGGCCTGGGGCGCGTTCATTGCGGTGCTGACATTTCTGGCGATGGTGCCCTGGTTTCTTGGGTTGCTGGTGGTCCTACCGCTGCTGGGGCATGCCAGCTGGCATCTGTACCGGCAGATCACGCAGAACGATGAAGGGGAAACACCAACCTGAGACGTTGGTTACGGATGCTGAGCCACATTGTTAGTCGACAATCGCGCAGCAGCAAAAATGGCAGTCGAGTCATGCCCAAGATATTTCAGCACAACGGGTTCCGGTATTGTTGCGTTTGTTGGACTGATGACCGACCCACGCCACTGAACTGCCGTTCCCGTAGGGTCGGGAGAAATCAGATAGACCCGGCTATTCTGACCTTCCCGCTGGGAAGTCAGCATATAGACAGTGTCACCGCTTGAGGCCGCTATCCCTTGGATTTCCCGTGCTTTTGGTGTTGCGTCGGGCATCGCGGCGCGAGACACGTACCCACGGATCAACGTGCATTGGGCCAGCGGGCGGGCGTGCAACAGGGTCATCCGGCGTTCAGCCGAGAGGCTTTCGATAACCGCGTAGAACCCGGGTAAAAACGGGGACTTCTCGATTGCATCCGCACCAGAACCCAGAAACTCGGTCAGGGCCGGAGTTGCGGGGTGTTCCTCGATCTTTTCGATCTCATCCAACGGTTTCAGAAGAATGCGGGCGTCCACGTCGAAGAACCGGCATATGCGGTCCAGCACATCCGGTCTGGGTACGCTTTCACCCGAAAGGTATCTGTTGAATTGGGTGCGGTTCACGCCAAGTTTGCGGCACAGTGCCGAAACAGATCGGTATCGCCGTGCCAATTGCCGAAGATTCGCACCGAACGTTGCGCGAAGCTCAGCAGGACTGCGAATGTCGTCGGTCATGGGTGCCCACGTCTTGCTTAGTTTCCGGAAGAAACCATCATCGCACAGAAGCCAAAGCCCGGTGCGCATCGAAAAATCGTACAGAATGACCCCAAGCAACGTATCCCCACGTCGCGTTGCGGCCACAAAGCTAACGGCCCTATGCGTAAAGGCAATAGGCTTTATCTGGAAATGCCTGATCTTTATCTGGAAAAGCTGGCCTTATGGCAATTTTGGCGCATAGAGTGCGTTTGGGTTGAGTCCCCAGAGCTGCTTCAGCCTAAAAAGTGTTCCCGCCTTGGATGCCACAATGACCCCAAGGCGGGATGGGTCTTTAGTCGCCACGCAACAGGGCAGCAACGCCGGTGCGAGCGATTTCCATCAACCCCAGCGGGCGCATCAGATCGGCAAATGCGTCGATCTTGTCCGGCGCGCCGGTGATCTCGAAAATGAAAGAATTCAGAGTACTGTCGACTACATTGGCGCGGAAGATATCGGCCAGTCGCAGTGCTTCGACCCGCTTGTCACCTTCGCCGACGACCTTGATGATCGCCAATTCACGTTCGACTGATGCGCCCTCGACGGTCAGATCATGCACGTCACGCACCGAAACAATCCTGCCAAGCTGCGCCTTGATCTGTTCGATGACCTGCGGGGTGCCGGTGGTGACGATGGTGATGCGACTCAGGTGGCCGGTGTGATCAACCTCGGCCACCGTCAGGCTTTCAATGTTGTAGCCACGTCCCGAGAACAGGCCGATGACACGGGCCAGCACACCCGGTTCGTTTTCTACCAGAACCGCGATGGTATGGCGTTCCTGAACGTCCGAGAAGGTGGGCCGTAGGTTATAGGCAGAATGGCGGGTAGAGCCTTTTTTGATATGTAGGGCAGACATTTATGTCCCTTTCATCATCCATGAGATGTCGGGCGCAACGCGGCGCCCAACCAAATCCGTCGAATTTTGTTAAACCAGCACCGAACCTTTGGAGTCGATCACGCCCTGCGTCTCGGCCTCGCCCAGCAGCATCTCGTTGTGCGCCTTGCCCGACGGGATCATGGGGAAGCAGTTCTCGTGCTTTTCGACCAGACAATCAAAGATCACCGGACCGTCGTAATTGATCATCTCCATGATCGCATCGTCCAGGTCGGCGGGATCCTTGCAGATGATCCCCTTGGCCCCGAAGGCCTCGGCCAGTTTCACGAAATCGGGCAGGGCCTCGGACCATGAATGTGAATACCGCTCGCCATGCAGTAACTCCTGCCACTGACGGACCATGCCGAGGCGTTCGTTGTTCAGGATGAACTGTTTCACCGGCAGGCGGTACTGAACGGCGGTGCCCATTTCCTGCATGTTCATCAACCATGATGCTTCACCGGCGACGTTGATCACCAGCGCGTCCGGGTGTGCCATCTGAACGCCGATCGAGGCGGGGAAGCCGTAGCCCATGGTGCCCAGACCACCGGATGTCATCCAGCGGTTGGGGTCTTCGAACCCGAGATACTGTGCCGCCCACATCTGATGCTGACCCACCTCGGTGGTGATGTAGCGATCATGCTTTTTCGTCAGTTCTTCAAGACGTTCCAGTGCGTATTGCGGCTTGATCGACTTCTCGCTGTTGGTGAACGCCAGGCAGTTGATCTTGCGCCATTCCGCAATCTGGTTTTGCCACTGCTTGACATTCGCGGCGTCCGTCTTGCGCCCGCGCGACTTCCAGATCTTCAGAATATCCTCGAGCACATGCCCCACATCGCCGACGATCGGGATGTCCACGCGAATGACCTTGTTGATCGAGGACGGATCAATGTCGATATGTGCTTTCTTCGAGTTCGGCGAGAACGCATCGATACGCCCGGTGATCCGGTCATCGAACCGCGCACCGATGTTGATCATCAGATCGCAATCATGCATCGCCATATTGGCCTCGTAGAGACCATGCATCCCCAGCATCCCCAGCCAGTTTTCGCCTGAGGCAGGGTAGGCGCCAAGGCCCATCAGGGTTGACGTGATCGGAAAGCCTGTTGCGTCCACCAGTTCACGCAGCAACTGGCTGGCCGCGGGACCGGAATTGATAACGCCGCCACCGGTATAGAAAACAGGTTTCTTGGCGGTTTCTATTGCCGCAACCAGTTCTGTGATCTCTTCCAGATCACCTTTCATCGTCGGTTGGTAATGCGAGGTTGAAGGTTTCGGGCTGGCATACTCGCCAGAAGCGAACTGCACGTCTTTCGGGATATCGATCAGCACCGGACCAGGACGTCCCGAGGTGGCCACGTGGAAAGCTTCGTGCAGGGTTTCAGCAAGAGAGTCCGTATCCTTCACCAGCCAGTTATGCTTGGTGCAGGGGCGGGTGATGCCAACGGTGTCGGCCTCCTGAAACGCATCCGATCCGATCATGAAGGTCGGGACCTGTCCGGTCAGAACCACAATCGGGATCGAGTCCAGCAACGCATCGGTCAGGCCGGTGACTGCATTGGTGGCACCGGGGCCGGACGTTACAAGCGCGACGCCCGGTTTTCCGGTCGATCGGGCATAGCCTTCGGCGGCGTGGATCGCACCTTGTTCGTGACGCACCAGTATGTGGCGAATGTCGTTTTGCAGAAAGATCTCATCATAAATGGGTAGCACGGCGCCACCGGGGTATCCGAATACCGTGTCCACGCCCTGATCCTTGAGGGCCTGAACCACCATCTTTGCGCCGGTCATCTCACGTGTCATCTGCTTTGCTCCGTTCGCGACATGTGTCTTGCGTTCGACAAAAAAAAGCCCCCGAGATTTTCGGAGGCGCATGGGTTCGATTATGGTTTACCGTTACCGGCCCATGCGCGTGGTTCCTACGATTACGACTAGCGTTCTCATCGCCAGAGGCTCCTTTTTGCTTGGAGGGGACATTATGTTCGGGGGGAAGGGGCGTCAACAGGCAATTGCACCAATTTTCTATCTCAGAGGCGGTATTTTGCGACATTTTATTGCGCAGATTGCCGCATGTCGGGAATTTCCGGGAATTGAGCCTGCGGTTTCACGGTTTCAAGCGCGGATGTGACGGTCTGAAAGCGTCAGGCCGATGTCCGAAACTGGCATGATCGACGCGTTTTTCTGCGCCACGCTGACCGTGCAGGGGTAGAAATCGGAGGCGAAAAATGTTGCAGAACCTGGTTGATCTCGGACGCTATCCGATCGATCGTCCGGATTCTCCGGCTTATGATCGACTGATCGAAGATCTGAGACGCGAATTGGAACAGGATGGATGTGCTGTTCTGCCGGGTTTCGTGCACGAGACAGGGGTCGAGCTTCTGGTGCAAGAAGCCGATGAGGTCGCGCCCAAGGCGCACCGGTCTTTCAATAGAACAAACGCCTATTTCACGAAGGACGATCCTAGGCTTGGCATCGCTCACCCGATCCGCCGGTTCTATGATCGTTCGAACGCCTTTGTTCCGGCGGACAATCTTTCAAAATCCGGACCGCTGCGTCGTATTTACGAGTTCGACGGTTTTCTTCCCTTTGTCCGGGATGCCCTGAATGAACCCGAGGACCGCTTCTTTCGCTATGATGATCCGTTGGCGGACGTGATCATCAATGTCGTGGAAGAAGGGCAGGGCTTTCCCTGGCATTTTGATACCAACAACTACACTGTGACGCTGGCCATCCAGAACGGAGAGGTGGGCGGTGCGTTTGAATACGCGCCCAACCTGCGCTCGGCAGAGGATGAAAACTTTGAACTCGTGGCCTCGGTTCTTGATGGGAACATGGCACGTGTTCGTCGGCTGGAGTTACAGCCGGGGGATTTGCAGATTTTCAAGGGAAGGTATTCGCTGCACCGGGTCGCTCCTGTCAGAGGCAAGCGCCGCCGTTATGTCGGCATCTTTTCCTTTGTCGAGGCTGAAGGCATGTGCGGTGGTGTCGAACGGACGCAGCAGTTGTATGGCCGCGTATTGCCGTATCATTACAAGCGTGCGGGGCTGCGAAAAGATCAATTGCTGGATTGAAAGTTCAGCCTTGGTAGAATGCATCTGTATCTTACCCGGAGATTCAGATGCCTCAGATTTTGCAACTAACACCATTTGTGCTGTGCTCGTCCCTGCAGGACCAGATCGACTTTTATTGCGAACGCCTTGGGTTCACATGTGGGTTTACGCAAGACAATTATGCCTTTTTGAAACGTGGTCCTGTTGCGATCCGCCTTTTGGAGTGCCCACCCCGGGATGACGGCAAGCCACTGGGCGATGATCAGTCATTCTACATTGATGTTCAAGACATCGACGGGTTGTATGACAGCATGCGTGAAGGGTTGGCTGACTTACACGACGGTCGTGTACGGCCACCCTTCAACCAGCCGTACAAGCAGCGTGAATTCCACGTTCTGGACGAAGACGGGACACTGGTTTTTTTTGGTGAGGGTATCTAACCCGGCGCGTAGCGCTCCCGCCCATCGTCAACACGCCTGCGGCGCGTATCCTCTGGTTGGGCCGGGCAGCGCTGCACGCTGCGGCCCCGCGAAATTCAGAAACCGACGCCAGTACCTTGCAGTACGCCGTGTTCCAACGCGTAGCGTGTAAGCCCGGCGGTTGAGGAGATGCCGAGTTTTCGCTTGATATTCTTGCGGTGCGTTTCGACCGTTCGCACGGAAATATCCAGCGTTTGTGCAACTTCCTTGTTGGATTTGCCCTGCGCCAGTTCCAGCAGAATGGTCTGTTCACGTCCGGTCAGCGCTTCGCGAACGTTGTCGCCCTTGGGCTTCAGTGATCCGCTGGCGCCTGTGCACAGATACTGTTCACCCCGCATCACCGCATCAATGGCCTGCTTGATCTCTTCAGTGGGCACATCCTTCAGCACGTAACCTTTGGCACCGTGGCTGAGCGCGGTCGAGATATATTCCGGGCTGTCATGCATCGAAAGGATCAGGACACGCGTTGCCGGCAGCCGTTCCAGAATGATTTCCGTGGCGCTGAGACCGCCGAGGCCGGGCATGTTCAAATCCATCAGGATCACATCCGGGGCAAGATCAACAGCCTGATCCACTGCCGCCTGTCCGCTGCCGAGCGTACCGACCACTTCGATCTCGTCATAGCTTTCGAGGATGGACTGTATGCCCTCGGCCACCATGGGATGGTCGTCGACGATAAGAACTCGGATGCTTTCGGCGCTCATGTGCCGGCCTTTCGGTTCGAAGTTGCGTCTTCCTGCGGTGGCAGAAGGTGGCTCAGCGGCAGGCTGACTTCGATGACAGTCCCTCCACGCGGTCCGCGTGATGACAGAATGCGCAGGGACCCGTCAAGCTGTTCGATGCGCTCTTGCATGTTGCGCAACCCGATCCCGGTGCTGGGGGTGCCCGGATCGGTCCGCAACCCCCGGCCATTGTCGGTGATCCGCATGGTCGCACCTTTCTTGTGCCCGCGCAGGTCTATCGTAACATGTGTGGCGCCCGAGTGGCGCTCGATATTGGTCAGCGCTTCCTGGGCAATACGATACAGTGCAATCTTGCTGTCCTGATCCAGCCGGTTGCGGAATACCACGGTCGAGAATTCGGTTTCGATCCCGGTGCGGTCCCGGAAATCGTCGGTCAGGGCTTTCAGCGCAGGCCCGAGGCCCAGATCGTCCA
This sequence comes from Ruegeria sp. YTSC106, assembly GCF_059609765.1. NCBI lineage: Bacteria > Pseudomonadati > Pseudomonadota > Alphaproteobacteria > Rhodobacterales > Roseobacteraceae > Ruegeria > Ruegeria sp. YTSC106. The sequence continues at coordinate 259,654 of NZ_JBXWMI010000003.1, forward strand.
GCACGCCGGGGCGCAGGTCGCGACTGATGCGGCGAACCTCGGTGATGGCGGTGCCAAGATGGTCAATCCCTTTGTCCAGTGGATCGCGTGCGCCCGCGTCATCGCCACGGGACAGGCGCCGCCGCGCGTTGTCCAGCGCGTAACGAACACCGACCAGAATCTGGCTGATGCCGTCATGCAATTCACGGGCAACCCGGCCTCGTTCTTCTTCCTGGGCATCAAAGACTCGCTGGGTCAGTTCCTTCAACTTGGCGTCCGCAAGTCTCCGTTCGCGGATGTTCAGCAACATGCCAGATGCAAAGACGATGAGCACTGCCGCCACGACGATCGCGCCGATATACATGAAGGTGCGTTGAACGCGGGCCTCGACCTCGGCCCTTGCATTGGCCACCGTTGCAACGATGTCGTCGATAAAAACCCCGGTGCCCACAACCCAGCGCCAGTCCTGAAGCCCGACGACATACGCGATCATCTGTGCCTCTTCCCCGGTCGAAGGCTTCTGCCACATGAAGCTGTGCCAACCAGCCCCCTGGCGGGCGAGACGGATGAACTCATCGACGATGGGGGTACCATCGCTGTCAGTCAGCCCTTCCCAGTTTCGGTTGATGAATTGCGTCTGGCGCGGGCTGACCAGATTGTTGCCGTTATAGTCGTAGACAAAGAAGAACCCATCCTGACCGTAGATCATTGCCGAAAGGATTTGGGACACGAGATTTTTTGCGACCTCGTCATCTGGCTCGGCCCGGCCATAGATGTACGCGAACCCGTTGCGTGCCTGTGTCACGTAGTTGCGCAACTCTTCCTTCTTGGCTTCGATGAGACTGCGTTCCAGCGCCTTGATCTCACGCTCGGCGGTCGCGCGCGCCTCGTATGCCACAAGCACAGCGATTGCCGCCACGGCCACCACCAGCGGGATTGCCGCCACCAGTGACAATTTCTGCGCATAGGTCAGCGAGACCAGATGTCGGAGTCTTTGCATGGACGAATCGATACGCAAGCAGCGGTGAAAATGCAAAAAGATTGGGCTTTGCCTGGCAAATACAACGATAATCATTGTAATTGCCGGGCTTCACCGCCCGATTTCTGGTCGAAAAAAGCAAAGAAATCGATTCTCTACGCAGTAGTAGGTATTCCCTTTCACTTCGGTCACATTAGGCTGACGCGCACTGAATGCGACAGGTCCGGTTTTGCCGGACCGTGACTATGAAGGGGAGGAACACTCATATGGATCGTCGTTCATTTCTGAAAAAATCCGCGCTGGGCGGCTCGGCGGCTGCAGCGACCGCACTGGCGGCACCGGCTTATGCGCAGGGTCAGCGCACTCTGACCATGGTGACCTCATGGGGTCGTGGTCTGGCGGGTGTGTTTGACAGTGCGCAGCGTTGTGCCGACAGCATCAATGCCATGTCGGATGGCAGCCTGAATGTTGAAATCAAGGCAGCAGGCGAACTGGTTGGTGCGTTCGAAGTATTCGACGCGGTGTCGTCAGGTCAGGCCGACATGTATCACGCGGCCGACTATTACTTTGTGGGTCAGCACCCGGGCTATGCGTTCTTCACGGCCGTGCCTTTCGGTATGACGGCACAGGAACTGGTGAACTGGTACTATCATGACGGCGGTATGGAGCTGCATGACGAACTTGGCGAAATCTTTGGACTGAAGTCCTTCCTGGCCGGTAACACCGGTGCGCAGGCGGGTGGCTGGTACTCGAAAGAGATCAACAGCCCCGAAGACTTCAACGGTCTGAAGTTCCGCATGCCGGGCCTAGGTGGCAAAGCACTGGGTAAACTGGGCGCATCCGTACAGAACATTCCGGGGTCGGAAGTGTATCAGGCGCTGTCGTCCGGCGCGATCGACGGTACCGAGTGGATCGGTCCATGGGCGGACGAAAAGGCCGGTTTCCAGGAAATCACCAAGACCTACTACACTGCGGGCTTCCACGAGCCGGGCGCAGGTCTGTCGCTGGCAACCAACCGCGACGTGTTCAATGAGCTGACCCCGGCGCAGCAGAAGATCATCGAGATCGCTGCCGCCGAAGCGCACCAGTGGAACCTGGCGCAGTTCCTCGCCAACAATGGCGCAGCACTGCAGCGTCTGCAGGCCGGTGGCGTCAAGGTTCTGGAATTCCCGGACAGTGTCTGGGACGCGTTTGGTCAGGCAAGCCAGGAAGTTCTGGACGAGAACATGGGCGATGAGCTGTTCAAGAAGATCCATGACAGCGCCATGACGTCCATGGCTGCTTCGTCTGCCTGGAACAACCTGTCGTCGGGTGTCTACACAGCTCAGCGTGACCGTGTTCGCGGCTAAGCCTTTCTGATCCAAGGACAACCGGTTCCCCCGCGCGGCGGGGGAACCTTTCCCGTTGCGCTTGAAGACTTGGGCAAGCAACAATAATCCATGCGCAACTGAAGACGACCTGGGGACAACATGCAGGACGAAAACGGTATCTCGTTCTTCGGCGCCCTGTGGAATGGACTGGTCTGGTTCATTCAGAACATTGCCGAAGCTTTCTATAATTTCGGATACGCCATCACGCATCCGCAGCTCTGGCTGGACTGGTCCGACAAGGCGTCGATCATGCGCTTTGTCTATTACGGCGGTTCTGTCGAGTTCTTCTTTGTGGTGTTGACGTTCTTTCTGGTCCTGACGGCCATCGGGCTGTACTACCGGAATTTCATGTGGGCCATCGTGCGAGGCCTTGAGGGATTTGCCAACACCACCGGGCGGTTCTTTGCCTGGGCGGGCCTTTTGATGGTGGTCCAGCAGATCGTGATCGTTTTCATGCAGCGAGTGTTTACGCGCCCTGACATGTCCTTCGGTCTGGGTATTCCGTTCCAGATGGATATCAGCTGGTTTGCGGAAGAACTGAAGCTTTACAACGCCATGGTCGTCTGTCTGTGCTGTACCTACACGTTTGTGCAGGGCGGCCATGTGCGCGTTGACCTCATCTACGCCGGCATCAGCCACCGCGCCAAACGCGTGGTGGATATGTGCGGCGCGGTGCTGTTCATGATGCCAATGGCCGTGCTGACCTGGATGTACGGCTGGTATTTCATGTGGCGGCACCTGATCGTGCCGAAGCCGTCGGCCAGCGACACATTGGATCGTCTGGTGGCCAAGTCCCGCGCGCTGCGCTGGAACGTGGAAACCATCGGGTTCAGCCCCAATGGCTTTAACGCTTACTTCCTGTTCAAGATCCTTCTGGTGGCCTTTGCGGCCATGGTGTTCCTGCACGCCATTGCCTTCCTGTACCGGTCGTATCTGGAATATGTGGAAGGGCCGGAAAGCACTGGAAAATACCTCGACAAGGACAGCCTTGGTGAGGGTGAAGAAGCCTATGAAGGCGCGCATTAGGGACGGAGACCCAGACTATGTTATTCGGACTTGATGGCGTCGAGATAGGCCTCATTATCGTATTCTTCTGCCTCTTCGGGGGCATTCTTTCCGGGTTCCCGGTGGCCTTTGCCATCGGTGGGGCCGGGGTCATTTCCTTCGGGATCATTGCAGCGCTCGACAGTGCCGGGCTGTTGATCCACCAGGCAATCGACACCGGGTCGCAAGCCTATCGGGATCTGGTGAATTCCGGGGTCAAAGCGGATGCCGTATCCGTGTTCCGATACCCGGATTTACCAAGGATTGCCGAGCCGGTGTTTGTCTCGGGCTGGGAAACGGCACTGGATCGCAACGTTTCGTTCATCGTGAACCGCATGAACGAGCGCGTACTGGCAGGGCAGTCTATCGAGACCCTGTTGGCCGTGTTGATGTTCGTTCTGATGGGTATCACGTTGGAACGCTCGAAGATTGCCAACGATCTGCTGACGACGATGGCGCGCGTCTTTGGACCGCTTCCGGGTGGTCTGGCCGTGTCCATCGTGGTTGTGGGCGCGTTCTTGGCTGCTTCAACCGGCATCGTTGGCGCAACGGTTGTGACCATGGGCCTGCTGGCTCTGCCAACCATGCTGCGAAACAACTACTCACCTGAGCTTGCCACGGGTGTGATTGCGGCGTCGGGTACGTTGGGGCAGATCATTCCGCCGTCTATCGTGATCGTTCTGCTTGGCACATTGGCGGGTGATCTGTATTCGACGGCGCAAGAGACACGGGCTGTTGAGGCAGGGTGTACCGACGCGCTGACCTATCTGGGGGAGCCTGCGGTTGTGTCGGTCGGGACGTTGTTCCAGGCGGCGCTTTTGCCGGGGATCCTATTGGCGCTGCTCTATGCTCTTTATGCGTTTGGATATGCGCTGCTGAATCCGGACAAGGCGCCTGCCGTTGCAATGTCGGGTGGGTCTGGAGAGCCAATCACCCGGTCTGAGGGTCTGACCTGGCTGCTGGGCGCACCGGTTGCGTTGATTGTCGGAGCCGTTCTGCTGGGAAATGTCGGTGTTATCGGCAGCCAGAACATCTCGGTCTCGGCCTTCTCGGATATCGGGCAGGGGGCGTCCTTGCGCACCAACGTGTCGGAAGAATGCAAGGTAGCAATGATCGATCTGCACGGTCAGTCCGCATGGGATCAGGCCGTGGCCGAGCAGGAAGCCATTGACGCGGCAGGTGGTGCAGCGGAATCGCAGCGCTTGACCGAGGAAGAACTGGCAGCAGCCCAGCAGGAAAGGATCGCAGAAGCAGCACCGATTGGAACAGGTGTGGCCGTTGTCGTCCTACTGTTGGGTCTGACCCTGGTTCTGGGCCGTGGGATCGCACCGTCGCGTGCGCCGCAGCCGTTGATCCTGGGTGCGATCGGGCTGCTTCTGATGGTGCTGGTCGATATACTGCTGATCTCGCCCATTACATCTTCGGGTGCGACGTTCCTGCTGCTCGCCTTGCCATTTGCGCTGACCATGTATGGCTGCAAGGAAGCTGCGGCGCGCTGTGCCACAAATGATCTGATCCGCGTGGTCTTCCCGCCGCTGGTTCTGATCATTGCCGTGCTGGGTTCGATCCTGGGTGGCGTGACCAACCCGACACCGGCGGCTGCGCTGGGTGCGGGTGGCGCGATTATGCTGGCGGCTTATCGCAAGCTGCAGGATCAGGGCCGGTCAGGCAAAGTGATCATCTGGTCGACTTTTGCCGTGATGATCGCGTTGCTGATGGGGGTCAACTTCGATCTGCGCATCAATCAGGGTAATGTGACGGTTGAAACCTGGATCGCGTTCATCATTGCCTATGCGTCATACCTGTATGCCCTGTTCGGGCTGCTGTTCGGGTGCTGGGTGCTGTATTCCAGTGGCGTTTTGACACCGGTGGTACGCGAGACGGCCAAAGTGACCTCGATGGTGTTTACCATCCTGATCGGATCGCAATTGCTGAACCTCGTGGTGATTTCATTCGGAGGGGAACACTATATCCAGCAATTCCTGAAGAGTTTTGACAATGAGTTCACGGTCTTCCTGATCGTGATGCTGGTGCTGTTCATTTTGGGCTTCGTGCTGGACTTCCTCGAGATCATCTACATCGTGATCCCAATCGTGGGCCCGGTGATCTATGGCGGGTCATTCGATCCGAAATGGGTGACGATCATGGTGGCGGTGAACCTGCAAACGTCATTCCTGACGCCACCGTTCGGGTTCGCTTTGTTCTACTTGCGAGGCGTGGCGCCAAAAGAGGTGACGACGGGACATATCTATCGCGGCATCATACCGTTTGTCCTGATCCAGGTCGTCGGAATCGCGATTCTGTGGTTCTTCCCGACAATTGTCACAATCGTGCCTGATCTGATCCCGAACTGATCAGACTAAATCAAATGCAAAGGGGGCTTGAGAGCCCCCTTTTCTTTTTTGGCATCAGGGAAGGGGCCAGCCCCTTCTGGCCTGCGGCCAATTCATTCCCGATGTATGTGTTGCCAGATGAAGAGGCGGATCAGGCGAATTGGATCAGGTCCCAACGGTTGCCAAAGGGATCGCGCCAGACGACGACACTGCCGTAGGGCTCAATGCGGGGGGCTTCTTCGAATTGGACCCCGTTGGCACGCATTTGTGTGTAGTCGCGTTGGAAATCTTCGGTTTGCAGGAAGAAACCCACGCGGCCTCCTGTCTGGTTGCCGATGGCGGCGCGCTGTTCGGGTCCGTCGGCTTTGGCCAGAAGAAGGGCACTGCCGTCTGAGCCCGGTGGCGTGATCAAGACCCAGCGTTTTCCGTCTCCCAGATCGATGTCTTTCAAAAGCTGGAAACCAAGTCGCTCCGTATAAAACGCGATTGCGTCATCGTAATCCGGCACCACGAGTGTGACGGCATGCAGGTTCTGTTTCATGGGATGGTCAACCCTTGGTCGGGTGGCGGTCCGGAAGCTGAATATTGGCCACTTGCTCGGCAATCGGAGCGGTGGAAAGGGGATGCCGGGATGAACCGCAGAAGGCGTTCGGATCTTTGATCTTTTGCCATTCGCCCTGAATATAAGCCTCCAGCCCAGAGAATTTTGCCTTGTAGCCCATCTTGGGGCTGCCGGGGACCCAGTAGCCCAGGTAGATATAGGGCAGGCCAGCTTCGCACGCGATGTCAATGTGATCCAAGATCATATAGGTACCCAGAGAATTCTGAGGCTGGTTCGGATCGTAGAAGGAATAAACCATGCTCAGCCCATCATCGAGCACATCGGTCAGGCTGACAGCGATCAGGTCTCCGGTCTCCGGATCTGCATATTCCACCACGCGGCTTCGGATCGGAGTTTCTTCGATCATCGCCGCAAATTCGAACACGTCCATATCAGCCATGCCGCCATCGGCGTGCCGGGTGTCAAGATAGCGGCGGAACAGTTCGTATTGCTCGTCCGTTGCCCAGGGCGACGTCGCGCGACGTTCTAGGTATCCGTTGCGTTTTATCGCGCGTTTCTGGCTCTTTGTTGCGCGGAACGCCGAAACGTCGATCCGGGCTGACAGACAGGCCGCGCAATCGGTGCAAGAGGGGCGATAGAGTACATTCTGTGACCGGCGAAATCCCTGCTGCGACAGGGAATTGTTCAACTGTTCCGCGCCTTCGCCCTGTAGTGCGGTGAACAGCTTACGCTCCATCCTGCCGTCGAGATAAGGGCAGGGTTGCGGGGCCGTGACATAGAATTGTGGCGCAATTGGCAGCGTGTGTCGCATGAAGTTCCCAGGTAGCCTCGGGTGGGATGATAGCAACCGTTCCCGAGGCCGCCAAGTGTTTCACGCAACCGGGTCTCAGGCCCGTCGATTGATCATGACCGTGCCCAGAAAACTGTCGGTCAGTCCCTGGCCGCGGGCGCTGGTCAGCATCATGATCACCGAGATGATCTGAATCACTGCTACCGCCATGCTGACGAAATAACCGGCAGTGTGGGCGATGGCCTTGCCCATATCCATCCGCTCTCCAAATGCGTCGCGCAATTCGATTCCCATGAACCGCATGCCCAGTGTGGCCGAGCCGTTGGTTATGGTTACAACGCGATAGACAAAGCTGATCACGGCATAGATCGCCGCCAGAAAAAACAGACCGAGGCCTGCGCTCAATAGAATCGCCACCGTGCAGAGAAGCGAGATGAAGGCGACATCAAACAACCACGCGACAAAGCGTTTGCTCGTCACCGAGCGGTAGAAATCGGGTTGGGTATCCGGGTCAGGCAGGTGGTTCATTCGTCAGGTCCGAAAAAGTGGGTCAGGGTACCCTGTCCCGGAATGCCGGGACAGGGCAAGGTCAATCAGGCAGGCGTGGCTTTACCCTCGTCTTCATGGTTCTCGCGGGCGCGTTCGTCCATGAACTCGTCGAATTCGGCCTTGTCCTTGGCATCGCGCAGGCGGCGCAGGAACGCCTCGAAGTCCTGTTGTTCGCGTTCAAGGCGAGCCAGAGTATCTGACTTGTAGGCGTCAAATGCGCTGTTGCCGGACGGCTTCATCGCGCTCATGTGGCTGTGCCAGGATTTGCGGCGGCTGCAGGATTTGCTGAACATGCGTTTGCTCCAGATCATGTAAGCCAGAAGGGCCAGGCCAACTGGCCAGAAGAAGATGAAACCAAGGACCATGGCGGCGATCCACGCCCCCTTGCCTTTGTCATCCAGCCAGGCCTCAATTCGATAAAGCCATCCCGGATTCGCGGGGACGGCGGGGTCGGACAGTGCGGTCATTTGAGCTCTCCAGGGTTGATGTAAATTCTTTTCACATTGTCTAGATGGGGTCGTTGATGGGGGTTGCAAGGGGGCAATGTGAAAAAGATTTACATTCTTCAATTCGGTTGACGATGGACATCTTCAGTCGCAGGTTGCGGGAATGGAAATGACAGAACACAGGACGGCACCTGCGCTTAATGAAATACTCGACCTGGAAAAGCAGGTCTGGATGGCGCTGGTGGACGGCAATGCAAGCGCGGATCGGGCTTTGCTGAGCGCAGATTTTCTTGGTGTGTATCCCACGGGATTTGCCAATCGTGACGACCACGTTGGGCAATTCGCGGATGCGCCGACAATGGCCGCGTTTGATCTGAGCGACGCGAGATTGCGCGTTCTGACACGGGATATCGTATTGCTGTCGTATCGTGCCGATTATCTGCGCCCGGGTGCGACGACGCGCGAAGCGATGCTGATTTCGTCGTTGTGGGAACGCAGAAACGACGTTTGGGTCAACAGTTTCAGTCAGGACACGCCGGTTCAGAAAACCTGATCAGAATGCCCCATTGACGATTACGCGCTGCGATGCGCAGTTTGCGCGTATGACTGACGCTCTTGACATTTTACGACTTCCGCGTGCTTTCGATCCATCCCTCGGGGATGAAGCGCGGGCCTTGATGCCAGATTTGCCGGCTGAGATGGGGAAATTGGTGGCGGGCACCGCCGGTTCGAGCCCCTATCTGAAAAGCTTGATCGAACAAGAGAAGGGCTGGCTGCCCGAGGCTCTGATGCACCCGGATCAGGCGCTGGATAACGTGATGACCGCCGCGCGCGATCTGCTGCCGGATCAGTTGAAGCCCGGATTGCGGCAGGCCAAGCGGCGTATGGCCCTGCTTACGGCGTTGGCCGATATTGCAGGTGCGTGGCCACTAGAGAAGGTTACTGCGGCCCTGACCGATTTCGGCGCTCTGGCCGCCGATGTTGCCGCCAAGGCCGAGATCGCAACGCTGATCCGGCGCAAGAAGCTGCCGGGTATGACCGAGGATGATGTCGAAACCGCAGCCGGGTTGGTCATCCTGGCGATGGGAAAGATGGGCGCGCATGAGCTGAACTACAGCTCGGACATTGATCTGATCGTTTTGTTTGACGAGACGCGCTTTGATCCTGATGACTTTTACGAGGCCCGGCAGGGCATGGTTCGGGCCACGCGCAACTTCTGTGCGACGTTGAGTGATAAGACGGCGGACGGCTATGTTTTCCGCACGGATCTGAGGCTGCGCCCCGATCCCGCCGTGACACCGGTTTGCATGGCGATGGAGGCCGCCGAACGGTATTATGAAAGCCTGGGCCGAACCTGGGAGCGCGCCGCTTATATCAAGGCACGGCCCTGTGCCGGTGATCTGTCCGCAGGGCAGCGTTTCCTTGACGGCCTGCGACCCTTTGTCTGGCGCCGCCATCTGGATTTTGCCGCCATTCAGGACGCCCATGACATGCGTCTGCGCATCCGCGAAAACAAAGGCACCGGAGGGTCCTTGTCGATCCCCGGACACGACATGAAACTGGGACAGGGTGGTATCCGCGAGATTGAGTTCTTTACACAAACCCGTCAGTTGATTGCGGGCGGCCGGGATGCTGACCTGCGGGTGCGTGGTACCGTTCCCGGTCTGGCGGCACTGGCCTCCAAAGGGTGGGTGCCGCAGGATGTTGCCAATAAGCTGACCGATCATTACCGCGCGCACCGCGAAGTCGAACACCGCATCCAGATGATTCATGACGCGCAGACCCACAAGGTGCCGAGTTCGTCTGATGGGATCGAGCGGGTTGCCTGTCTGATGGGGATCAGCAGTGCCGAGTTGACGCAAGACCTGACAAATCGCCTGACCGAAGTGCATGAGTTGACCGAAGGATTCTTTGCCCCGGGGCCGGGTGCGGCACCGGTCCAAGTGCAGGATGTGGAATTCGACAAAAGCGTTTTGGCCCGCTGGACGACATACCCGGCCCTGAGGTCCCAGCGCGGCGCGCGGATTTTTGAACGTCTGCGGCCCGAGCTGCTGTCGCGTCTTGCTAAAACCGCAAAGCCCGATGAAGCATTGATGGCTTTGGACGGGTTTCTGGCAGGCCTGCCAGCCGGGGTGCAGCTGTTTTCGCTGTTTGAGGCGAATCCGCAACTGATCGAGCTGTTAACCGATATCGTTGGCACGTCGCATGCTCTGGCCTCGCATCTGTCGCGCAACGCGTCTGTTTTTGACGCGGTGATCGGGGGCAGTTTCTTTGCGGATTGGCCGGGACAAGAGGCGTTGCAAGCGGAATTGACGCAGGCTCTGTCGGAAGAAACAGACTATGAAACCCAGCTTGATCTTGCACGGCGCTGGTGCAAGGAATGGCATTTCCGGGTTGGTGTGCATCACCTGCGCGGCCTGATCGACGGGGCGCAGGCGGGTCAGCAATATGCCGAGCTGGCACAATCGGTCATCGCGGCCATCCTGCCGCATGTCACCGAGAATTTCGCCCGCAAACACGGCCCTGCACCGGGGCGCGGCGCTGCCGTGCTTGGGATGGGATCGCTGGGGGCGGGCCGGATCAACTCGCAATCCGATCTGGACATGATCGTGATCTACGATCCCTTGGATCAGGACATGTCTGAGGGTCCGCGCCCTCTGGCCACGCGCACCTACTACGCGCGGTTCACGCAGGCCCTGATCACAGCGCTGTCCGCGCCGATGTCGCAAGGACGCTTATATGAGGTCGATATGCGGCTGCGCCCTTCGGGCAATCAGGGGCCGGTTGCGACCAGTTGGGCCAGCTTTGTCAATTATCAGCAGAGCGAAGCCTGGGTGTGGGAGCATCTGGCCCTGACCCGCGCGCATGTTGTTGCCGGGGATGCCGGGCTGGCCGAGGAAATCGAAGCCTTCCGCACCGAGTTTCTGTCGCACCCGCGAGAGCGGGGAAAAGTGCTGCGCGACGTGGCCGAAATGCGGTCGCGCCTGGCCGCGGCCAAGGCGCCCACCGGCATATGGGACGCCAAGAACGGCCCCGGCCGATTGATGGATATCGAGTTGATGGCCGAAACCGGCGCCTTGCTGGCTGGGTCCGCACAGCGTGATGTGTCCTCTGGTCTGGACGGCGCCGTCGCAGCCGGGTTGCTGGATGTCGCACAGGCGCAATCTCTGAAAGCTTGCTATGACTTATGCTGGTCCGTGCAATGCGCGGCGCGGCTGCTTTCGGGCAAGGCTATCGAAGCCGACAAGATCGGCGAAGGCGGAACTGCTTTTTTGTGCCGTGCCACCGGGTTCGAACAGGTCGAGGCGCTACAGGCGGCTTTGCTGGAGAGTTATACGACCGCAGCCGATCTGATCGGGGGTGTGATCAAGGGAGACGAAGATGGCGCGCAGCACTGATCCCAACGACCATAAGGGTCTGATCCGCGAAGCCTATCGAATCGAAGGCATAACCTTGCCGGAATGCCGCAGCATCTTTCTGGATTGGGCACTCAGTGTTCCTGCGGATTGCGACCAGAACACAGCGCTGGCAGAACTGCACGCGGGCTATGCCGAGCAGAACCCCGATCACCCGATGACGCAGGTTCTGACCGAAGGCCTTCAGACGGCTCAGGCACCGAAACGCCGCGGCGGGTGGCGATCCCGTAACCGCTAGGGCTTTCCCACCGGCGCGTTCAGGACTATGAGGGCGCCATGACCCAATCTGCCGACCGCCCCCGTATCCGCCTGAAACCCAAAGCCAATGCGCGCGGTCTGCGCCATGGCTTCCCGTGGGTCTACGCCAATGACATTGTCACCGACCGCCGCACCCGCAAGATTCCAGCGGGCGCCTTGGCCGTACTCGAAGACGACAAACGCGCGCCCATCGCGCTGGTGGCAGTCAACCCCGAGTCTAAGATCATGTGCCGGGTGCTGGATCGTGACATTGAAGCGCAGCTTGACGCGGCGTGGTTCGAGAGCCGTTTGCGGCATGCCGTTGATCTGCGCGAGCGCCTGTTTGCTGCCCCATATTACCGCTTGATCCATGCAGAAGCGGATGGCTTGCCCGGCGTTATCATCGACCGCTTTGGCGAGGCCTGTGTCATTCAGCCGAACGCGGCCTGGGCCGAGGCGCACCTGGACCTGCTGACAGAAGCTCTGGTCAAAGTCACAGGCGTGACTACGGTGCTGAAGAACGCCTCTGGCCGCACGCGCGGGCTGGAAGGGCTGGACGACGTCAATCAAACTTTGCGCGGAACCGCGCCTGATGCGCCCCTGCCGGTGCCGATGAATGGCGCCACCTACATGGCGGATCTGACAGGCGGTCAGAAAACCGGGCTGTTTTATGACCAGCGCCCCAACCACGCCTTTGCCGCGCGCCTGGTTCATCCCGATGCGCAGGTATTGGACGTGTTCAGCCATGTGGGCGGCTTCGGTCTGGCGATGCTTGCAGGCGGTGCGGGGCAGGCATTGTCAGTTGATGGCTCAGCCGCCGCGCTCGACCTGGCGAAAAAAGGGGCCAAAGCGTCGAACCTTGCTGATAAGTTACAGACCCGACAAGGCGACGCGTTCGACGTGCTGGTCCAGTTGGGCGAAGAAGGTGCGCAATTTGACTTGGTGGTCTGCGATCCACCCGCCTTTGCGCCTTCCAAGCAGGCGCTGGATGCGGGTCTGCGCGCGTATGAACGTATCGCAAGACTGGCGACACCTCTGGTCAAACCCGGTGGTTATCTGGGGTTGTGTTCGTGTTCGCACGCCGCTGATCTAGGCCGTTTTCGTGATGCGTCCTCCCGTGGGATTGGCCGCGCCGGGCGCCAAGCCCAACTGATCCACACCGGATTTGCAGGCCCCGATCACCCGCAATTGCCGCAACTGGCGGAAAGCGGCTATCTCAAAGCGGTGTTCTATCGCCTATGAAAGCCGTGCTCGACACCTGCGTCATCTATCCCACCGTGATGCGCGAGATGCTCTTGGGCGCTGCCCGCCTGGGCCATTTCACTCCGATCTGGTCCGCGCGCATCCTCGAAGAATGGGCCCGCGCCGCGCGCAAGCTTGGCCCAACGGGCGAGGTGCAAGCCCGGGCCGAAATCGCGCTGACACAAGCCGGCTGGCCCAAGGCCGAGCGGACTGGGAATGAAGGCCTGCACGACCGTCTTTGGCTGCCGGATGCCGCCGATATCCACGTGCTGGCGACGGCGATTGCCGCGTCCGCCGATATGATCGTCACGGTGAACGCCAAGGATTTTCCCAAAGACATATTGGCGGAAGAAGGCCTGGTCCGCAGAGATCCCGACAGCCTGCTGCATGGTTTCTGGCAAGCTGATCCAAAGGGTATGAACACGCTCGCGGCTCAGGTCCTTGCCGAGGCCAGCCGCCTCTCAGGTGATCAATGGACCCTGCGGGCACTGATGAAAAAAGCCCGGCTGCCACGTCTGGGCAAAGCCCTGAGCGCCTGAGCGGGACACAGCTTCATCTGGCTGAAAATATCCCGGAGAGCGCGAGAGGCTGGCCTCTCGCTGCGCGGCCTCAGCCACGCGCCCAACGCTGCTCAAGTTTCTCAAGCGCTGCAATTCGTTCGTCTGTTTTCGGATGGCTCATCAACCAGGCAGGCACAACGCCCGCCCGTTGCTGCGTCAGGTCTTCCAGCTTGTGAAAAAGTGACTTCTGAGGTCCGATCCCGATGCCGGCCTTGGTCAGCAAAGCCGCGGCATATTCATCCGCCTCATACTCATCCGCTCGCGACAGGCGCGAGGCCAAAAGGGCAGTCAGCGCATTGGCGATCATCGCACCGATGAAAGGGATGAAACGGTTCAACACCAGTATCAAAGCCGTTCGCATTGCGTTCTGGCCCGAGAAATCAATCATTCGCCGCCGCGCATGACCCAGGGCGACGTGACCCAGCTCATGTGCGATCACGCTGGCCATTTCCTCGGCAGAAACTTCTCCGTTGCGGAATTTTCGGTAAAACCCGCGCGTGATGAAAATTCGACCATCCGGAGCAGCCAGCCCATTCACCGGATCGATCTCATAGATGTAAACCGGCACCCGATCGATGCCCAAAGCTGCCGCCAGCCGGTCCGTCATCCGTTTAAGCGCCGGATCGGCCAGTTCGGTCGACTTTGCGTCCAACTCACGATGCGTGCGCCAGACGGAAATCCGGTACATCACGATGGCGTAGCCAATTGCCAAAAGGATCGGGGTCAATCGGAGCATGTTAAAGATATGGTCCGAACATTGGCATTGCGCAAGTCACACCTGCGGGATGTTTGTCGCGACCCGCATGTTCGGGCGACGAAACCGGCGCAACTTTCGATAAGTTGTGATTTCCTGATATGAACTATTGATTAATGCATCGATCCCACTTAACCCACGGGGCGCTATCGATGGGGGACCCATGACCGACAAGAACCATGAAGCGCGTCACTTGGAAACGCTCGACCGGGACCTGCGTCGCTTTTCACGCCTAGAATTGGCGACCGCTCAGGCTGGGCGACCTTTTGTGGGATCAGGTATCGCCATTGCATTCATTGTCATCGCGGGTCTCGTGGCTGCTTTCCTGTTCGGTCAGGGCAGCAACACGCTTGTCGTCGTGATCGCGGCGATGTTCGGGGCCTATATGGCGCTGAATATCGGCGCCAACGACGTCGCCAACAATATGGGACCTGCCGTGGGGGCGAATGCGCTTACCATGGGCGGAGCCATCGTGATTGCCGTTATTTTTGAAAGTGCCGGAGCGCTCATCGCCGGGGGCGATGTCGTATCGACCATTGCCAAAGGGATCATCGCGCCGGAAAGCATGGGAACGGCGGATGTATTCATATGGGCGATGATGGCGGCGCTGCTTTCCTCTGCGCTTTGGGTCAATCTGGCGACATGGATCGGCGCGCCGGTTTCCACCACGCATTCGGTTGTGGGCGGTGTCATGGGGGCAGGGATCGCCGCTGCCGGGTTCGGGGCCGTAAGCTGGGGCACCATGAGCAAAATCGCAGCCAGTTGGGTAATCTCGCCAGTTCTGGGGGGCCTGGTCGCAGCTGGCTTCTTGTGGTTCATCAAGGCCAGGATCATCTATCAGGAAGACAAGATCGCCGCGGCCCGCAAGTGGGTGCCGATGCTGGTTGGGATCATGGCGGGCGCGTTTGCATCTTACCTGGCACTCAAGGGCCTCAAGAAAATCATCAAAATTGATCTCGCGTCAGCGTTGCTGATCGGTGCGGTCTGTGGCGGGTTGATCTGGGCCGTGATGATCCCGATTATCCGCCGCCAGTCTGAGGGACTTGAGAACCGCAACAAATCGCTGAAAATTCTGTTTGGAATTCCACTGATCGTTTCAGCCGCGTTGCTGAGCTTTGCGCATGGCGCAAATGATGTTGCCAACGCGGTGGGGCCGTTGGCCGCGATTGTGCAGGCTTCAGCCTCTGGCGATTTTACTCAGGCGGTCAGCATCCCGTTTTGGGTTATGATCATTGGTGCATTCGGCATTTCGTTCGGCCTGTTCCTGTTCGGCCCGAAACTGATCCGGATGGTTGGCAGCCAGATCACCAAGCTCAACCCGATGCGGGCCTATTGCGTCGCGCTTTCGGCTGCAATCACGGTGATCGTCGCAAGCTGGCTGGGTCTGCCTGTCAGCTCGACACATATCGCGGTTGGTGCAGTGTTCGGGGTCGGGTTCTTTCGTGAATGGGATGCAGAGCGAAGGCTGAAACGGGCCAGCCTGACTGTTCCCGAGCGCCCCCGTCTCGCACCGGAGGAGCGCCGTCGCCGTAAACTGGTTCGCCGGTCCCATTTCCTGACCATCATTGCTGCGTGGGTTATCACGGTTCCCGCCGCAGCGATGCTGGCGGCGGTACTGTTTCTTGGGATTCAGGCAGTTTCCGGATAAATTCAGGGGCAGACCTCAACAGGTCAGCTCCTTCATACCCTGTTCCAGACCAGCCCGGCCTCTGCATTCCAATGCTCATTTGCGCCGCCGGGGTAGGCGGTCTCATAGCAGCTTATCGAGACGTCGCCGACGAAGATGCACATGTAGTCCGGGCCGCAGGTTCGCAAGGCTTCATGTGTCGGGTTGTGTTGGCCACTTTAAAAAGCACCAGAAACCGCTGATGCTGCTATTGTTTTCCGGGCGCAGGAAGCTCCAGATTTTCATGTAGGTCAGCCAAAGTTTCAACCGTAAGTGTGGACCCTTTGGACGCATCAAAAAACGCGTGCTCAGCTTCTTTTTGCGCCACCAGGCTGTCCGTTCTCAAATCTCTGACATCGGCACGGAGTTCGCCTTGTGCCTCCTCAAAGGTCTGTGCGTCTTGCAGTTCGCTTTCCAATGCATCGAGTTTGTCATTGTAGCCTGGGTCTCCGGGATCAAGCGCAGCAATATCATCAGCGATCTGGTCACTGCTCCGGCCGTCATAGCTTTCGTTCAGATCCCTTAAGCCCCTCCGTGCATCGTGTAACTGATCACGCAGGTCGTAATACTCCGCTGCGGCAGCCTGATAAGCGGCGATCTTTCCGACATTGCTATTTGCGGCAGCGTTCAGGAAGGCCGGGGTGGCCGCTTTCGACGCGTTCAGATTGCGCAGCTTGCTCGAACCATTGGGATCGGTGATTGCGGCTGCCAGCGGGTCCTTGTATCGGTGCTTCTTGCCGTCATGGTGCAACGCGTCGTAGCGAAGGCGGAAATTGGTATCCTTGGAGCGGTATTGAAGAGTCTCTGAATACCGGTGATAGGTCGGATCGTAAGGCACTGGTTGTACAGTCACTTCGTCTTTCGGGTGGCTCTTTGGTTGCGGAAGCCCAAGATTGTCATGATAATCGCCCAACGCGTCCTTTGTCAGAGAGCGCCCCTTAGAGGCGTCAAAGAAAGCGTCTTCTGCTTCTTCAAGGGCATCCTGTGTCTGGTGCCCAAGATCTTTCAGATCGGCGCGCAAACCGTCGCGGGTTTCTTCATATGTTTCAGCGTCCCGTAGTTCGGATTCCAATGCTTCACGTTTGCTGTGGTATTCCGGATCCGACGGATCAAGCGCTGCAATGTCATCGGCAATCTGTTCACTGCTTCGCCCGTCGTACCTTTCGTTCAGATCCCGCAAGTCGCGTCGTGTATCATAGAGCTGACCGCGCAGGTCGTAATACTCCGCTGCAGCGGCCTGATAAGTGGCGATCTTTCCAACATTGCTGTTGGCCGCAGCGTTCCGAAATGCCGGGGAGGCCGCTTTCGACGCGTTCAGATTGCGCAGTTTATCCGAGCCGTTAGGATCGGTGATCGTTGCTGCCAGCGGGTCACGGTAGCGGTGTTTCTTGCGGCCAGCCAAACCAGGAGTGCCGTCATGCCGGGCTACCGGGCGTAACGAGCGTTCGATCGGTTTGACCGAAACAGTCTTGTATGTACGAGTTTTCTTTGCAGGTTTATTGCCGGACTTCTTCGCTGGCTGTTTCCCGAAAAGCTGTTGGACATCCTTCTTGAACTCTCGTCCAAATTCACCAACCGAGACACGCCGGACTTTTTGGTTTCCGCCGGTGCCTGTATTAGACTTTTTTGCTTTTGCAGCGTGTTGCTTTTTGGATCCGGCGCTTTTCTGCGAAGCTGACGCTTTGCCCTTGGAGTTGTTTTTTCCACCACCGTTGGCCTGGGAGCCCTTTGAGGAATTCCCTTTTCCATTGGATCCATTGCTCTTGCCATTGTCGGCTTTTCCGGAATTCCCTTTGCCATTTCCATTGTCGTTCTTTGCGAAAGCTGCATCCGGCGCGAGCGCAAAAGTCGCTGCTGCTGCGACAGCAACACTCAGTGATGTGGCGGTTGCCACAGACGCAAGAAGATTTCGCAAATTGTGGCTGGCCATCTCTCCCCCCAGCTTTAACGCGCTTGCACCTTATCACGAGATGGGAATTCGACGAGTCTTATGAAGCCTTTTGTGTGCTATTTGTAAACATTGTGTGGGGGGTATTTGAGGTGTTTGTTTTTGTTTTGGACACAACCGGTCGAAGCTTGAAGCCTTAACTTGGCTACCGAGTCAGTTCCCTCATGCCCTGTTCCAGACCGGCCAGAGTCATTGGCACCATGCGATCTTCAAAGATTTCACGGATCATGCCGATGGAATGGGTGTATTCCCAGTACTTCTCGGGCACAGGGTTGATCCACAGGTTCGATGCCCATTGATCCCGCGCGCGTTGCAGCCAGACCTGACCGGCTTCTGCGTTCCAATGCTCGTTTGCGCCGCCGGGATAGGCGATCTCATAGGGGCTCATCGAGGCGTCGCCGACGAAGATGCACTTATAGTCACTGCCATAGGTGCGAAGAACCTCGTGGGTCGGGGTCTGCTGATCCCACCGGCGGCGGTTGTCGCGCCAGACACCTTCATAGAGGCAATTGTGGAAGTAGTAGTATTCGAGATGCTTGAACTCGGTTCGCGCGGCTGAGAACAATTCCTCGACCACCTTGATATGCGGGTCCATTGATCCGCCGACATCCAGAAACAGCAGTACCTTGACTGCGTTGTGGCGTTCGGGGCGGGTTTTGACATCCAGATAGCCATGTTCGGCGGTGGCGCGTATGGTGCCATCCAGATCCAGTTCCTCGGCAGCGCCTTCGCGCGCCCAGCGGCGCAGGCGTTTCAAAGCAACTTTGATGTTGCGCGTGCCCAGTTCAACCGTGTCGTCCAGATTCCTGAATTCCCGTTTGTCCCAGACTTTGACCGCGCGCTGGTGGCGGCTTTCCTTCTGACCGATGCGGACCCCTTCGGGGTTGTATCCATAGGCCCCGAATGGAGAAGTTCCGGCTGTGCCGATCCACTTGTTTCCGCCCTGATGACGGCCTTGTTGTTCCTTGAGGCGTTCGCGCAGTGTTTCCATCAGCTTGTCGAACCCGCCAAGCGCTTCGATCTCGGCTTTTTCTTCATCCGACAGGTGTTTTTCGGCCAGTTTGGCCAACCAATCACCGGGGATATCGACGGCCTCCAGAACCTGATCGAAACTGATTTCGTTCAGCCCTTCGAAACTGGCGGCAAAAGCGCGGTCGAACTTGTCGATGTTGCGTTCGTCCTTCACCATCGAAACGCGGGCGAGATAGTAGAACGCCTCGACATCATAGGTGGCGAGACCCTTTTTCATACCTTCCAGAAAAGTCAGATACTCCCGAAGCGATACCGGGATGCCAGCTTTGCGAAGGTTTTCGAAGAAGGGCAGGAACATCGCGTCAGGCCACCAAACGCACCAGAACCAACGAGATCGCCAGACCCACCAGCGCAAAGGCAATGCCGTACCCGGCTGCATATTGCGCCATATCGGCCCGATTGCCGCTGCGCTTTTTCGCGGTCAGGGCGCCCAAGGTTGCACCCAGTGCCGCCATTCCCAGAACTACCAACATATGTGTGTCATCCGTCTTTCGTGCTATCGGCGTTTCTTCGGCCACCATCCTGCGACAACGACTGGGCCACCAGATCCGAACCAAACCCGTACCGCGCCCATCCCAGGCTGTCCAGCCTGACGACCCGTGCCTTCTGGATCTGTCCCGCCTGTCTCAGTGCCTCTGATTTCAGCAATAACAATGTGGCCAGCAAAGAGGCATTTTCAGCTCGGGTCATGACATCGATGGCCCTGTCCAGTTCAGGCAGAACACTGGGCCCCTTATCCTGTGCCAGCGCAAACGCTGCGGTTTGAGTCGTTACATAGGCCTGATGCACGTCTGTTCCGGGCGTGGCCTTCAGGAACTGTTGCGCAATCTGAAACTGGCGCTGGGCTTCGTTGGGGTCTCGGAATTGTTCCATCCTGCCCATCAGGTAATGGGGATAGGCGCGGCGGTGATCTGTCCAACCCTGTTGCTGACCGATCCGTGCCGCTTTTCGCGCCGCGCGCATCTGTCTGGGCGAACCCGACCCGGGCCCCAGTGATTTCTGAATCGCGTCAATCCACTCGCGCGGCGTATCCGTGAAGGGTTGAACGGCCACTCTGTCCCCTCGCGGGTTCAGCTTGCCAAGAACTCCTGGAATGACAGCGGCGACCTGATCTCGGGTCATGCCGGTGCGCAGTTCCGGTGCATAAGCAGCCCGCAGGATCAGCATATCGAATCCGGTCAGAACAGTATGAATGTTGTCGTCGTTGAACACCGAATCCGGCAGATGGTAGAGGTCGTTCAGCGGACCAAGGGCCTGTGCCAGTTCTTCATGCAGACAATCACGTATTTCCTGCGGACTAACGTCGTATGGGATGAAAATCCCAAGCCGTTCGCGTTTTCGAAGCTCGGTCCAACTGCTTTTGATCTTTCGACGGTCACGTCGATACTCTTCAAGGCTGGACGAGTTGGGGACCACAAAACACGCCGCGTTGGGCAGAATGCGCAGAATGTCTTTCTGACTGACGGCTTCGATGGTGATATTGGCCTGACCCTCGTTGACCTGCCGGATATTGATCCCGGCCTCGCGCCGTAGGCGATTGAGCAACCGGGTCAGGTCCTGCTGCATGCTTGCGGTCGGTGATCCGGTCAGACGGACTGTGACCGGGGTCTCAAATCGCGTGAAAACGGGCAGGGCGGCCCCGCTTTCCAGCTCGAAATGCAAGGACAAGAAGTCAGAGGCGATGTTTTTGTTGGACCGAGCGGGCCGCGAGGGATGCGCAGTCGAAAAAGATTTGGCAGGCGGCAAAGTCGCTTCGATGGACTGGACCTGACCGGGAAGCTCGATTGTTTCAACCGTCGCGCAGCCAGAAACAACCAGTGCCAGAAAAAGGGCACTCAATCGCTTCATGAGCGGGCGTACTTGATGAACGGTGTCAGTGTTCCGATGCGATCATACAATTGCCGCGCAGTATGGTTGAACTCCTGGGTCAGCCAATAAACCGATGGCGCGCCCTGACGATCGGCCTCATCATAGACTGCTTGGATCAAGGCCCGCCCAACGCCGGAACCCCTTGCCTCGGGTCGTGCGAACAGGTCCTGCAAGTAGCAGACTTTTTCCACCTTCCAGGCATGACGATGAAACAGGTAATGTGTCAGTCCGACCAGAGCGCCATTCTGCTCGGCAACGAAACAGGAAAAATCCTGCGGGTCGTCGCCCAGCAGTCTGCAAAAGGTTGTTTCGTATATGTCATCGGGCAGGGCCGTTTCGTAAAATGCCAGATAATCCCGCCACATGTCGGCCCATTGGCTTTTGTCCTCGGCACGCAGGGTGCGGATTGTCAGTGCATTAGCCAAGCGATACATCCAGTTCTGTGGGGGCGAAGCTCTGTCTCGCCAGATAGGCCGATGCTGACATTCGGGTCGTCCCAAGGCAAGCCATGATCACCGTCCCTTTACCTGCCGGCTATCGCTTGCCGCGTGCCAAGAAGGCCAGACGTTCGAACAAATGCACATCCTGTTCATTCTTCAGCAACGCACCGTGCAGTTTCGGCAGCGCGTCGGTACCGCCACGCTTGAGGTCTTCGGCACTCAGGTCTTCGGCCAGCAGCAGTTTCAGCCAGTCCAGCACCTCGGATGTCGATGGCTTTTTCTTCAGCCCCTGCGTGTCGCGGATTTCATAGAACTGGGTCAGGGCTGTGGTCAGCAGCGCCTCCTTGATGCCAGGATGATGTACTTCGACGATTCGACGCATCGTAGCCTCATCCGGAAAGCGGATGTAGTGAAAGAAACAGCGGCGCAGGAACGCGTCCGGCAATTCTTTTTCATTGTTCGAAGTGATGATAACGATAGGGCGGTTCTTGGCCCGGATCGTTGCCCCTGTCTCGTAAACATGGAACTCCATCTTGTCGAGTTCCTGCAGAAGGTCGTTGGGAAACTCGATATCCGCCTTGTCGATCTCATCGATCAGCAGAACAACCTTTTCGTCGGCCTCGAAGGCCTGCCACAACTTGCCTTTGCGGATGTAGTTCGACACGTCATGAACACGTTCCTCACCCAGCTGGCTGTCCCGCAAACGGCTGACCGCATCATATTCATACAGGCCCTGCTGCGCGCGGGTGGTGGATTTCACGTTCCACTCAATCATCCTCAGCCCCAGCGCGCCGGCCACCTGTTTGGCAAGCTCTGTCTTGCCAGTGCCGGGTTCGCCCTTGACCAGCAATGGACGCTCGAGTGTGACAGCGGCGTTCACGGCAATTGTCAGATCGTCAGTGGCGACATATTCGGCTGTACCTTGAAAGCGTGCTGTCATGGGCCTCTCGTATGGTTTTGCGTGATCCGTGGGCTGGTTGTGTTTTCCGGGTTACAGACGGCCAACGATTTTGACAACCCGCGTCCATGCGTCGGTTGAGGCGATTTTAGTAAGAACTCCAAGCCCTTTTGGTTGATTCGCGTGCGGGAATGTGTCCTGCTGATTAACGCCTGCCTCAAAAAGGCCCGCTAATTTTCATAGAAAAATAGGGTTTTGTTGTTGTTTGTCTCATATTTAGACAAAACAGCGCTTGGGCGTGCTGAAGCAACGTTTGTGTAGTGACAATCCCACGCTCGTCGGCTAAATGCTGCGCAGAAGGGGGTGCCAAATGTCAGGTGAAACAACCGCGACCGACGTTTCTGGCCATACCGAGGGAGCAAATATGAAACAGGAAGTTTTTCTGCCGGAAGATTACCGCCCGGCCGAAGATGAACCTTTCATGAATGACCGTCAGCTTGAGTATTTCCGCCGCAAGCTGTTGGATTGGAAGAATGAACTTTTGGCGGGCAGCCGCGACACGATCGAAGGGCTGCAGGACAACACCCGAAACATACCGGATGTCGCAGACCGAGCGAGCGAGGAAACAGATCGCGCTTTGGAACTGCGGACACGCGATCGTCAACGCAAGCTGGTCGCCAAAATCGACGCAGCCCTGCGTCGGATCGAAGAAAGTGAATACGGGTATTGCGAAAAGACCGGCGATCCGATTTCGCTGAAACGTCTTGATGCACGTCCGATTGCAACCATGACGCTTGAGGCGCAAGAGCGCCACGAGCGCCGCGAAAAAGTCCACCGCGACGATTGATCGCCGGGTGCAACTTGAGAATTTCGAACGCCGGGGCCTGTGGCTCTGGCGTTTTTGCGTTAAGCGGTAGGGCATGAAGATCAATCGGTTGAATTTCTGCGTTATTGGCGGTGGCATCGGTGGCTTGGCGTCTGCGTTGGCGCTGCGGCAACACGGGGCGCACGTCACCCTGCTGGAGCAAGCCCCGGCACTGACTGAGGTCGGCGCAGGTCTGCAGATCAGTGAAAACGGGATGTGTGTGTTGCGCGCGCTTGGGGTGGCGGATCTGTCTGTCGGTCAGAAATCCCATGGTACGATCGTCCGTGATTACCGCAAAGGGCGCGTTGTCAGCCGACTGCCTGGGCCGTCGGCTGGTCCGACCATTTATTTTCACCGTGCCGACTTGTTGAATCTGCTGCATACTGCGGCCCGCAACGCCGGTGTGGATGTCCGCCTGGGGGCCAAAGTTTCCAACGTGCAAAAACACTCCAACGAAGCTGAAATCCTGTTGGCGAGCGGCGAGCGGCTGCGCGCCGAATGTGTCATTGCCGCCGACGGTGGTCGAAGCGCGATTCGCCCGGTCCTGAACGGGCCCGAAACTCCCGCGTTTACGCACCAGGTCGCCTGGCGCGCAACCATTCCCTGGCGACCAGATTCAGACGTGGTGGCGGCATCCCTGACCATGGGGCCGGGTCGGCATGTCGTGACCTATCCTTTGCGCGATCAAAGCATGATGAACATCGTTGCGGTCGAGGAGCGCTCGGATTGGCGCGAAGAGGGATGGAAGCTGAGGGGTGATCCGGACGAATTGCGCGCACGTTTTTCAGGATTCGGCGATCCGGTACGTGAGATTCTGTCAAAGGTCTCCGATGTGAATCTGTGGGCTTTGTTCCTGCGCCCGGTCGCAGAAAAATGGCAGAACGGTCGTCTGGCATTGCTGGGGGACGCGGCGCATCCGACCTTGCCGTTCATGGCGCAAGGCGCTTGTCTGGCGCTGGAAGATGCCTGGACGCTTGCGCGATCATTCGACGAGCACCCGGGTGTCACCAGCGCGCTTGCAGCCTACGAGAAAACGCGCCGACCAAGGGCAGAAAGCGTGGTTGCCGCTGCCGGGTCGAACGCACGCAATTTCCACCTTTCAGGCCCCGCCCGTTTGGCGGCCCAATGTGCGCTTATGGCAATCGGGGGGAAATTGTCGTGCCGTTACGAATGGATATACAGCTACGACGTCACGGCCTGAAACACTATATGTCCAGATCGACCCAGACAGGCACATGATCCGAGGGTTTTTCATGTCCGCGCACGGCTGCATCAATCTGGCAATCCCGCATAAGATCCGCCGCTTGTGGGGTCAGCAGAAAGTGATCGATCCGAATTCCGTCGTTTCGGTTCCAGGCCCCGGCCTGATAATCCCAAAATGAATAGTGTCCCGCGCTTTGGGTGGTGGCCCGGAACGCTTCGGTGAAGCCCAGATTCAGGATTTTGCGAAATGCGGCGCGGCTTTCAGGGCGAAACAATGCGTCTTCGCGCCATGCTTCGGGGCGTTTGGCGTCCTCCGCCTGCGGGATGATGTTGTAATCCCCCGCCATCAACGTAGGCTCTTCTGTTGCCAACAAAGTGCGGGCACGGTCGTATAGCCGTTCCATCCAAGCCAGTTTGTAGTCGTATTTCGGGCCAAGTGCCGGATTGCCATTGGGCAGATACAATCCACAGAGCCGAAGAACCTTTTTGCCAACGACAGTGGCTTCGATCCAGCGGGCCTGTTCATCCGCGTCATCGCCTGGAAGGCCGCGCGACACGTCCTCGAGTGGAAGTTTCGACAATATTGCTACGCCGTTGAAGCTTTTTTGCCCGTGAGTTTCCACATTGAATCCACGCTCTTCGAATATCTCGCGCGGGAAGTTTTCGTCGACCGACTTGATCTCTTGCAACAGCACAACGTCCGGCTGCGCTTCATCCAGCCAACGGGGCAGGGCCTCGACCCGCGCCTTGATGCCATTGATGTTGAACGTGGCGATTTTCATGCGCGATCCTCCGAAGACTTGGTGCAACC
The DNA here is from genome assembly GCF_059609765.1 of Ruegeria sp. YTSC106. Lineage (NCBI taxonomy): Bacteria > Pseudomonadati > Pseudomonadota > Alphaproteobacteria > Rhodobacterales > Roseobacteraceae > Ruegeria > Ruegeria sp. YTSC106. The sequence continues at coordinate 284,647 of NZ_JBXWMI010000003.1, forward strand.
TATCGCTCAGAACGGGTCCAACGGCAAGCCAGAGATCGGATTTGCGAGGCTCTGCCTCGCGCTCCGGGATATTTTTGGCCAGATGAAGAAACGGATTTTTAACTGAATATCTTCAAATTGAAGTGGCGGTACAGGCGGGGACGCCGATGACCGCGCCAGGTGAAGCCCTCTGGTCTTTCGGTCAGAGGGCGGACCGCTGCTTCATCTGGCTGAAAATATCCTGGGGGTGTGGGGGCAAAGCCCCCACGGTTACATCGAAAAAGATGTGCCGCAACCGCAGGAAGAGGTGGCGTTGGGGTTGTCGATCACAAATCGCGCGCCGATCAGTTCTTGGGTGAAGTCGATGACGGCGTTTTCCAGGAAGGGCAGCGAAATGGCGTCAACAATGACTTTTTGCCCTTTACCTTCAAGGACCAGATCATCTTCTTTTGGCGTATCCAAAGCGATTTCGTATTGAAAACCCGAGCAACCGCCGCCTTCCACTGCGACGCGCAATGCCTGACCCTGATCCGCCGCGCCGATTTCGGCGAGGCGTTCGAAGGCGCGTTCCGTGACTGATGGGGGCAGATTCATGCCGGTCTCCAATGGTTTCCTTCCATTACGCCATACAATATAGAAAGCGCAAGGACAGGCGACAAGGACAGGCCATTTGGACAGAGCTAGTTTTGCCTCGGATCCGGACCGCACCAGGGGGCGGTTTGTGCCCGAGGAGGAAAGCAGTTTCCGATCATGCTTTCAGCGCGACCGGGACCGGATCATTCATGCCAGTGCCTTTCGGCGCCTCAAGCACAAGACGCAGGTGTTTGTTGAACACGAAGGTGACAGCTACCGCACCCGCCTGACCCACTCCATTGAGGTGGCGCAGGTGGCGCGGACCATTGCCGGTGCTCTGGGGTTGAACCCAGAGCTGACCGAAGCCGTGGCCTTGGCGCATGATCTGGGACATACGCCTTTTGGACATACCGGCGAGGACGCGTTGCACGCGTTGATGAAACCCTACGGAGGTTTTGATCACAACGCTCAGGCCATTCGGATCGTCACAAAGCTGGAGCGCCACTATGCAGAATTCGACGGGTGCAACCTGACTTGGGAATGCCTGGAAGGTATAGCCAAGCACAATGGGCCGGTTACGGGCGATCTGCCATGGGCGTTGGCCGAATGCAATCAGGGTTTCGATCTTGAACTGCACACCCATGCCAGCGCGGAAGCCCAGGTTGCGGCCCTTTCCGATGACATTGCCTACAACAACCACGATCTACTGGACGGGTTGCGCGCGGGGTTGTTCTCGGACGACGATCTGCAAGACCTTCCGATCGTCGGTGTCTGTTACGCCGAGGTGGATGCCAGATACCCCGGGCTGGATTCCTATCGCCGGCGTCACGAAGCGCTAAGGCGGGTTTTCGGGGTCATGGTGGGCGATGTCATCAACACCTCTCACGATCTCATTGCCGTGTCTGGCGCGCAGTCCGTCGAAGAAGTTCGTCATCTTGGGTATCCTGTCATCCAGTTCTCGGATGAGGTTCGGGCGCAACTGCGCGAAATCCGGGCGTTTCTGTTCACCCGGATGTATCGCGCTCCCAGTGTGATGTCAGTGCGGGAGGACGTGGCAAAGATCGTGGAAGATCTGTTTCCGATTTATTTGAATGATCCCAAGCAGATGCCTGCGCGCTGGCATGATGACATTGAAGCTGCCGGGGACGAGACAGGTTTGGCCCGTATCGTTTCCGATTACATTGCGGGCATGACCGACCGATTTGCCTTGCAGGACCATGCCCGGCTGACCGGCTGATCACTCCACAGCGATATAGGCGATGGCCCAGACTTGCTGAGCTGCTTGTTTGGCGGACTGATCGACGTTCTCTGTCGGAGGGAAGACGATCATCGTCGGGCCATAACCACCGATCCCCATCGGTGCGCCATCAGAATGCGTTGCTATGATCGGTTTATGCGTGGTGATGCTGTTCCAGTCGATTGCAGCCTGATACCCATCCAGCGCCATGGGAAGAGCGGTTTTCCCCTCGGCCCCTGCCATCGTCATGACGTCTGACAAAAGCGGGCCTGAGAACCTGTAATCACGCTCATTGCCCGGAGGACCATACGGGATTGTGATCTCGAGCTGCTCCAGCCCGTCCAGCATGGCAGCATCAAACCCTGCCGCGCCGTCATGCGTGACCTCCAGATAGCCCAGCAGACCGCCGTCATTCTCCCCCCGCGCGGGCAGGTTTGTTTCGCTGACCGCGCCGCCCAGCGTCAGCAGCACATGGCCTTGCGGTTGGGGTAGGTCGGCCAGTGCAGGCAGGGCGGCGGACAAAAGCAAGGCAATAGACAAGGGGCGGTGCATCAACGGTCTCCGGTATCTTCGAACATGCCCGAGATTAGCGAGTTGTTCCGCCAAACCAAGCTGAAACATTAGGCTTCCATTGACCTTGCCGCGTTGCGTGGTAAACCCCGCGACAAGCAAAAGGACATCCGAAATGAACCTGTTTTCCGAGATCCGCGGCCTTGTACTTGACGCTCTGGCGCAGATGCAGTCCGAAGGCGCACTGCCCGAAGGGCTGAGCTTTGACAACGTGGCGGTCGAACCTCCGCGTGATGCCGCGCATGGGGACATGGCGACCAACGCCGCGATGGTGCTGGCGAAACCAGCCAAGATGAAGCCGCGCGACATTGCGGATGTGCTGGCAGGGAAACTGGCGGCGGATGATCGGATCACAAGCGCTGAAGTGGCGGGCCCCGGTTTCCTGAACCTGCGTCTTGCGCCGTCCGTCTGGCAAGGCGTGTTGGCGGCGGTGCTTGAAAAAGGCACCGATTACGGGCGTTCGACCATGGGGCAGGGGCAGAAGGTGAATGTCGAATATGTCTCGGCCAACCCGACCGGCCCGCTGCATGTCGGACACACTCGCGGGGCGGTGTTCGGGGATGCGTTGGCGAGCCTGCTAGCCTATTCGGGCCATGACGTGACCCGCGAATACTACATCAACGATGGCGGCGCGCAGGTGGACGTGCTGGCGCGGTCGGCCTATGAGCGCTATCGCGAGGCCAACGGCCTCAGCCCCGAGATTGCCGAAGGGCTGTATCCCGGCGATTATCTGATCCCGATCGGAGAGGCGCTGAAAGAGAAGTACGGCGACAGCTTGATCGACAAGCCGGAAAGCGACTGGCTGGAAGACCTGCGCGAGTTTTCGACCGACGCTATGATGGATCTGATCCGCGCCGACCTGAAGGCGCTGGGTGTCGAGATGGACGTGTTCTATTCCGAAAAATCGCTTTATGGTACCGGAAAGATCGAGGCTGCGCTTATGTCCCTGACCGATAAGGGCTTGATCTACGAAGGCGTGCTGGAACCACCCAAAGGCAAAAAGCCCGAGGATTGGGAGCCGCGCGAGCAGACCTTGTTCAAATCCACCGAGCACGGCGATGACGTCGACCGCCCGGTCAAGAAATCGGATGGCAGCTGGACGTATTTCGCCCCGGATATCGCCTATCACTATGACAAGGTGACACGTGGTTTTGACGCGCTGATCGACGTGTTCGGCGCGGACCACGGCGGCTACGTCAAACGGATGAAGGCTGCCGTTTCGGCTCTGTCCGATGGCAAGGTGCCGCTGGATATCAAGCTGACGCAGCTGGTGAAGCTGTGGAAAAACGGCGAGCCGTTCAAGATGTCCAAACGGGCAGGGAACTTTGTCACCCTGCGCGATGTGGTCGATCAGGTTGGTCCGGATGTGACCCGTTTCGTGATGCTGACCCGCAAGAACGACGCACCGCTGGATTTCGATTTTGACAAGGTGCTGGAGCAGAGCCGCGAGAACCCGGTGTTCTACGTGCAATACGCCCATGCCCGGGTGATGAGCGTGCTGCGCCGTGCCGCCGAGGCAGGGATCCCAACAGATGATGTGACGCTTGCCGGCGCGGATCTGAGCAAGAACGATCACGTCTCGGAACTGACTGTCGCCAAGAAGCTGGCCGAATGGCCACGCCTGGTCGAAATCGCTGCGCGGACCAACGAACCGCACCGCGTCGCCTTCTATCTGTATGAACTTGCAGGGGATTTTCACGCGCTCTGGAATAAGGGCAATGACGAAACCCAATTGCGTTTCATTCAGGATGGCGATGTTGCCACAAGCCAGTCGAAAATTGCATTGGCCCGTGCCGTTTCTGTTGTGATTTCAGCGGGCTTGGGTATTCTTGGCGTTACCCCGGCGCAGGAGATGCGGTAACCAATACCGCCCGAACCGCCGGTACGAGGTAGGCAAGAAATGACCCGCGCGCCTTTTTTCTGGCGCGAAACGGGCAGTGAGGCGGACATGGCGAGTTACGATTACTTGGGGCACCAAAGCCCCGAGCAGATTCATTACCCGAATCAAACGCATTCCGAGGATGCGTATGACTATCCCGAAGACATGCAGGATTATGATGCGCCACTTGGCGCGTTCGGACTGGGGCGGGCCGTCAATTTCTTGGGTGCCGTCGCATCGCTGGCACTGGTCGCCGGTGTCGGTATCTGGGGATACCAGCTTGTCATGCGGGATGTCAGCGGCGTGCCGGTCGTGCGCGCGGCCGAAGGGCCGATGCGTGTGCAGCCCGAAAACCCGGGCGGAACACCCGCCGATCATCAGGGCTTGGCCGTCAATGCGGTGGCCGCCAAAGGCAGCGCTGCCGCTCCGGCGGATCGCCTGATCCTTGCGCCGCGGCCGGTCTCGTTGACGGATGAAGATGTACCCGCAGCTGATCTGAAGCCGACGCCAGCGCTGCATGTGGTGGAAAAGCCGATCTCGACCCAGGAAGCCGCTCGATTGCGCCAGAACGCAGTGGATGCGCTGGTTGCGGAACTGGCGGGTGAGGCGGCCAAAACGCAGCAAGAATTTGAAGATGGCGTGCAGGTGGCATCGTTGACCACCCCCGAGGAAGAACCCGCAATTGATCCGGCCGATTTCGCAGCGGCCTTGCCGGATCCGGCCATTGCCGAATTGCCGGGCGTGCGCCGATCCGTGCGCCCGTTGACCCGTCCGGCGCGTGCCTCTCGCAGCCAGGTGTCGCCGAGCGAGAATTCTGAAGAGGCGATCAATGCGGCGGTAAAAGCTGCGGTTGGGTTGGATGTCGATCCTGATACGCTGGAGAAGGGCACGCGTCTGGCACAGCTTGGGGCCTATGACAGCACCCAGGTGGCGCAATCGGAATGGGATCGCCTGAATGGAAAGTTCGGCGAATATATGGCGGGAAAACAGCGCGTTATTCAAAAAACTTCAAGCGGCGGACGCACCTTTTACCGTCTGCGCGTGCTGGGCTTTGAAGACCTGAGCGACTCGCGTCAGTTCTGTGCTGCGCTTGTCGCGCAGGGGGCTGATTGTATCCCGGTGGCCGTTCGGTGAAATTCGGTGCCACGATCACCGATGCTCAGGGCTTGCGCCTGACGCAAAAGGAAAGAGATCTGTTTCGCCAGATGAACCCGTTCGGGTTCATTCTGTTTGCCCGCAACATCGAAAACGCCAAACAAGTACGCGCCTTGTGTGATGATTTCCGCGAGGCGGTCGGGCGCAATTGCCCGATCACCATCGATCAGGAAGGTGGGCGCGTGCAGCGCCTGCGGGCGCCGTTGGCCCGCGAATGGCTGCCTCCGCTGGACCATGTGACCAATGCCGGAGAACAGGCCGAGCGCGCCATGTATCTGAGGTACCGCCTGACTGCTGATGAACTGTTTGGCCTGGGAATTGACAGCAACTGTGCGCCCATGGTGGACGTCGCGCGACAGGAGACGCATAAGTTCCTGAAAAACAGATGCTATGACACTGATCCTGAACGAGTTTCCAGAATCGCGAAAGCCGTGGCGCAGGCCCATTTGGACGGCGGTGTGCTGCCGGTGCTCAAGCACATCCCGGGCCATGGACGTGCCACGTTGGACAGCCATCATGACTTGCCGCATGTGGATCTGCCCTTGGAGGAGCTTGAGCGCAGCGATTTTGTGCCGTTCCTGGCCTTGAACGACCTGCCGATGGGGATGACCGCGCATTTGGTCTATGATCGGATTGACCCGCAGCCTGCCACCATCTCGGTAACCATGGTGGATGTGATCCGCAACAGGATTGGCTTTGAGGGGCTGATCATGACCGATGACATCGGGATGAAAGCGCTTAGCGGAACGCCCGCTGACGTGTCGCGGCAAGCCATAAGCGCGGGCTGTGACGTCGTTCTGCACTGCAACGGAAGCTTTGCCGAGCGCGCCCAGGTGATGGAAGCTGCCGGAGAAATGTCTGATGTGGCACAGGCCCGCGCAGAACGGGCGCTGGCGATGCGCAAACGCCCGCTGGAACTTGACATCCCTGCCGTCGAAGCGGAACTATCTGCCCTAATGGGCGGGCAGGTATATGAACGATAACCTTTTTAGCGAAGACCCTGTCTCGGTCGCGGATCGTCTTGCGGCCGAAGCGTTGATCGTTGACGTCGATGGGTTCGAAGGCCCGCTGGATGTTCTGCTGACCCTGTCGCGCACGCAAAAAGTTGACCTGAGGAAAATCTCTGTCCTTGCGCTGGCGCAGCAATACCTGGCCTTTGTCGAAAAGGCGCGGGCGCTGCGTATTGAACTGGCCGCCGATTATCTGGTGATGGCGGCCTGGCTGGCGTTTCTCAAGTCCCGCTTGCTGCTGCCGCCAGACCCGGATGACGAGGGACCCTCGGGCGAGGAACTGGCCGCACATCTTGCGTTTCAGTTGGAACGCTTGCAGGCGATGCGCGATGCTGCCGCACGGCTAATGGCGCGTGATCAGCTGGGGCGCGATTTCTTCAAACGCGGGCAGGGCGAAGATATCACCCGCATCCGAACCGTGACCTATTCCGCCACGCTGCTGGATCTGATGCAGGGCTATGCCCGGATCCGCACGCGTGATGAATTCCGCCCGTTTGTGATGGATCGCGATTCGGTATTCACCATGGAACAGGCGCTGGAAAGAATGCGCCCGCTGATCGGGTTTGCCGGGACATGGACCGATATGGAAGCTTACCTGCCCGATGGCTGGGATTCCGACCCGGTACGGCGCAGGTCGGCAACGGCGGCGACCTTTGCGGCCTCGCTGGAGTTGGTGAAAGAAGGACATATGGAAATCAAGCAGAGCGAGACATTCGCTCCGATCCATTTGCGCAAGAGGACCGAGACACGTGACTGATGCCCCCGAAGAGACCGGTACGCTGTTCGAGGCCCCTCCACTGGCTGAACAGGAACGCATGGTCGAAGCCGTTCTTTTCGCCAGCGCCGATCCGGTGACAATTGCGGATCTTGAAGCGCGGATGCCCCATGGCAGCGACGCGGCACAAGCAGTTGAATCGCTTCAGAAGCGGTATGAGGGCCGTGGTGTACGCGTGGTGCGCGTAGGAGACGCCTGGGCCATCCGCACGGCCCCTGACCTGGGCTTTCTGATGCAGAAGGAAACGGTCGAGACCCGCAAGCTCAGCCGCGCTGCGATCGAAACTCTGGCCATCGTGGCTTATCATCAGCCCTGCACGCGGGCCGAGATCGAGGAAATCCGGGGTGTCTCGGTTTCGCGCGGAACAATCGATCAGTTGCTGGAGATGGAGTGGATCAAACTGGGCCGCCGCCGCATGACTCCCGGTCGTCCGGTGACGTTTGTGGTAACACCTGAGTTTCTGGATCATTTTGGGCTTGAGAACGCCCGTGACTTGCCCGGGCTAAAAGAGTTGCGGGCAGCGGGATTGCTGGAGAATCGTCCTCCTCCGGGGGCCATCCCACTGGGCGAGGGCCGCGAGGACGAGAGCGACGAAGACCAGACCGAACTGTTCGAGGAAGAGTGATCGCGCAGCCCTTTTGTTGCCGCATAAAGCGCGTATCTATATGCGTAAGGACACGGAGTTGAGCCATGAATGCAAACCGGATCATTGACATGATTGTGCGTCAGGTCATGCGCCGTCTTGTCAACAAGGGTGTGAACAAAGGCATCGATTTGGCCAGCCGCAAGGGCAACGGATCGGGCGCATCGAATGAGACCAGTAAAGCCAGCGCACCACGCCATGCACAGAGCCTGCGGCAGGCACAGCGCGTGACCCGGCAAATGCGCCGGTTCATGAAATTCTAGGGATTAGCCAACAGCTTTGAAGTGCTTCGACAGTTTCAGGCCCTGACCCTGATAGTTCGAGGCAATGCCCGCACCATATAGTTGCGTCGGCATCTCCGCCATTTTCTCATAGACCAGACGTCCGACGACCTGCCCGTGCTCCAGCACGAATGGCGCTTCGTGGCAGCGCACCTCAAGCACGCCACGGGAACCGGCACCCCCGGCAGCGGCATGGCCAAAACCAGGATCAAAGAAGCCTGCATAGTGCACTCTGAACTCACCAACCATCGCCAGATAGGGCGCCATTTCAGCCGCGTACATTGGTGGAATATGCACCGCCTCGCGACTGACAAGGATATAAAACGCGCCGGGGTCCAGGATAATGCAACCATCCTTGGTCCGGACCTCTTCCCAATAGTCCTGCGGGTCGTATTCACCGATTCGATCCAGATCGATCACCCCGGTGTGTGGTTTGGCGCGATAGCCGACGAGATCGGTATCAGGCAGTTGCAGGTCGACCGAAAAGCCCAGACCGTCCTGAATGACCGCAGGTCCGTCCACCAGCGGAGATTCGGCATGTAAGGATCTCAGTTCGGCATCTGACAACACGGCCTGGCCTTGTCGGAAACGAATTTGGTTCAGGCGCATCCCGGGACGAACCAGAACCGAGAAGGAGCGCGGGCAGATTTCGGCATAAAGCGGGCCTGTGTACCCTGCGGGCACCCGGTCAAACTCGGTGCCGCCATCGGTGATGGTCCGTGTCAAAAGATCGAGTCGCCCGGTCGAGCTTTTGGCGTTGGCCACAGCGCTCATGTTGTCGGGCAGGGCAAGCGATTCCATCAGGGGCACCAGATAGACGCAGCCTTTTTCCAGAACCGCACCGGCCGAGATGTCGATGCGGTGCATCTCAAACTCTGCCAACCGGTCCGTGACAGTCCGGCCTTCGCCCGCAAGGAATGAGGCGCGTACTCGGTAAGCCACTGTTCCCAGACGCAAATCAAGGCTGGCGGGTTGAATCTGCGCAGACAGAACCTCTGGGTCGGCTGTGATCTCACCGCGCGAGATCATCGCCTCTAGCTGTTGGTTCGGGCAAACACCTGTCATCTCGATCCCCCCTGGTGCCAGAGCGGGATCTGGCCTGTATGCCATAAACGTCGGTGTAATTTGGTCGGGCTAGCAGGACTCGAACCTGCGACCTTCCGTCCCCCAGACGGACGCGCTACCAGGCTGCGCCATAGCCCGACGTTGGGGTGTTCATAAAGATTTTCCCGGCAGGGGCAAGAGGAAAACAATGCCTTTTGTCCTAACCCGTCGCCTGTGTTTCGACACGGTCCAGCCAGCGGCGCAGGTCTTTCGCAATCGGAGCAATGCGCCGCAACAGGTCATCATCAAAATCTGTCTGTTTCCACGCAAGCGACGCGATTCCACCCATCAAAGGCGCGGCATCCAGTTCGGGCTCTGGTTCCGGCTGTGCCGCAGAAGATTTACGCGCGTTGGCCTGCGGGCCTTCTTTCTCCGAATGCTCGGACGGTTCGCCCAGATCCATACGAATCTGCTTCTTGGCGGTTGCAGGCTTAGGTTCAAACGGTACCACGGTGTCCTGGACGGGCTCAATCGGGGCGGGGACGGGGTCGTCCAGAGACGGGGACAGCGCCGCGACATGTGCGACGCCCTGTTCGCGCAGGATACGCTGGACGCCTTTTATCGTAATACCGTCTTCGTGGAGCAGTTTCTTGATTCCTCCCAACAGACGCATGTCGTTGGGGCGATAATACCTGCGTCCGCCTGCGCGTTTGACTGGTTTTACCTGAGTGAATCGGCTTTCCCAGAATCGCAGAACATGAGCCTGAACACCGAGCCAGTCCGCAACTTCACTTATGGTGCGAAAGGCATCGGGGGACTTACTCATAACCTGGACGTCCTGAACTTACTTACGGTTCCCGGCGGCGACGCGATCTTTCATCAGATGCGACGGACGGAAGGTCAGTACACGGCGCGGCTGAATTGGCACTTCCTCGCCGGTTTTAGGATTGCGACCGACACGTGCCGTCTTGTCCCGAACACTGAAGGTGCCGAAAGACGAAATCTTCACCTGCTCGCCGCTTACCAATGCATCGGACATATGGTTCAGAACGCTTTCAACCAGCTGCGCACTTTCGTTTCGTGACAGACCTACCTCACGAAAGACAGCTTCGCTCAGATCCATTCGAGTCAGTGTTTTGTCGCCCATGCCATTTCCCCTGTTGCTGTAGAAGCATATGGGTATGGCAAATTCGCTGTCAATATCAATGAATTGCGGGCGGCTGTGTAAGCTGGTTTGCGCCGGTTACCAGCGCAGAACTACCGCGCCCCAGGCCAGACCGCCGCCAATGGCTTCGGTCACGATCAGATCGCCGGTTTTGATCTGTCCGCGTTGCTTGCCCACGGACAGGGCCAATGGGATGGATGCGGCCGACGTGTTTCCGTGATCCTGAACGGTCACAACCACGTTTTCCATCGGCAGGTTCATTTTCTTGGCCGTGCCCTGAATGATGCGGATGTTGGCCTGATGCGGCACGATCCAATCCACGTCCGAGCTGCTCAGCCCCGCTCGTTCCAACGCTGTTTCCGCTGTTTTCGTAAGCTTTTCAACGGCATGACGGAAAACCTGATTGCCCTGCATGCGCAGGTGCCCGGTGGATTGGGTCGAAACGCCCCCGTCGACATAAAGGAGGTCTTTGAAACGCCCGTCTGAATTCAGGTCGGTTGCCAGAATACCGCGATCATCCGCAGTGCCTGTGCCGTCCTGCGCTTCCAGCACCAGAGCGCCGGCGCCATCACCGAACAGCACACAGGTGGACCGGTCGGTCCAGTCCATGATCCGCGAGAATGTTTCCGCTCCGATTACCAGCACGCGATTGGCTTGACCGGAAACAATCAGCGCATTTGCGTTGGAAAGGGCAAAAACGAATCCTGCACAAACAGCCTGAACATCAAAAGCAAAGCCCTTGGTCATGCCCAACCGTGCCTGAACCATGGTGGCAGCCGAAGGAAAGGTCAGATCCGCCGTTGAAGTCGCCAGAACGATTGCATCAATATCATCCGCCGTCAGACCTGCGTCAGCCAGCGCGGCTTCGGCGGCCTTGGTGGCCAGATCGGATGTCGTCTCGTCTTCGGCAGCAAAGTGGCGGCGTTCGATCCCCGAGCGGGTCTTGATCCATTCGTCGGTCGTGTCCAGGGTTTTCTCAAACTCGGAATTGGGAACAACGCGTTCGGGTAAATAATGCCCGACACCTGCTACAACTGAACGGCCTGCCATTTTAGGGTACTGCCTTTTTTGTTATTTATCTGTTTGCGGCGCTGATTGCGCGGCATCTTGTGCAAGCTGGGCAGTGGATGCAACCCGCGCAGCCAATTTTTCGGAAAAGCCGGACTGCGCCAGAGTGAAGGCCAGTTTGATTGCAGCTGACACGCCTGTCGCGTCAGCGCCGCCGTGGGATTTCACCACGGTGCCGTTCAGCCCCAGAAACACGCCACCATTCACGCGCCGCGGGTCGATCCGTTTCTTCAAACGGTTCAGCGAGGTGATAGCCAGAATCGAGGCCAATCGGGATAGGGGAGAGTACTTGAAGGCCTGACGCAACAGGTCCCCGATCAGGCTTGCCGTTCCTTCGCCGGTTTTGATCGCAACGTTGCCGGTAAACCCATCGGTTACAATGACATCTGCTTTGTCACCAGGGATGTCGCTACCTTCGACGAACCCTACAAAGTCGAAATTCGCTTGCTCCGCGAATTCCGCAATCATCGAATGCGCTTCTTTCAGTTCGGCACGCCCTTTGTGCTCTTCGGTGCCGACATTCAGCAGTCCGATCCGGGGGCGGCCCAAGGCCATACCGTTACGTGCATAGGACGCGCCCATCAGCGCGAATTGCAGCAAATCCTTGGCGTCGGCGCGCACATCAGCGCCGACGTCCAGCATCACGTTGAACCCTTGAGGGTTGCGCGAGGGCCACAGTATCGCGATGGCCGGTCGATTCACGCCCGGCAGTTTGCGCAGGCGCATCATCGACAGGGCCATCAACGCACCGGTATTGCCGCAGGAAACCGCGCCATGGGCTTCGCCCTGGCGTACCGCTTCCAGCGTGGACCACATCGAGGTCTCTTTGCCGTTGCGCACAACCTGACTGGGTTTGTCTTCCATCGTGACCACGCCGGGGCAATCACGAAAAACGACGCGCCCCTCAAGGACACGCCGTTTGGCGACAAGCTTGCGCAATACCTGTTCGGGCCCGTGTAACAAGAACCTGATATCCGGGTTCTTGTCGGCCGATTTAGCAAGACCGGCAACAACGACCGAGGGACCCGCGTCACCACCCATAGCGTCGACCGAGATGGTGATCCGTCCGGCGTGCGTGGGCTGTTCAGTCATGCCTTGGTCTGCACTCGATCAGGCTTAGGCTGCGTCTTCGTCCAGATCGATTTCGTCGGCCTGTGCGACGACTTCGCGATCATCATAGTGGCCGCAGGATGCGCAAACGTGGTGCGGGCGCTTCAGCTCGCCGCAGTTCGGGCATTCGTTCGGGTTTGCAGCAACCAGAGCGTCGTGTGCGCGGCGGTTGTTGCGACGCGACTTGGAAACTTTGTTCTGTTGGACGGCCATGGTCTCAACCTTTGTCTGACTAGGGGTCGCAGAATCGCTGCCGACCCGGGTTTCGTAGTTCGTTTATCGTGGTTTGACGCGCGTTTAGGCGACGAGCCCCGCAATGTCCAACCCAAAATCCGATGAGCGCGCGAAAATACTGCGATTCTCGGTATGTTCAAGCGATTTTTCTGACCGCCTGCTATGACAGGAAATCCGTCATCTGTCACTCGTCTTTTTTGAGTGCGTCGCGCAATTCCGCCAATCCGGCAAAGGGTTTGACGTCTTCGTCGGTCATCGCCTGTTTTCCGGGTTCGGTAAAGTCTGCCTGTCCCAGTTCAGCCCCGTCCTTGCGCGGGTATTGTGGCAGGGCCAGTGACAGCGCCTCGACCATTACCCGGGCCGGGTCGATCTCGGCACCCAAAGGCTCGGATTCGTCATCTTCGGGAATTTCGAACTCCGGTTCGTCCGGATCGTTCCAATCGGCCAGAAATGTGCGATGCACAGGAATGTCGATCCGGGTTGTTACCGGATCGAGGGTCACGATACAGGGTTGGATCACGGTTGCACCGAGTTTGCCGTTCAGAACCCAGTCGCGCTTGCCCCGGGCCTGCACGTCGCCAGAGAAACTGAGTTTGCGCAGTCCCAGCAGTCCCAGGTCCTGTCTGATCTCATCCAAAGCAGCGGCCGCAGGGCGCAGATCAAAGGATGTCGGGGCGTTCTGGGGCAGGTCAGCCACCCGAAGTGATGTAACGTTGCTCATTCGAGAGCCTTTCTATGTGTTGAACCGTGGCAGCGGTTTCTGTAATCGGATAGAAGCCGCAAGAGGCCAAGGCAAGAGGGTGCGCATGTTGAAGGTAGTGAACCGGTTGAAACCAGCGACGAAATCGCTTGTGTTTGTTGCCTGTCTGGCTGCGGCCGGGGCTTGTACGCCCATCTTCAAGAATCACGGATACGTGCCGCCAGCCGAAGAGTTGGCCGAAATAAAAGTGGGCGTGGATACGCGTGACAGTGTGGAAGAAGCCATCGGGGCTCCGGGTGCGTCAGGTGTGGTGCGGGATTCGGGTTATTACTATGTCCGCTCGCGGGTGCGTCATTACGGCCCGAAACGGCCCGAAGTGGTGGCACGCGAACTGGTCGCCATCAGCTTTGATCAGCGCGGTGTCGTCAGCAATATCGAACGCTTTGGTCTGGAAGACGGCATCGTGATTCCGCTGGAACGCCGTGTGACCGATTCCAACGTTCAGGACAAAGGCTTCCTGCGTCAGCTGTTGGGCAATATCGGCAACTTCAACCCGGCCAATATTCCCGGCGCCAACTAATCTGCGCCAGAGCCTTGCGATGGTCACAAGGCAGTCACATGTCTTGTGCTAACGGTGTCGTGCTGGCACCTGTGGGTCGGCACCCGTGGAGGACGCGACCGTGGCGACGGCAGTTTTGTTGAGCAAAGGGCGCTATCGCGCCCGTCTGGCGCAATCATCTGAGGATATCAGGGCCGCACAAAACCTGCGAACACTGGCGTTCGACACCCGGCAACTGGACAGTGACGCATTCGACACACGATGCAGTCATATCCTGGTTGAGGATATGCGGTCTGCCGGGCGGTTGGTCTGTTGCTTTCGGATGCTGACAATGGATCATGGCCGCGAAATCGGACGCAGCTATTCAGCACAGTTTTACGACCTGAGTTCGCTGGAAGGGTTCAGTGGCCGTATGGTCGAGATGGGCAGGTTCTGCGTTCACCCGAACCAAATCGATCCCGACATTCTGCGTGTCGCGTGGGGGGCAATGACATCCTACGTCGACCACAACAACGTCGAGATGCTGTTTGGATGTTCCTCATTTGCCGGAACCGAGACAGAACATTATCTGGATGCCTTTGCGATGCTCAAACACCGCCATCTTGCCCCGAAACGGTGGCTGCCGCGGGTAAAGGCTCCGGATGTGTTTCGCTTTGCTACGCGTCTGCGGCGCAGGCCGGATACGAAAAAGGCCATGCTGCGGATGCCACCGCTGTTGCGGACCTATCTGATGATGGGCGGCTGGGTCAGCGACCATGCAGTGGTGGACCGCCAAATGAACACGCTGCACGTTTTCACAGGGGTGGAAATCGGGGCAATTCCGCCGGCGCGTAAACGCCTGTTGCGAACGGTGGCCGACTAGCCCGAGTATTTCTGAAAAGGTGAAGACGGGGCGTTGACGCAGTGCGACTGCCGGTTTAGCTGGCAGGCATGGCGAGAATTCCTTTGTTGCAGATGTCCGGCATTTCCCTGACCTTCGGGGGCGATCCGGTGTTCTCCGAGCTTGATCTGGTGGTTCAGCCAGGTGACCGCGTGGCGCTGGTTGGGCGCAACGGGTCGGGCAAGTCTACGTTGATGAAAGTGATGGCCGGTCTGGTCGAGGCTGATCGCGGCGAAATCGTTGTGCCGCCCGGAAAATCCGTGGGTTACATGGAACAAGACCCGACGATGGAGGGCTTTGCCACATTGGGCGATTATGCGTCCAGCGGGTTGGAGCCAGGCGAACTCTACAAGGTTGAACGGGCAGGCGAGGGGTTGAAATTCGACCCTTCACGCGCAATTGAGACGGCCTCGGGTGGAGAGCGGCGGCGCGCGGCATTGGCCAAACTGATGGCCGAGGCGCCGGACCTGATGCTGCTGGACGAACCCACCAACCATCTGGATATCGAAGCCATCGCGTGGCTGGAGCGCGAGCTTGGGTCAACACGTGCGGCTTTTGTGCTGATCTCGCACGATCGGGCCTTTTTGCGCGCACTGACACGGGCGACTCTCTGGATTGATCGGGGCGCTGTCCGACGGCAAGAGCAAGGTTTTGATGCGTTTGAAACCTGGCGGGACAAGATCTGGGAAGAAGAAGACCAGCAGCGTCACAAGCTGAACCGTCTTATCAAGTCCGAGGCCAAATGGGCGGTTGAGGGTATCAGCGCACGGCGCAAACGCAATCAGGGCAGGGTGCGGGCCCTTCAGGCGCTGCGTGCCGAAAAGGCGGCACAGATCAAGCGTCAGGGTTCCGCTGCGATGGCGCTGGAGGCCGGTCCAAAATCGGGCCGCAAGGTGATCGAGGCCAAAGGATTGGCCAAAGGGTTCGGTGACCAGCAGATCGTTCGGAATTTTGATCTGCTGGTGCAGCGCGGTGATCGTGTGGCTTTTGTCGGACCGAACGGGGTTGGCAAGACGACGCTGCTGAAGATGCTTCTTGGGCAGGTGCAGCCGGACGAAGGCTCGGTGTCGCTGGGCACCAATCTTGAGATCGCGGTGTTCGATCAGACCCGTGCGCAACTGGACCCCGAGATGAGCTTGTGGGACAGCCTGACCGGCGACCCCGATATGCGGGTCTCAGGCAAGGCCGATCAGGTGATGGTTGGCGGGCAGCCCAAACATGTCGTGGGATATCTCAAGGAATTCCTGTTTGATGAGCAGCAGGCAAGAGCGGCTGTCAAGTCCTTGTCAGGTGGAGAAAAGGCGCGTTTGCTGCTGGCCAAGTTGATGGCGAAGTCGTCCAACCTTCTGGTGCTGGACGAACCGACCAACGATTTGGATGTCGAAACGCTGGACCTGTTGCAGGAGCTGCTGGACGACTACGACGGCACGGTTCTGCTGGTCAGCCACGACCGCGATTTCCTCGACCGGGTGGCCACAACGACAATTGCGATGGAGGGGAATGGTCGCGCCACGGTCTATGCCGGAGGGTGGTCGGATTATATCGCGCAACGTGGTGATGTGGCAGAGAAAAAGGAAGAAAAAGCAAAAGCTTCGAAGCCAAAAATCAAGCAGGAAACGAAGCAGAAGCCCGGCCTGTCGTTCTCGGAAAAGCACCGGCTGGAAAAGTTGCCTGCCGAGATTGAACGGCTGGAGGCCGAGATTGCAAAGCTCGACGAACTGATGTCCGACCCCGAATTGTTCACCCGCGAACCGGTCAAGTTCCAGAAAGCGATCGAGGCGCTGGTTGAGCGGCAGGAAAAGCTTTCGGCGTCTGAAGAGGAATGGCTGACGCTGGAAGAGAAAGCTGAGGCGAAGTGAACGCAATCTGTGTTTGCTTTAAGGGGCAACGTTTAAAAAGTTGTACAAAACTTGAACCACGAAAATGCTCCGGTTTTGCAGCGGAATCGATTAACCTATCCGCGTCATCTCGTTCAGCGTAAAACCGGCTACGGCCCCTTCTATTGCTTCCATGCAAGAGGCGAAATGAAGCGTGGTCATATGCGTCTGTTAAGGTTCGCGAATCTGCCAGTTTTCATAGAGCATAAAAACACCTGGATTGGTTGTATCCACATGCAGGTCGTGTTGGATGCATCCTTCTTCTGGACAGGCGATGGGGCTGACTCTTTCGATTTCAGCGCG
Source organism: Ruegeria sp. YTSC106 (assembly GCF_059609765.1). NCBI lineage: Bacteria > Pseudomonadati > Pseudomonadota > Alphaproteobacteria > Rhodobacterales > Roseobacteraceae > Ruegeria > Ruegeria sp. YTSC106. The sequence goes on from NZ_JBXWMI010000003.1 coordinate 301,689, forward strand.
GTCAAGAACTGCCTTGTCCGGTTGGGCGACTCCCCGTGGGGGCGCAGTGACCCGGCGCTGCCTGACCGAAAAAGTGGCACGCGCCGCGCCCCGGGATCAAGGCCCCGGCGGATAGGGGAAAGAACAGGGTTATCGGAGGGGCCGTATAGGCCGGGCAGGGTTTCCGACGACGGTCTCGCCGACCGGAACGTCTTTTGTCACCACACTACCGGCTCCGATGATGGCGTTGTCGCCGATCGTAACGCCCGGCATGATGATCGCACCGCCACCAATCCAGACGTTTTCGCCGATCATGACAGGGTGGGCGACTTCAAGGCCCCGAGCGCGTGAGGCAGGGTCTTTCGCGTGTTCGGCGCAATAGATCTGCACTGCGGGCCCAAGCATCGTGTCGTTCCCAATCGTCACCGGCGCGGTATCGAGCACGACACAGCCTGCGTTGAAAAACACTCGATCCCCCAAAGACAGGTTTATTCCGTAGGCACAGTGAAATGGGGCCTCAAGAAAGCAATCCTCACCAACACCAGCAAAAAGTGCTGCCAGTTCCAGCGCGATGGCCCCACGGTCATCCGGCGGACACGTGTTATGGGCATGAACGGCACGACGCGCTTCGGCACGAAGCGCATCCAGTTCCGGGTCAAGGCAGCAATACCACTCGCCCGCTTCCATTTTTTGTCGCTCGGTCATGAGCCCCGGTTTAGCGCATACGCAGGGCGCCGTCGATGCGGATGACCTCACCATTCAGATACCCCATCTCAACGATGAACCCGGCCAGTCGTCCGTATTCATGCGGGTCGCCCAGGCGGGCAGGGTTCGGGACGTCAGCGGCAAGCTGTTGTTGCACCTCTTCGGGCAGACCCGCCAGCATCGGGGTCATGAAAATGCCCGGCGCGATGGTCATGACCCGAATGCCGGTCGAGGCCAGATCGCGGGCCATCGGCAGCGTCATGCCCACGACGCCTCCTTTGGAGGCCGCATAGGCCGCCTGACCCTTTTGCCCGTCAAACGCGGCGATCGAGGCGGTGTTGATGATCACCCCGCGTGCTCCATCTGGTTCGGGGTCATTCTTTGCCATCTCGGCAGCGCCCAGCCGGGATACGTTGAATGTGCCAACCAGATTGATGTCGATCGTACGCTGGAACGCATCCAACGGGTGGGGGCCATCCTTGCCAACAGTCTTGATGCCATAGGCGATACCTGCACAATTCACCGTCGCAGTGATCTTGCCCATCTTTTCCGTGCCATGGCGTATGGCGGCGGCCACCGACTGCTCGTCAGTCACATCCGTCTGCACGAAATGCCCGCCGATCTCGGTGGCAACCTTTTCGCCGCGGTCCGCATCACGATCCAAAATGGTGACCTGCGCGCCTTTCGAGGTGAAGTGGCGGGCCGTGGCTTCGCCCAGACCGGACGCGCCGCCGGTGATGAGGGCGGCAGTGGTGGACAGGTGCATGGTGAACTCCTCCCATGGATATGAACACTTGTTCAATAACTGCAATTTGGGACCAGTGTCCACATATTTGAGAAAGAGGGATCTTGGTTGGCGGGCCAGATCATTCGCCCCGATGCCCTGGCGGATCCTCAAGACAACTTAATCCCAACTTCACGAAAACGCGCCTGTTCGTGAACGAAGAACTCAGCGCCGTTGTGTGTTTTTTCACCAGGAGGATCTATTATGGTAAAGAGTACGAAGCAAATATTGGGTGCAGCTATCGCTGTTCCTGTTTTTGGAATGGTGATGATAGGCAGTGCTGTTGCCGCATCGGAAACTTGCAACTGGAAAACGGCCCGAAATCTCGCCAACGCCGGCGACTATGCCAGTTTGTGCGATTGTGTGCAGGTGACCCCGAGTTTTCTGGACAGGCTTCAAAAGCGGTCCGACTTTGAGACAACTTTGAGTGTAACCGGGGCGCAATGTCCGGGGTTGGCCGCGTTGCTGACGGATTTGCCGACGGCAAGCTTGTATGGTTCGGCGGAAAACCGGGGTGAAAACCGCAGCTCTGAACTAGGTGGGTCTGAATTTGCCGACGCTGGTAGTGCACCCGGCGGTGAATCCGGTGGTGGCGGAGGTGAGTTTGGAGGTGGCGCTGACACTGGTGGCGGTGGAGGTAACTCCGGCGGTGGCGGTGGCGGTGGTCAGTCCGGCGGCGGCGGAGGTGAATCCGGCGGTGGCGGAGGTGAATCCGGCGGTGGCGGAGGTGAATCCGGCGGCGGCGGAGGTGAATCCGGCGGTGGCGGTGGTGAGTCCGGTGGCGGCGGAGGTGAATCTGGCGGTGGCGGTGGCGAGTCCGGTGGCGGCGGAGGTGAATCCGGCGGTGGCGGTGGCGAGTCCGGTGGCGGCGGAGGTGAATCCGGCGGCGGTGAAGGCAAAGGTGGGAAAGGCAACGGCGGCAAAGGCGGTGGCAATGGCAATAACGGCCACGGCAATGGCGGCGAGGGCAGCAGCCCGGGTCGCGGCAATAACGCCAACGATGATGAAGGCGGCGACCGGCCCGGTCGCGGCGGAGGAAAAGACCGCAGATAAGCACAGATTACCGAATGAAAAACGGCCACCCGTTTGGGTGGCCGTTTTAATTTTGTGCTTTTCAGACTTGCCGAGTTAGCCCAGTTGAGCCAGCGCGTGGCGCTTTTTCCCCGCGCTCAGCTTGATGGGCGAGGACAATGCACCTGCGTCGATCATCAGCCCGGCATCGGTCAGCGGCGCGTCATCCAGCTTGGCGCCGTTCTCGGCTATCAGGCGCTTGGCCTCCTTGCCGGACTTGGCCAGACCCGTTTTCACGATCAACTGGACGATAGAGATCGGTAAGTCTGCTTCCGATAGCGTCAGGGTCGGCAGATCATCTCCGACTCCGCCTTTTTCGAACACTTCGCGGGCAGTGGCTTCGGCGTTCGCCGCAGCCTGCGCACCGTGGGCCAGAGTCGTCACCTCGTTGGCAAGACGGATCTTGGCCTCGTTGATCTCGGACCCTTTCAGCGCGCCCAGGCGATCACACTCGTCCACCGGCATTTCGGTGTAGAGCTTCAGGAACCGCCCGACATCAGCGTCGGTGGTATTGCGCCAGAATTGCCAGAACTCATAAGGCGAACGCATGTCTGCGTTCAGCCAAACCGCGCCGTCCTGAGATTTACCCATTTTCTTGCCGTCGCTGGTGGTCAGCAGGGGCGAGGTCAGTCCGTAGATCTCGTGATCCAGCACGCGACGGGTCAGGTCGATACCGTTGACGATGTTACCCCACTGGTCGCTGCCGCCCATCTGCAGAACGCAGCCATAGCGGCGGTTCAGCTCAAGGAAGTCATAGGCCTGCAGGATCATGTAGTTGAATTCAAGAAAGCTGAGCGATTGCTCGCGATCCAACCTAGATTTCACCGATTCAAAGCTTAGCATCCGGTTGACCGAAAAATGCCGCCCGATGTCTCGCAGGAAATCGAGGTAATTCAGGTTGTCCAGCCATTCCTCATTGTTCAGCATCAGAGCCTTATTCTCGGCCTCAGGGTCATAGTCGATATAGGCCGAGAACACCTTTTTGATGCCCGCGATATTCTCATTGATCTGTTCGGGGCCCAGCAGCGGGCGTTCATCCGCGCGGAACGAAGGGTCGCCCACCTTGGTGGTGCCGCCGCCCATCAAAGTGATCGGCTGGTGGCCGGTTTTCTGGAACCAGCGCAGCATCATGATCTGGATCAGGCTGCCCACATGCAACGATTTGGCCGTTGCATCAAAGCCGATATAGGCCGGTTTGCACCCACTGATCAGCGCGTCGTCAAGGCCCTGATAATCGGTGCAGTCGGCGAGAAAGCCGCGCTCGATCATCGTGGCGATGAAATCCGATTTGGGGTGGTAGGTCATATCGTGCCCTTTGGGTTAATGTTGCGGGGCACTGTATAGGCGGCAGCGCAGGAGAGGAAAAGCCACCTTTTCACCTCAGGTGCGGGGTGTGGTCGAGGGTGTCGATCCAGACACGCGCCCTGAGAAAAAAATTGCCGGGCCGGTGCAGAAAGCTTGCCTTTGTGACCCAACAGAAGGCACGTTGGCCGGGCTGCAACCCAAAGGTGAAATTCCGGACCTGGACGCGGCGAATGATACAGCCAATTCAGGAGGCAGGCTTGGACCAGACCATCAGGAAACACGGAAAGGTCCGAGCTTTGGGCGCGATGTCCGGCACGTCGATGGACGGGGTTGACGCGGCGGTGGTGGAAACCGATGGACATTCGATTTACGGGTTTGGGGAAAGCGGATATCGCGCATATTCGGATGCGGAACGCGATGTGTTGCGGGCGGCCCTGGGGCAGTGGCACGGACCTCAGGTCGATGCGGCGGCCGAGATGGTGACAATCTCCCATGCCGAAGCACTGTCCGAGTTCGAGGACGTGGATCTGATCGGCTTTCACGGACAGACGCTGGCGCATGAGCCGCGCGGGCGCGGAACGTTTCAGGTCGGTGACGGGCTGGGGTTGGCGCAGGCGCTTGGGCGTCCGGTGGTTTGGGATTTCCGCAGCGATGATGTGGCGATGGGGGGCGAGGGGGCTCCGCTTGCGCCTTTCTTTCACTTTGCCTGTGCCAAATGGTTCGGCGCGGACCGGCCGTTGTGCTTCCTGAACCTGGGCGGGGTCGGCAACCTGACCTATGTGGACCCGACGTTCGAAGGCCCCGAAGCCCCCGGTGCGCTGCTGGCATTTGATACAGGACCGGCCAATGCACCTGTCGATGATCTGATGCAGGCCCGTCTGGGGCTTCCCATGGACCGGGACGGGGCATTAGCCCGCGATGGCACAGTCGAGATGGGCGCGCTTGAGCTGTTTCTGGCCGAGCCGTATTTTTCCCGTATGCCGCCGAAATCCTTGGATCGGAACGATTTTTCGGAAATGATCGGTTTGGTCAAGGAACTCAATGACGCCGACGCGGTGGCCACTCTGACCGGTATGTGCGCCGCAGCTGTGGTGCAGGGGATGGAGCACTGTCCGAAACCCCCGTCCTGTGTGTTGGTCACCGGGGGTGGCAGGCGCAACCCGGTGTTGATGGAGATGTTGCGCGTGTCGCTGGATTGCCCGGTCGAAACGGTTGAGGCGGTGGGGCTGGACGGCGACATGCTTGAGGCGCAGGCGTTTGCCTATCTGGCGGTGCGCGTTGCTCGGAGGTTGCCGACCTCTTGCCCCGGAACCACTGGCGTTAAGGCGCTTGTTGGTGGCGGGGTCGTAAGTTCGGTGTCTATGGACCCGGTTGGATAACGTGATCCGGAAAACAGTTCAAAAAAACAAATCTTTGTGCAACCGTTACCTCGAACCCATGCAGTGAGGGTAAGGCACTATGGCGACCAAAGCAGAGCTTGAATCCGAGTTGGAGAAGCTACGGGAACGAAACGCGTCGTTGGAGGCGCAGGTCGAAAAGGATCCGGAACCCAAAGAGCCGCCAGAGCGGGTCAAATCATCGGATGAAATCCGGAAACTTCTGGAAGACCACGGAATCGATCTGAGCCAGGTTCAATCCTTGGGCAATGACGTTGTCGAGGAGTTTGGTCGGTTGCAGAAAGACTATCCGATCACGGCGTTGCTGATTGCATTTTCACTGGGTTACGTCGTCGGGCGTGCGCAGGGTTAGGAGACCGGTTATGAGCAGACTGAGCAAAAATCTGGTTACGATCTATCGGACCGAACGTTTGATTGCACGCCGCCGCCTTGGAGTGGTTCAGCAACAGACGATATTGATGGGCATTGCGGGCATCGCGGCATTGTCGGCGGTGGTGCTTTTGAATGTTTCCTTGTTCTTGGCGCTCCAGAGTTCGATGCCACCAGCCTCGGCGGCGGCGTTGTTGGCCTTTGGAAACCTTATTTTCGCTGGGCTTCTGGTGCTGGTTGCAAAACGCAGCAATGTCGAGGACGAAGTCGCCCCGGCCGTCGAGGTGCGCGATATAGCCATAGCGGACATTGAAGACGAATTGGAAGAGATGACCGCAGAGGCACGAGAGGTTGTTCAGGCGGTCAAAAGCATTGGATCAAATCCTTTGGGGTCCGCAGCGACGCTGTTGGTGCCTCTGATCAATGTGTTGATCAAAAGCCGAAGCGACAAATAGGGGCGCCCGTCCTGACGCGCTGATGCTGATCCCAGAGGTATGGTCAGATGAAACGAGGAGTTTGTGGACTTGGCGGGTTAGTACTGAATGATGCCGGCCTTGGTGAGCGCGCCAAGGGTCGGGGTATCCGCGATGCGGAAAAACTCAACCAAGTCAAAGGTTCATCGGCAAACCGGGCCGCTGCTGCGGCGCGCGGTGTCCAGATGGAAATGCCCTTTATGATAGCGATCGGCATCCGGGCCGAGCACGGTTCCGAACACACCGCAGGCGCCACTGTGCAACTCTCGCAAAACAGCGCCCTGGTCGTTGTTCCATCCGTCCCGAACCGTGATCTGGGTTCCGTCCCGTAGAACGAAGGTCGATATGTCGATCGCCTTTCCCCGCGCATGTTCCGAGATGCGTGCACGCGGCTGGTTGTTCTGGGTCTTGCAGGCATAATGGCCGACGATCCGCATCCCCTTCAGCCCGCCGCCCAAATTGGCAAAGGCTGGCTTGGCCGTGTTTTCGATCCATGTTTTCAGCGTGACCGCCGTCTGGCAATCCATCAAAGAGAATTGGCTGAGTGCGATGTCAGAGATCCTGTAAACCCGAACCGGGTTCGTGATCCCGCATCCGCGGGCCTTTCCGGCGACGGGCTTGCGTGTTTCGCCCAGAATGGTCCAGTCACCACACACGGCGCCCCGTTCCAACATTCGTTCACGACCCATTTCGAATTGCCGGAACTTGCAGGGCCGCAGGGCAGGACGCTTTGAAACCAGCACCGCAGGTTCCACTGTCACGGCCGGGCCAGCATCCTCAGCCGTTTCTTCCCAGGTCGGCTCTGGCACAGTCAGATCGGATGAAAGACGGGCCTTGGCGCAAGCGGGCTCTGCGCCTGCGAAGGCTGCGCTTTGACAAAAGAACAAGACAGACAGCAGGACCTGCTTCATTCTCACTCGTTACTCCGTCGCTTGTGGCTACGTGTACAGAATGATCAATGGGCAACTGTCTGTAAACTCACCTTTTCAGAGATCCTATTGTGAACAGTTACGCCTTGGGGATATCGAAGCCCGGCGCGGCCAGTTCGAACCCCTCGAACTGGAAACCGGGCAAGACCGTGCAACTGACCAGCGTGTAATCACCCGTGCTGCGGGCGGCTTGCCAATGACCTTCCGGGACGATCAGTTGTGGCGCGCCAGCGGAAAGATCTGGTGTCAGCACATGTTCGGTGGTGGGGCCTTGGTCGGTTGCGCTGAGCGACAGGACAAGCGGCGCGCCGGCATGGTACAGCCAGATCTCGGTCGCATCGACACGGTGCCAGTGGCTGCTTTCGCCAGCCTGCAACAGGAAGTAGATGCAGGTGCCGGTGGGGCGGCCTTCGTTTTCAGCGCGCCATGTCTCGGCGTACCAGCCACCTTCAGGATGGCGTTGCAGGTTCAGGCGGTCGATAACCTCTTGTGCAGTCATGTGGTCCCTCGTGTTTGGGTGCGATTATGCACGGGCAGGCGTGATCCGCTATGGTATTCATGCGCTCGAGGGATATGTTTGCGACATGACCCTGAAAATCCCCTTCGATAACTCCTATGCCCGACTGCCGGATGCGTTCTTTGCGCGGCAGTCGCCGATTCCCGTGCGCGCGCCAAGGATGATTGCGTTCAACGATGATCTGGCCAAGTTGCTGCGGATTTCGCCCGGAGACGTTGAGGACATGACCGAATCCTTTGCGGGAAACAGTATTCCCGAAGGTGCCGAGCCCATCGCTCAGCTTTATTCCGGGCATCAGTTCGGGCAGTACAACCCGCAACTGGGCGACGGGCGTGCAGTGCTGCTGGGCGAGACTGTCGGAACGGACGGGGTGCGCCGGGATATTCAACTGAAAGGTTCGGGTCCTACACCGTTTTCCCGCCGGGGCGATGGCCGGGCCTGGCTGGGGCCTGTTCTGCGGGAATATGTGGTATCCGAGGCAATGCATGCGCTGGGCGTTTCGACCACACGCGCTCTGGCAGCTGTGGAAACCGGTGAGACCGTCTTTCGCGAAGGTCCGATGCCCGGAGCGGTCCTGACCCGGGTTGCATCCAGCCATCTGCGGGTGGGGACCTTCCAGGTTTTTGCAGCGCGTGGGCAAATGGACAGCCTGAAGCGCCTGACGGACTACGCCATTGCCCGGCATTATCCCAAGGCAGAAGGTCCCATGGGCCTGTTGCGTTCGGTGCGGGATGCTCAGGCCAGTTTGATTCCGAAATGGATGAGCGTGGGGTTCATCCATGGGGTGATGAATACCGACAACTGCTCGATCGCGGGCGAGACAATTGATTATGGCCCATGTGCGTTCATGGATACGTATCACCCCAACACCGTCTACAGCTCGATTGACCGGATGGGGCGTTATGCCTATTCGAACCAGCCCGATATCGCGATGTGGAACCTCGCGCAGCTGGCAACGTCATTGATCCAGCAGATGGACGATAAAGAGGCCGCCGTGGAAGAGGCGACCGAGATCGTCCACGCGATGCCGGATCTTCTGCAACAGAATTGGTTGTCCCGGTTCCGGGCGAAGATCGGACTGGCATCCGCGGACGAGGGCGATCAGGAACTGATCACCGACCTTCTGAAGCTTATGGCCGAGGGGCAGGCGGATTTCACCAATACCTTCCGGGCGCTGGGCGGTGGCAAGGCGCGGGATCAGTTCCTTGCCCCGGAAGCGTTTGACAATTGGGAAGCGGGTTGGCGCATGCGGTTAGAGCGCGAAGCAGCGCCGCTGGATGTGATGACCGCTGCAAACCCTGCATTCATTCCGCGCAATCACCGGGTCGAACAGATGATCCAGGCAGCCGTACAGGGAGATTACGCGCCGTTTGACCGGTTGAACGCCGTCCTGGCGCGGCCTTACGAGGATCAGGGTGATGCGGAAGACCTGAGGCGTCCTCCGGCCGAAAATGAGGTGGTCCATGCGACGTTTTGCGGGACGTGACGCGCAGACCGCGTCTATTTCCGCAGGATTTCCAACACCGCGGCGCTGACGATCAGGGTGGCGCCCAGAAACTCCCGCAGGCCGAATGGTTCGCCGGACAGGGCCGCGGCAGACGCGATACCGACGACGACCTCGCTCATCAGCAGCAGGCCGACCTTTGCGGGAGACAGTTTTGTAGCTGGCCAGATGGTCATGTAGATCATGGGCAGAATGTAGACAGCCGACAGCATCGCATATCCCGCTATGCGGACCGCTCCTTCCTGTGTGACGTTTGGCAGCGCCTGGCCCCGAAGCGCCAACAGGCTGACAAGCGACAGCAACAGCGCGCCAAGTACAAAGGCAAAAACCTGACCCGTAATGGTAATGCTTCCGGTTTTGTACAAACCCAGAGTGCCCAATGCCCAGCATATGCCCGACGCCAGCGCCAGCCAGTCGCCCAGGTTTTGCGGCCATGGCACGAACCCGGCACCCCCAAGCACGACAAACAGCCCGCCAAGCCCGCAGATCAGGCCCGCAAGGCGCATCAGGCTCAGGCGTTCTTTCAGAAATACAACGCCCAGAAGCGTGCCCCATATCGGAGTGAGATAGAACAGCAGGATCGAGCGGACGACGTCGGTGTAGACAAGGCTGATCGAATACAGGCTGAATGCAGCCCCTGTGAACATACCGCTGAGCATCAGATCACGCCATTGCCGGGTCAGCATGTGCCTGTCGGCCCAGATAAAGGGGAACAAAGCAATCAGGGCCGCGCAGTACATGACGATCCCGGACCAGGGGCCTGTCAGACCGTAATCATAGAAAAACCGCACCGGAATCCAGTAAAGGCCCCACAGCGCGCCACCCATCACCAGTATGATACTGGGCCGGGTGCTGTTGTCGGGTTGGCTCAGGCTCATCTTGGCCTTGCTTTCGCTGCGCTTCGATGTCGTCACCGGATCGGGATAGAGGGCTGCGGGGCCGGGGATCAAGCGGAACCTTTGCTTTGATATGAAGCAGGGTTCATTCGACGAAATAACGGGCAGATTATCGGAGTCTGGTGGCGTCTCTGATTTGCCGCAGCAGGAAACTGAGCTGAGGGGTTGCGCCCCACGTCAGGCATGGCACTTTAGGGGCATTCCACTTGGTCATGGCCTCATGCAAACTTCGTCCACGCTGCGTATCGCAAGCTACAACATTCAGAAATGCGTCGGGCTGGATTTCCGGCGTCAGCCGCAACGCGTTTTGCAAGTCATCGAAAACACGAAAGCGGATATCGTGGTGTTGCAGGAGGCCGACAAACGCCTGCCGCCCCGCCCGGCGGCACTGCCGCATTTCATGTTGGACGAGGCAGGGTGGAAGATCGTCGATCTGGGCGGTGCAGGCAGTCTGGGCTGGCATGGCAACGCGGTGATCTGGCGCGGAGAGAGTATTTCGGTACGCCGCAAAGGGCATCACGAGCTGCCGGGGCTGGAACCGCGCGGGGCGGTTCGGGTCGAGTTCGACACGCATATCGGGCCACTGCGCGTGATGGGGATGCATCTGGGGCTTTTGCCAGCGTCACGGCGGCAGCAGATATTGCATATTCGGCGGAATGATTGGGATATGGACCAGATGCCGACAGTTTGGGCCGGTGACTTCAACGAATGGTCACGCCAGCCTGTTCTGGATCATCTGGCCCCAGAAATGCGGTTCCTGCCCCCCAGGCCCAGTTTTCCTGCCGCACAGCCTTTGGGTGCGCTGGATCGGATCGCGCTGGGCATCGGAGTCCAGGCTGTGGCGCACGGTGTTCACGACACGCGTCCCGCGCATATCGCATCCGATCACCTGCCGGTCTGGGCCGATCTGGCGCGCGCTACATCAGAAGGTCGCAAAAGGTGAAATCCCTGTAGCGAAACGCGCGTAGACATATTAAGACAGACACCCGAGCAAGTCTGAGGGGCATCATGTCGGAAACGATTATTGGGCGTTGTGAAGCCAAGGGGCTGCGCATGACCGGTCAAAGAAGGATCATCGCGCAGGTATTGGAACAGAGCGACGACCATCCGGATGTCGAGGAACTCTATGCACGGGCGTCTGCTGTGGACAAAGGCATTTCCATTGCAACGGTCTATCGCACGGTCAAACTGTTCGAAGAGGCTGGTATTCTGGAACGCCTCGAGTTCGGCGACGGACGGGCCCGGTACGAGGATGCCGAGCGCGATCATCATGACCACCTGATAGACATGCAGTCAGGAGAGGTTATCGAATTCGTCGACCCCGAGATCGAAGCCCTACAGGAAAGAATCGCGGCAAAGCTTGGGTACAAGCTGAAAGGGCACCGGTTGGAGCTGTACGGCGTCCCGCTGGAAAAGGACTGACCCATCACAAAACGCGATTGATCCCCTCACGTTAATTCATCAGGCGTGACGGGAATTGTCTTGCCAGATGCTGTTGGTTGAGGTTGTTGTGCGTGTATCGGCACCCGACATGCACTTTCCAACGGACGCGCAAATGAACAACGTAAACGGCATCCTGCTGCTCATCGGGTCGATGGCGGCCTTTGCTCTTGAGGACATGTTCATCAAGCTCCTGTCCGGCTCTGTGCCGACAGGGCAGATCATGGTGTTTCTGGGTGTGTTCTGCGGGCTCGTGTTTGCCACGATGTCAGTGGTCACGCGCAAACGGATCTTTGATCCCGTGGCCTGGAAAACCCTGCCGTTGGTTCGGGCCGCGACAGAAGGTTTTGGCGCCGTTGCTTTTGTGACAGCACTGTCGCTGATTGACCTGTCCACCGTTGCAGCTGTGTTTCAGGCCATGCCGTTGGTCGTCACCATGGGCGCGGCCCTGTTTCTTGGCGAACAGGTCGGGTGGCGCCGCTGGAGCGCCATTGGTGTCGGCTTTGTCGGTGTCCTGATGATCATCCGCCCCGGGATGGAGGGCTTTCGGCCGGAATCCCTGTTTGTAGTTTTGTCCGTTGTCGCAATTGCCGCGCGTGATCTGATCACCCGCAAGCTGGACCCGCGAGTGGCTTCGTCCGTTGTTGCGATGCAGGCTTACATTGCGGTTGCCGTCGCCGGCCTGGTTCTGATGGTCATGTCCGGGGCATCCTTCGTGCCTGTTCAAGCTGGTCAAACGGGTCCCTATGCGGGGGCGATCGGATTTGGCGTGCTGGGGTACTACGGCATTGTCACTGCGATGAGGGTGGGCGAAGCCTCGGCCCTGATGCCATTCCGGTACACGCGTCTGGTGTTTTCGATCCTCGCGGGAATGCTTATGTTCGGTGAACGCCCTGATGCGCTGACAATGGCAGGGGCAACCCTGATCATTGGCTCGGGTCTTTATACCTTTATCCGCGAACGGCGTCTGGCGCGCGAACTGGTGCCTGCCTGAGCCTGTTGGCGCAAACAGAGGGCTGTTAGCCCTAAATGTCCGGGAATATGTGTGTTAGCGGTAACGGAACCGGTTTACTTTTGGCCGGTTGCTGCTATGACGCGTGCAACCGACTGCAGTCATAGGGACAGGCCTCATGAGCACCATCATCGACATCCACGCACGCGAAATTCTGGACAGCCGGGGCAACCCGACAGTCGAAGTTGACGTGATTCTGGAAGACGGCACCATGGGCCGCGCTGCCGTGCCCTCGGGTGCGTCCACCGGCGCCTATGAGGCGGTAGAAAAACGTGATGGCGACAAGGCGCGCTATATGGGTAAGGGCGTTCTGGAAGCCGTTGCCGCCGTGAACGGTGAGATCGCGGAAGAACTGGTAGGTTTTGACGCGACTGAACAGGTGGCCATTGACCAGGCAATGATCGAGTTGGACGGAACCGAAAACAAGGGCCGTCTGGGCGCAAACGCGATCCTGGGTGTTTCGCTGGCCACGGCGAAGGCAGCGGCGGATTTCACCACGCAGCCTCTCTATCGGTATGTGGGCGGTACTTCGGCCCGGGTTCTGCCGGTTCCGATGATGAACATCATCAACGGTGGCGAACATGCCGATAACCCGATCGACATTCAGGAATTCATGATCATGCCGACCGCCGCCGCGAACATTCGCGAAGCGGTGCGCATGGGGTCCGAGGTGTTCCACACTCTGAAAAAGGAACTGTCAGGCGCGGGTCTGGCGACCGGTGTGGGCGACGAGGGCGGTTTTGCCCCCAACATCGCCTCGACCCGTGAAGCATTGGATTTCATCCTGAAGTCCATCGAAAAAGCAGGTTACAAGCCGGGTGAGGAAATTCACCTGGCGCTGGATTGCGCCGCGACCGAGTATTTCAAAGACGGCAAATACGTTCTGGCTGGCGAAGGCACGACCCTGACCTCGGAAGAGAATGCGGCCTATCTGGCAGCTCTGGTCAATGACTACCCGATCATCTCGATCGAAGACGGTATGTCCGAAGATGACTGGGATGGCTGGAAGGCCCTGACCGATGCCATCGGTGACAAGGTGCAGTTGGTGGGTGACGACCTGTTCGTGACCAATCCGGTGCGTCTGGCCGAAGGGATTGAGCGCGGCTGTGCGAACTCGATGCTGGTCAAGGTGAACCAGATCGGCTCGCTGACTGAAACCCTGCGCGCCGTCGATATGGCCCACCGCGCGCGCTATACCAACGTGATGTCGCACCGTTCGGGTGAGACCGAGGACGCCACCATTGCCGATCTGGCCGTGGCGACCAATTGTGGTCAGATCAAAACCGGCTCGTTGGCGCGATCTGACAGGTTGGCCAAGTACAACCAACTGATCCGCATCGAAGAGTCGTTGGGAGAAGTGGCCGAATACGCCGGCGCGTCGATCCTGAAATAAGCGAAGAATGGGGGCCAACAGCCCCCATTTTCAAGGTGCCGGCCTCTGATCCATCAAGCGTTCGTTCCTCTGCCCGTGTCGCAATCCACGTGATCGATCACTTGGTCTTTTTGAACCTTGGGAACTCTTGGATCCAAGCGTTTCATGGGCCCTGAACCGGGGTCTTCCGGACGATCACGGTGAATGGTGCGGCAGGAAACACTGCTTCAGGTGATATCCACCTTTGGTTGAACCTTTCTGGTTCGGTCTTTCTCTGGGTTTACGATTGCGGTGCTTGCTCGCATTTGAAGTTGAAAACTTTTGAAAAATCTTCGCACTTTTCGCAAGAGAGGCGAGATCCGGATTACGCAATCATTTCAGTGGTCTCTGTTTCGCAGGCGTATTGGATTAGTCTTTTTGCTTCTGAAAAGAATGCAAAAATCACATTATGTGTGAACTTGTTACTAAGTAAATCACAGCCACGTGATCTAACCTGACTGCATCACAGCAAGGAGACTACGATGTCTGTATCCAAATTCCTTCTGGTAACCGCAGCAGCGTCCATCACAGTTCTTTCCGCCTGCGCGGGTCCGGGAACCTACCCAATAACCGGAGACCCGGTCTCGGCGAGTGACCCGGTACAAGACATGAACCCGGCCAATATCTTCCGTGGCGAGTCTCGTTAAAGCAACTTGCTCATCAGCATATATCTGTCGCGTGGTTTGAACCCGGTACGCAAATAGATATTCTGAGCGGCTTCGTTGTTTCGATCGACTTCCAGGTGAAGGGCTGTCAGCCCCGCTTCGGATAATGCTTTTGGCAAGGCCAACAAAACTTCGGTCGCAATACCGCGACCGCGAACAGCGGGTCGGATATAGATTTCGTCGACGAAACCGTCCATGCCGCCGAATTCGACGGACCAGCCGAATGTCAGGATGATGTAGCCCAACGGCGCGCGTCCTGGGCCGATCAGATAGACACAACCATGGGGAATACCCTCGAGCAGGGGTGCAAGAGCGTTTCGGATCTGGTCCGGGTCTTGCGCCAGACCGGCCTCGGTATGAAAGGCGGTGACCAGCGCCATCAGGCGGTCCAGGTCTTCGGGGCGCGCAAGGCGCAGGGCGGCGCTCATAATCTGGCCAGCCTTTCCGTCAGCAGGTCAAAGAAGCCGTCAGCGTCGATCTCCCCCATGAACAGTGCAGTAGGGGCGCGGTCGGTCACGCCCCACCAATCTGCGACGGTCATGCCCATGGTCAGTTCGGACTGGGTTTCAATCTCGACATTCACATGACGGCCCGAAAACAGCTCGGGTCGGATCAGATAGGCGGTCACGCAGGGGTCATGCAGGGGTGCGCCCTGACTGCCGTATTTTTCCTTGTCGAACCTCTCAAAGAAATCAGTCATCTCTGCCACGGCGAGTCCGACTTTGTTTCCCAGAGTGCGGAATGCATCGTTGCGGGGTCTGGTGACCAGCGCCTTATGCGTGACATCCAGTGACATAACTACAATCGGCCTTCCGGATTTAAAAACGATATCAGCTGCTTCCGGGTCGACATGGATGTTGAACTCCGCTGTTGGAGTGATGTTCCCAACCTCGAAATACGCCCCGCCCATCAGAACGATTTCCTGCACCCGATCAACAATATCAGGGGCTTTGCTGAATGCGGTCGCGATATTCGTCAGTGGCCCCAGCGGGCAAAGGGTCACGGTGCCCGGCTCATGCGCGCGCAGAGTGTCGATGATGAAGTCCACCGCGTGACCCTCGGCCAAAGGCATCTGCGGATCAGGCAGGTCCGGGCCATCCAGTCCTGTCTTGCCATGCACATGCTCGGCCGTGACCAGGGGGCGGTTCAACGGTCTGTCGCAGCCTGCATAGACCGGCACATCGGTCCGGCCCGCCAGTTCGCACACGATTCGAGCGTTCTTGGCTGTCAGTTCCAAGAGCACGTTGCCCGCAACTGCTGTAATGCCCAGAATCTCGATCTCTTCCGGGCTGGCCAGCGCCAGCAGGATGGCGACGGCATCATCCTGTCCGGGATCGGTGTCGATGATGATCTTGCGAGGGGGCATGGCGTCTCCGGGGGTCGTGAAGGTGGGACACTCGCAAGTGTCGGTTGGCTTGTCTACCCGTTTCTGGGGGCTGCCATGGCGTCCACCGGCGGGAGTTTGCCGTTGGCACGATGCTCTTCGATTTTGACCTCGTCCCAGAGCGCGTCCATCTCGGCCAGATCGCTTTGCGATGGGGTCTTGCCCCGTTTGGCCAGCCGTGCCTCGACTTTTTCAAAGCGACGAGTGAACTTGGCATTGGTGCGACGCAGGGCGGCTTCGGGTTCGATGCCCAGATGGCGACCCAGATTGACCATGACAAAGAGCAGATCACCGAATTCATCCTCAAGCGCGTCGGCATCCATCTTGTCACGCGCTTCTTCCAGTTCGGCGGCTTCTTCGGTGATCTTGGCCAGCACATGGCTTGCATCGGGCCAGTCGAACCCCACGCGCGCGGCACGTTTTTGCAGCTTATGGGCACGCAACAGGGCAGGCAGGTTGGCGGCTACACCGTCCAGCGCGCCTTTCTGTTCTTTGCCAGAACGTTCAGCCGCCTTGATCGTTTCCCAATCCAAGGTTTGCTGATCGGCGGTCTTGTCGCGGGATTCGTCGCCAAAGACATGCGGGTGGCGGTTGACCATCTTGTCCGACATGGTGCGCACCACGTCCTGAAAGGTGAAATGCCCAGCCTCTTCAGCCATTTGTGCGTGAAAGACCGACTGGAACAGCAGGTCGCCCAGCTCTCCCTTCAACTCGTCCCAAGCCTCGCGCTCGATAGCGTCGGCGACCTCATAGGCCTCTTCGATCGTATAGGGCGCGATGGTGGCGAAATCCTGTTCGATATCCCAAGGGCAGCCGGTTTGGGGATCACGCAATCGGCGCATGATTTCCAGCAGACGCTCGATACCGGCGTCACTGTCATGGATCAGAGGATTTTCGGCCATTGCGAACCCTTTCATTCCGGTGTCAGATGCATCCATCCCGCAGTCCCGATCAGGAGTCCACCCCAGATGCCCGTCGTCAACCGAATTGCCGATTTCACTGCCGATATGACCAGATGGCGCCAATATCTGCATACGATACCCGAATTGGAATTCGAGTGCTTTGAGACTGCCGCGTTTGTGGCCGAGCGTCTACGTGAGTTCGGGGTCGATGAATTGCATGAAGGGATCGCAAAGACCGGGATGGTCGCGATCATCAACGGGCAGGGTGATGGGCCGACGATCGGTCTGCGCGCCGACATGGATGCGTTGCCGATTACCGAGGAAACAGGCGTCGAATATGCATCAAAGAACCCCGGCAAGATGCACGCCTGCGGGCATGACGGGCATACCACAATGCTATTGGGCGCGGCGCGGTATCTGGCCGAGACACGCAATTTCAGTGGCCGTGTCGCGTTGATCTTTCAGCCTGCCGAGGAAGAAGGCGGTGGCGCTGGCGTGATGGTCGAAGAAGGCATCATGGAACGGTTTGACATTTCTCAGGTCTATGGAATCCACAATGACCCGGGGAACCCGGAAGGTGCCTTCTATACCACGCCGGGGCCGATCATGGCGGCGGTGGATACGTTCGAGATTCATATCCAAGGCGTCGGCGGCCATGGCGCCATGCCGCATCAGACCCGCGACCCGGTCATGGCGGCCTGCGGCATTGCACAAGCGATCCAGACCATTGTCAGCCGCAATCACCATGCGGTGGAAGATCTGGTTGTTTCGGTCACTCAGATCCATGCAGGAACGGTTAACAACGTGATCCCTGATACTGCCTATTTGAACGGAACCGTGCGGACCTTTGATCCATCTGTACAGAAGATGGTGATGGAGCGGATGAAACAGATCGTGCAGGGGCAGGCGGCTTCATACGGTGTCGAGGCACGGCTGGAGTATCAGGAGGGATACCCGGCCACGATCAACGATGCTGAAAAGGCAGCCTTTGCCGCAGACGTCGCGCGCGAAGTGTCGGGGCCTGAGCGGGTGGTCGACACAATGGGGCGCGAAATGGGGGCCGAGGATTTTTCGTACATGCTGCAGTCGCGACCAGGGGCCTATCTGTTCCTGGGTCAGGGTGATGGTGCCGGGCTGCATCACCCGAAATACAACTTTAACGATGATATCGCGCCGGTAGGTGCTTCGTTCTTCGCGCGGATCGCGGAAAAAGCACAGCCCTTGGGCTGATGAGGTAATGAAATGGCACTGGAAGACGCAAAAAATCAGGTGGATGAGGCATTCACCAACCCGGACCTCAAAGGGCTGTCTTACGAAAATACCTTTGGCGGGGCGACCTCGTTTCTGCGGCGGCTGTATACCAAGGATCTGACCGGCGCGGACATCGCCGTGACCGGCGTGCCATTCGATCAGGCGGTGACCAACCGCCCGGGCACCCGCCTTGGCCCACGCGCGATCCGCGAGGCCAGCGCGCTGCAGTCGCCCGATGCGCCCTATGGCTGGCCGTTCGATGCGCTCAGCGAGCTGGCGATCATCGATTACGGCGACATGGCCTATGACTATGCCAACATCCCCGCCTTTCCCGACACGCTGACCGACCATATCCGCACCATTCTGGCGGCGGATGTGGCCTCGGTTACGTTGGGAGGCGATCACTATATCAGCTTTCCGATCCTCAAGGCCTATGCCGAGAAATACGGGCCGATGTCGCTGTTGCAGTTCGATGCGCATACCGATACCTGGGCCGATGACGACATGAGCCGGGTGGACCATGGCACCATGTTCTACAAGGCGGTGAAGTCGGGGATCGTGGACCCGAAACGCTCAGTCCAGGTGGGCATCCGCACCACAAACGAGGACACGCTGGGCGTCAACATTATCGATGCGCGCGAGGTTTATGAATCCGGCCCTGCCGCCGTAGCGCAGAAGATCAAGGGTATTCTTGGCGACAGCCCCGTTTACCTCAGCTTTGATATCGACGGGCTGGACCCGGCCTTTGCACCGGGTACGGGGACGCCGGTCTGGGGTGGGCTCAGCTCGATTCAAGCACAGATCATCCTGCGCGACATCGCCGGGATCAACATCAAGGGTGGCGATGTGGTCGAGGTTTCTCCGCCCTATGACACCTCGGGCGCGACCGCGATTGCGGGTGCTCATGTGGCAACGCAGATAGTCTGCCTGTTGGGGTGGAACAAGCTGGTAAAGACCAAGGAACAAACCCTTTTGGACAGGTGTTAACCATTGGTTAGCCATACTTCCGGTATGTGCTGGGTAACGTGAGTTGAAGGGATGGGAAAACGCGCATGACTGAATTCAATCAACCGGTCAGCGGCAATGATCTGGCGCGATTTTCGGGGCCGAATACGTTTATGCGCCTGCCCCAGGCAGCCTCGCTGGCGGGGCTGGATGTGGCGGTTCTGGGAATTCCGATGGATATCGGCACCTCGTGGCGATCGGGCACCCGGTTCGGACCCAAACAGATCCGCAGCGAAAGCGCGATGATAAGGCCCTACAACATGGCTACCTCGGCGGCTCCGTTCGACAGCTTGCAAATCGCTGACATCGGGGATCTGGCGATCAACACCTTCTCGCTGGCAGACAGCCTGAGGATCATCAGGGAAAGCTATGATGCAATTCTGGCTAAGAATGTGATCCCCGTGGCGATGGGGGGCGATCATTCGATCACCCTCCCGATCCTGCGGGCCATTGCGGCAAAGCATGGGCCCGTGGCCTTGGTGCATGTGGATGCCCATGCGGATGTGAATGACGAGATGTTCGGCGAGAAAGAGACCCACGGAACCGTCTTCCGCCGCGCCTTTGAAGAGGGGCTGATTGTCCCCGACAAGACCTTTCAGATCGGCATTCGCGGATCGGGCTACGCGGCTTCGGATTTCACCGAGGCCAGGGATTGGGGCTTCCGCCAGTTCCCGGCCTGGGAGTTGTGGCAGCAGAACCTGACTCAGATCGGCTCTCAGATCCGCAAGATCATCGGGGATCATCCGGTTTATGTCACCTATGACATCGACAGCCTGGATCCGGCTTTTGCACCGGGCACAGGTACGCCAGAGATTGCAGGGCTGACCACGCCGCAGGCGTTGCAACTGATCCACGCTTTGCAGGGCGTTAATGTGGTGGGTTGTGACCTGGTCGAGGTCTCACCTCCGTATGACCCTTCCGGCAATACGGCCCTGACGGCAGCTAACCTGATCTATGAGATGCTGTGCATCCTGCCGGGTGTGACGTCACGGTAAACCGGCCCGGAACGGCTTGCCCCGGCGCTTGATCCGCATAGGTTTTCTGCAAGAGGGTAAAGCGGGATGAAAAGAATGGTTCTGTGGGCGGTGATCGCGCTGGTGCTTGGGCTGGGGGCTTACATTCGGCTGGCCCCGTCAAATCCCGCCCGATGGCATGTGGCACCTGTTGCAGAGGTTGATCAGGATTTGCCAAGTGGCGTTCTGCGCGTTGTTGAAACCGGACCGGACGGGTTGCATCGCCTTGACCTGATCGCCCGCGCCACGCCGCGAACCTCGGTATTGGCAGGTTCGGTCGATGAGGGGATGATCACCTATGTCACCCGCACGAAATGGATCGGTTTTCCCGACTATACCACTGTTCAGCAGGACGGCGACACGCAGCGCATCCATGGCCGTTTGCGGTTCGGTCGCAGGGATTTCGGGGTGAACAAGGCACGGGTTGATGGGTGGTTGGGGAAGATGTAACCGTTTTACCGGTGTTCAGGACGCCTCATCCGGTTCTGTGTGATCACTCGGTGCGCTCTGCAACCCGGACGACAAACATCCCTCCTGCACCTCGCGCCACATCGGTACATTCAAAGACATCTGACATTGCGCGGTGAACATACGGCCGTCGACTTGCAGGCAGATCATCTCACCCAGTTCGATGCGGGACCCGGACGTATCGGTGCAATAGCAATCGCGGGTCTTGCCGTCGGGGCCTACGTAATCGGCGAAAACCGGCGTGGACGTCAGCAAAAGGGCAAGCAAAATCCGTTTCATGACAGCAAGCTTAGCATGACGTGGCCCTTGACCAAAGCCCCCGGATGATAGACACCGCCGGGATGATCCCCGAAGAACGACTTGAACAGATCACCCAGCGTTTCCAATACCTCGAAGCAGCCATGGCGGATGGCGCATCGGGCGGCGATATTGCGGCGTTGGCCAAGGAATATTCCGACCTCAAACCCGTGGTCGATCAGATCATGGCCTGGCGCCAGCTGGTGGCAGATCTGGCTGAGGCCAAGGCGATGCTGGCCGACCCCGACATGAAGGAACTGGCCGAAGAGGAAATACCGGACCTTCAATCGCGCATCCCCGAGGCGGAACACGCGCTGCAACTGGCGCTGCTGCCGAAGGATGCGGCGGATGCGCGGCCGGCGATGCTGGAAATTCGCCCCGGTACCGGCGGGGACGAGGCCGCTTTGTTCGCGGGCGATCTATTGCGTATGTATCAACGCTATGCCGAGGCCCACGGGTGGCAGTTCGAGATCATCGAAGAACAGGCTTCTGATCTGGGCGGGATCAAAGAGGTGGTGGCTCATATCAAGGGCGACAACGTCTTTGCCCGGCTGAAATACGAATCCGGCGTGCACCGCGTGCAGCGCGTGCCCGAAACCGAAAGCGGCGGGCGGATTCATACCTCTGCGGCGACCGTGGCGGTTTTGCCCGAGGCCGAGGATGTTGACATCCAGATAGACGCCAATGACATCCGTATCGACACGATGCGCAGTTCCGGCGCAGGCGGGCAGCACGTGAACACCACCGACTCGGCGGTGCGGATCACGCATATTCCGACGGGCTTGGTGGTAACAAGTTCCGAGAAGTCCCAGCATCGCAACCGCGAGATCGCCATGCAGGTGCTGAAGACGCGGCTTTATGACCTCGAACGTCAGCGGATCGACAGCGAACGCTCAGCGGATCGCGCCAGCCAGGTGGGATCGGGGGATCGTTCGGAACGCATTCGCACCTATAACTTTCCGCAGGGTCGGATGACGGATCACCGGATCAACCTGACGCTCTACAAACTGGATCAGGTGATGCAGGGTGACCTGGACGAAGTGATTGACGCCCTGACGGCGGACGATCAGGCCCGGTTGCTGGCCGAGATGGCGCAATGACGGGGTTGCAGACAGCTGCGCAGGCCATGGTGGCCGCCACTGCGCGCTTAAGGGCCGCTGGCGTGGATGACCCGGCGCGGGATGCGCGCCTGTTGTTGGCCCATGCCGCACGGATTGAAGCCAGCCGGGTAACGCTGATCGCCCCGGAAGAATTGCAGCCCGAAATCGCGGAACGCTATGACCAGTTGGTTTCCCTGCGCGCCGTTCGGGTGCCGGTGTCTCATCTGCTGGGCGAGCGTGAGTTCTATGGGCGCTGGTTTCGCGTCAGTTCGGATGTTCTGGATCCGCGCCCCGAGACTGAAACCCTGATCGAGGCCGCACTGAGTGAACCCTTTGACCATGTTTTGGACCTGGGGGTCGGGTCGGGCTGTATTCTGGTTACACTGCTTGCGGAACGCACCAGCGCTTCGGGCCTTGGGACCGACCTGAGCGAAGCCGCCTGCCTTCAGGCCAGCGCCAATGCAGTACACCACAAGGTACAGGGGCGGATCGAGATCGTGCAGTCAGATTGGTTTGAAAACATTGAGGGCAAGTTTGACCTGATTGTCTCCAACCCGCCGTATATTTCCATGTCGGAGATGGAGGAGCTGTCGCCCGAAGTACGGGAACATGAGCCGCGCATGGCGCTGACCGATGAAGGAGACGGGCTGGGCGCGTATCGACACATAGCAGCTTCGGCCCCGGATTTTCTGTTGCCAGGCGGGCGAATACTTGTGGAAATTGGCCCGACACAGGCAAATCTGGTGTCTGCTTTGTTTGATGCGGCGGGTTTGGCGGATATCCGCGTGATCCCCGATCTGGACGGGCGTGATCGGGTTGTCGGCGCAAAGATGCCGGGTTGAAACGGCTATTTGAGGCCAAAAAAATGCTACCCTGAATAAAAAAGCTTGAGAAAATTCGAAATTCCTCTTGTCTGGACGGTCAGGACATGTTTACTCAGGAATAGTCGGCGAGGTTGACGCTGTTGCAGCGCACCCCTGACGCCAAGCCCAAAAAGTCGACGTCCCGTCACAGCAAACGCCTTAGAGCAGTGCAAAAAGCGGGTTGAGCGACAGCGCATTGATAAGGCTGACGTAAAGTAAGATGAGATCTTCCAAATCCCGCTCGCGGGCCAAGAATAACCGCAATCGTCCTTCCGGCGGTAACGTCGTAAACCGGGTTTTTGACAGCTCGGGTCCTGAAGGCAAAGTGCGTGGCACGCCACAGCAGATCATTGATAAATATAATCAGCTGGCGCGTGACGCTCAGTTGTCAAACGACCGCGTCGCTGCGGAAAACTTCCAGCAGCATGCGGAACACTATCTGCGCATGCTGAGTGAGGCGCAGCGCGAGATTGACGCGCGCCGCGAAGAGCAGGAGCGCCAGAATCGCGAACGCCAGGCCGAGCGTGATCGTGAGCGCGCCGAACGACAGGAACGCGAAGCGGCCCGTCAGGCCGATCCTGCCGAGGCTCCGCAGCCCGACGTGATGGATTTCGCCGCGCCTGAGACTGCTCCGGAAAGCGGTTTGGTCGAGACACCGGAAAGCAAAGGGGCCGAAGCGCCGGCACCGGAGAAGAAGGAAAAGCCTGCTCGCAAACCGCGGGCGCGCAAGCCCAAGCCGGCGCCAGCGACCGAAGATGCGCCCAAAACGGATGGCGACGCACCGGAAGCGGCTGAATAAAACCGGCATCAGAAATTGAAAAGCCCCGAGGTCAAGCCTCGGGGCTTTTCTTGTGGTCAGGGTTTCTTGATTTCGCGCGCCAGGGCACAGAATGCTTCAAGCGGAACCTGCTCGGCGCGTTCAGTGGGTTGGATACCTGCCGCCAGCAGGCGGTCTTCGATATCAGGGGCGACGCCTTTCAGGGACGCACGCAGCATCTTGCGGCGTTGGTTGAAGGCAGAAGCCACTACACGCGACAAGGTCGCAGCATCGGCGGGATAGCGGGGCTCGGGCAGGGCGGTCAGATGAACCACCGCGCTTGAGACCTTGGGCGGCGGGGTGAAGGCTCCGGGGGGCAGGGACATGGCGATGCGCGCCTCGGCCCGCCATTGGGCAAGGATGGCGAGGCGGCCATACGCCTTGCTGCCGGGTTGCGCCACGATGCGTTCGGCCACTTCGCGTTGGAACATCAGCGTCAGGCTCTGCCAGAACGGCGGCCATTCCGGGGGCGTCAGCCAGCGCACCAGCAGTTCGGTACCGACGTTGTATGGAAGGTTGGCCGCGATGCGGATTGGCGGGTTCAGGTGTTCGAGCGGGTTGATCTGGAGCGCGTCGCCGTTGATGACATCCAGTCTTCCGGGATAGGCGGCGGCGATATCGTTCAGGGCGGCGATGCAGCGGGTATCTTTTTCAACCGCGACGACCTTGCGCGCGCCTTCCGACAGAAGCCCTCGGGTGAGGCCACCAGGACCGGGGCCGATTTCCAGTACATCGCAGTCCGCAAGATCGCCAGCCTGACGGGCGATTTTGGCGGTCAGGTTGAGGTCCAGCAGGAAGTTCTGACCCAACGATTTGCGCGCCGAGAGTTGATGTGTGGCGATGACCTCGCGCAGAGGGGGGAGATTGTCGATTGCACTCATGATCCGATTACCGTGACGCAGGCCGCAGGGGCAGCGCCAGAAATTTATTGCCTCCGGCGGGGATATTTTCAGCCAGGTGAAGGATCAAGAGCCTTGTGCCATGCGTTGGGCGAGTTTCAGGGCTTCGATCATGCTGGTCGGGGTGGCGATGCCTTTCCCGGCGATATCCAATGCGGTGCCGTGATCCGGCGACGTGCGGATGAATGGCAGCCCCAAGGTGACGTTCACGCCCCGGTCGAAATCCAGCGTCTTGATCGGGATCAGGGCCTGATCATGATACATTGCGATTGCCGCGTCATAGCGGGCACGTGCAGCAGCATGGAACAACGTATCCGCAGGGTGCGGGCCAGTCAGGGTTGCACCTTTCGGATTCAGATCCGCCAACATTGGAGCGATCCAGTCAAGCTCCTCGCTGCCCATTTTACCGCCTTCGCCGGCATGGGGGTTCAGCCCTGCTATGGCGATGCGGGGGTGCGGTATACCAAACTGGTCGCGCAGGCCGCGCGCGGTGATTTCGATCGTCTCGCGCAGCAGGTCCGGCGTCAGCGCAGCAGGAACCTGTGACAGGGGAATGTGGATTGTTGTCGGGACAACCCGCAACTGGTCGCTGGCCAGCATCATGACAACCCGGCGGGTGCCCGTCAGCGCAGCCAGAAACTCGGTGTGGCCGGGATAGGTAAACCCGGCGCCGTCGATCAGTGCCTTTTTGTGAATAGGTGCGGTGCACAGTGCCGCTGCTGCTCCGGCTTTTACCAGGTCGACGCCGGTTTCGATGGCATCGATCACCGATGGTGCATTGGCGGGGTCCGGCTGACCAGGCACGTTTGCGGCAGGAAAGTTCAGGTGCAGGACTGGTAAGGCCTGATCGCAGACTTCAAGAGCTTCTGAAGGGGTTTCGATTTTCGCAACCGGTGTGCCAGCGGGCAGGTGGCTGGCGTCGCCAATAAAGAAAAGCGGGCAGGTTTGGCGTAGCTCGGCCCACGCCTTGGCTGCGATTTCAGGGCCGATCCCGGCCGGTTCACCGCAGCTGAGCGCAATCGGGCGAGTCATTCCTGAACAATGGTGGCGTCAGCCCGCAGCTGCTCTACCAGGCTGGCCGCAAAGGCCTGTAGCCGCTGTTGTGCCAGTGCATTCGCTACATCTGCCCGCGAGGTGTTTTCGCCCAGATCGCGGGTGCGGTTGCACAGCATCAAGAACACCAGCGTCTGTCCGTTGTTGCGGGTCAGGTTTGTTGACACCTCGTTGCGATCCAGCTTTGCCAGCTCCACGGCGATGTCGCGCGGTACTTCAGACGGGCTGGCTTCGATACGGTCCAGAACTTCGACGGGTTGATCCTTGGCGATCCCATACAAGTCATCGCAGGTGTCGATCTCTTCCCGCAGGGCGGCAGCCCGCGACAGGGTCTCGGAACCGCGACCGCCTGGCAGGTAATAGGCCGCATAATCAAGTTTGGAGATAGCGGGGGCAGCCGTCGCAACCTCTCGCAATCCCCGCAACTGAAACAAGGCAACGGCGTTTGGCAAACTGATGGGATCGGTGATCTCACCGTTCTGGAGCCCAAGAATAACCGGCTGCAGAGCAGGAGGCAGGTTGGAGATATTCAGCCAGTCCAGACGTCCCCCGTCGTTGCGGGTTGCCGCTCCGGAATATTGCGCCGCAGCGGCTGAAAACGCTTCGATACTCTCAAGTCGCGAGATTTCTTCCGCCAGCAATTCGGTCTGTGCCACAGTTTGCGGGTTCACCGGGATGATGATCTCGGACAGCAAGACCTGAAGGCCGCCGCCACCGGTCTGTCCCAGCGCGCGATCAATCTCGTCTTCGGTCGGGCGGGCCTGTGACAGGTAGCGCGAACTGATATAGTCGCGCCAGGCCAGCTGATCCGCAACATAATCACGGACAGTTTCCGGGTCGACGCCCGCCTCACCCAAAAGTTGCAGGAACTGTTCGGTGGACAATTGCCCGCGCGAGGCGAACTCGTCGATACCCAGTTGAACAGCTTCCGGTGCTGCTTCGACGCCTGCTTCGCGCATGGCCTGTTTGCGCAGTTTTTCTTCGATCAGGGCTTCCCTGACGTCAGCTTCACTGCCGCCGGGCAGACCCAGAACATTCAGGAATTGCAGGCGTTGTTCCAGCTCGTACCAGGTGACGATGTCCTGATTCACGCGGATCGCTGGCGAGAACAAACTCTGGGCGCTGACCTGCGGCGCTGAAAAAGCGAGGAAAACGGCGGCCAGCGCCGGCGCGACCGGTTTGTGCCAACCGGAACGAAGAAACCTGGAGAAACCTGATATCAACTGCATTTTCTCTTGTATGTGTTACCACCGCCTTCAAGGGCGTATCCTGTCAGCGATAGGGTAAAGCCGAATTCTGTCGAAGGCTCAATAGTGGATGTTGAAGTAAAGCGTCTGCTTACGGACATGTTAACCTGAACACATTCATTCTGGTAGGTTACGCCAAGACCCAGCCGGATTGGTTCTGATTGGTTCAGATCATAACGTGCCTCGGCATTAGTAAGCCAGTTCTGGTCGACCTGGTAGCGGCCCAGAAGCCAGATTTCCGAGATTTCATCCGCTATGTTTTCCGCCGGATCCGGTTCTTGCCAGATATAGCTTCCGGACAGGCCGGCAAATTCGGAGGCCCAGGCACCTCGTAATTCAGCTTTGACGAAACTGAAATCGTTGTCGATCAGACCGCGCCCACCAAGCGACCAGCCATTGGCCGTGGTGATTTGTCCCGCCACCAGCAGGTCGGAAGTGGTGCCCTGCAACCCGGATGTCAGGGTGAAATTCGGGTCGGCATCCGCCCGAAACACCTGACCCACTGTTGCCAGGGCTTGCTGTCCGCCCGCACCATAGCGTGCCCAGTTCAGGCCGATGACCCCGGTGGCACCGTCTTCGCGCTGATCTTCGGCAGGGAAGCGAGACAGGGCCAGCAGGTTACCCTGATCGAATTCCTGAAACGTGCTTTCGTCATCTGGCACATCGGTGTCCGAGACATGGGTCCATCCGATCTGCGCGATCGGTTCCAGAAGCTGAACAGCGCCGGTCTTTTCGCGGCGGGTCATCGGATAGCGAAGCGTCAACGCCGCGCGCGGGGTCGAGCGGGTCACATTGCTGGGAAAGTTGCTGTCATGACGGATGTTGAACGTATCCACCGATGCGCCCAGCGTCGCGTCGGCACGCAGGCCCGATGCAAACGTCCAGCTTCGAAGCCATTCGGCGTCAAAAGTTGCCCGTGCTATGTCGCGGCCGACGATATCCGCGTCGCTGGTGCGCTCATGGGCGTGGCCGATAAAGGCCAGCCGCACCTCGCCGCCAAGTGCGCCGGGGAAGAATCGCTTTTCATAGTTCAGGTCGAAGACGCGTGATGGGATTTCGTCCTGATTTTCGCTGTCGCGCAGTGTTTTGTAATGAATAAGGCTTGTTTTGAACGCGGTATCGCGTTTGATCCGTTCCAGCACGACTTCACTGCGCAAGCGGTCCAGGTCCGGCAGTCCATAGTCAGCCAGATAGGCGTCGTCCGAGGTGGTTTGCAAATCGAAGGTCAGCCGGAAATCGTTCTTCAGGTTGAACCAACCTCCGGCGAACAGATAGCCGCGATCCTGGTCGGGCTGGATGTCATCACGGGTATAGGCACCTTCAATCTGAATGCGCCCATTCACGAACGCCTGACGATACCGATATCCCAGCGTCGTGGTCTTGGCCGACAAGTACGGCGTCAAGGTCAGATCCTTGTGGTCCCCCAGCTTGAAGAAATAGGGAACCTGGACCCCCGTTCCCAGTTGCGAGGTGCTGCGGATCGACGGCACCAGAAAGCCGGTCGCGCGATCCAAAGTCGGGTCCGGCAAGCGCAGATAGGGGAAATAGAATACCGGATAATCAAGTACCCGAAGCTGCGCGCCTTCGAAGTACAATTGCCGTTCCAACTGGTCATGGGTGACCTTGCGGGCCCGGATCTGCCAAAGCGGAGGTTTACCGTTGGTGCACACATGGCAGGAGGTGGCCGTGACCTTGCTGAACTGGGTATAGCGGCCCGCGGCTCGTTTCGCCTGTACCGAGGCGATCTGGGTTTGTTGATCGAAAACCATCCGAGCACCGATCAGCAGGCCGTTCTGGATACCGCTGTCCAGCTGGCCGGAATCGGCCAGAAGGGTCGATTGGCCACCCTGATCAATACGAATGGGGCCTTCCAGTGTCAGCTCGCCCGTTTCCCGGTCATAGGTGATGCGTTGGGCCGACAGTTTGGTATCGCCCTGAAAGGCTTCGACATTGCCTTCGGCCACCAGTTTCCGCTCAGGTGTTATGAAAACCTTGTCGGCAACCAGAAGGGCGGGCTCGGCCTGTGATTGTGCAGCTTGCGGGTCAGGCTCAGTCGGGTTGGTTTGTGCCGCCAGTCCGGCAGGAACCGTTAACGCGATTGCGCTGGTCAGCAGCAGGGAAATCATACTCCGCATCAGCCGTCCTCCGCGTGAAGAAGCAGGCCAAGAGACAACAAGATGGCTGCAAAGGGCGGCGCCCAGGCAGCGATATAGGTGGGCAATTGTCCGTTTTCCCCAAGGATTTGTGCAAAGTTGCGGACGAAGTAGATGGCAAAGCCAAGCAGAACGGCAGTCAGCACGGCAATTCCGGTGCCGCCAAACCGAACGTGGCGCATGGTGAAAGCGGCCCCGATCAGGACCATCGAGACCAGAAAAAAGGGCCGGGCCAGTTGCACCTGCAACCAGACTTCATACTGCTTGGTCGAAAACCCGGCTTCGCGCAGGTCCTTGATCAATTGCGGCAAGTCATAAACAGATACCGAATCCTGTTGCCCCAGCGTGTCCAGAATTCGCTGTCGGGTCAGTGAGGTTGGCAACTCCAGCCGTTCATGCTCCACCGAATTGGTTTCGGGGTTCTGCCCATCCCGCAAATTCCAGATTTTGGCCTGGGACAGGACCCAGTTTCCGTCTTCCAGCACGGCCCTGTCGGCGACGATCTGCTGGGTGGGTTTGCCGTCTCGCGCGAAGGTGATGATGGTCACGTCGTCGAGACCAAGTGTTTCCCCATTCGAGGTACCCCGGGCGTGGATAACGGCCTGACCGTTTTCCGCCGATTGACGCAGCCAAAGGCCTTCGCTGCTGATCGAAAGGGCTGAACTGCCGTTGTTGCGATAAGAATCAGACAGGCGTTGGAATTTTTCGGATGTGGCCGCAGCGATGGGGTTCAACAATGCGACCGCCAGCGCGCCAATGATCAGCGCCAGCGTCGCTGGCGCAACCAACGCGCGGATACCCGAGCGACCAGTGGCGCGGGTCACAACAAGCTCAGACGTACGTGCCAGCCCGACGAACAAGGCAATGGTGGACAGAATGACCAGCAGAGGCAGCATTTCACTGATGGCAGCAGGAGTGTTCAGCAGCGTCAGGTGCAGCAATTGGCCGAACGACAGGTCGACTTCGTCAAATCGGCGGATCTGTTCGATCAGATCGATGAGAATCATCAAGGTCAGAAAAATGCCGCCGATGACCAGAAAGCTCTGTAGAAAGCGGCGCGCGAAATAGCGGTCGAGGATCACAAGCGCGCCCCCGCCAGGCCTGTTACGCCGGGATTCGGGCCGAAATCGCGCATGCATGTCCTCCTGCGCGACGGCGTATGCCTGCCCTCTCGTGTCACGTCTTTCTCCCCCGAGCCTGCCGGTTATTTTTTCGGGACCTTACTGCAATTGAAACGCGGGGAAAACTGCTATCTGGTCAAGTCGAGCAGCGCGGGCTAGGTCTTGGGGAACAGAATTTAAGGAGTTTGCAATGAGCAGTCTGATACCGATCCGCTTTCAGGAGTTTGATCTGGATGCGATGGCGGAGGCCGAGGGGCGGGTGGCTATCATCATTCCGTCAGACGGAAAAATGAACCCCGCGGCCCGCCGGGCCAATCGCCTGACGAAAGGCGCCGTGGCGCGACTTGTCGAAAGTGAGAAATTCGGGAAATCCAAGACTGGCGATGTGATCTCGTTGGCCTGGCCCGCAGGGATGGTGGCCGAGGCGCTGGACATTGTTGTATTGCCCCGCCGCCCTGAAGCCGACGAGGCACGCAAGGCCGGAGCGGCTTTGGCCAAGTCCGCGGGTCGCACGGATATGCTGGTGATGGTCGGCAATCAGGCGCAGAGCGAAAACCTGGCCCTTGGCATGGCGCTGCGCAGCTATGATTTTGACGCGCATAAAACCAAAGACAGCGAAGGCAGCGGTTCGATCACGATCAGCCATGCGAAACCCACAGAAGCCGAAGCCGAGTTTGCACCGCTTTATGCGATTGCCGACGGTGTGCGGATGACGCGCGATCTGACCAACGAACCTGCAAACATTCTGACGACCACGGAATTCGCCGATCGTCTTGTCGAGATGCAGGAGCTGGGCCTTGAGGTCGAAGTTCTGGAAGAGGACGAGCTGGCAGAGCTGGGCATGCGTACATTGCTGAGCGTCGGGCAAGGCTCTGTCAGCCCTTCCAAAGTCGTTGTGATGCACTGGAAGGGCGGCGAAAAGGACGATGCGCCCTTGGCACTGGTCGGTAAGGGCGTGGTTTTCGATACAGGTGGCATTTCGCTCAAGCCTTCGGGTGGCATGGAAGAGATGACCATGGATATGGGCGGCGCGGGCGTTGTCGCGGGCACCATGCGCGCGCTGGCCAAGCGTAAAGCCAAAGCCAATGTGGTGGGCCTTGTCGGTCTGGTCGAAAACATGCCTTCGGGCAATGCCACCCGGCCGGGCGATGTGGTCAAGTCGATGAAGGGCGATACGGTCGAGATCATAAACACCGATGCCGAAGGCCGTTTGGTTCTGTGTGACGTGATGTGGTACGCGCAGGAGCGGTTCAAACCTGTGGGTATGATCGATCTGGCAACGCTGACCGGTGCGGTGATCATCGGGCTGGGGCATGAGAATGCTGGTGTGTTCTCGAACAATGACACCTTCTGCGATGCATTTTTGAAATCGGCGAAGGCCGAGGACGAAGGCGCGTGGCGGCTGCCGTTGGGCGATGGCTATGACAAGCTGCTCAAATCGCGCATCGCCGACATGAAGAACATCGGTGGACGTCCGGCGGGCTCGATCACGGCGGCACAGTTTCTGCAACGTTTCGTGAAAGAGGAAACCCCCTGGATTCACTTGGATATTGCTGGTGTGGCCTCGGTGGCGTCCGAGACGACTTATGCACCCAAAGGTGCCACGGGCTGGGGCGTTCGCGCGCTGAGCCGCTTCGTTCAGGACAATTTCGAGTAATCAAATGGGTGCTGTCTATTTCTACCATCTGACCCGCCAGCCGCTGGAGCACACCTTGCCTGTGCTGCTGGACAAGGCGCGGCAGGCCGGGTGGAAGATTGCCGTGCGGGGCACCGATCCCGCGCGGATGGACTGGCTGGATGAAAAGCTTTGGTTGGGCCCCGAGGACGGATTCCTGCCGCATGGTCGCGAAGGTGGCCCACATGACGCCGAGCAGCCGATTCTGCTGACCACCAGCGCCGAGGCCAAAAACGACGCGGATTGCGTTATGGCAGTGGACGGCGCGCCGGTTGAACCCGAAGAGGTGTCGGCTCTGGAGCGGGTCTGCATTCTGTTCGACGGCAATGACGACATGGCTGTGCAGCACGCACGCGGGCAGTGGAAGACGCTGACCGGCGCCGGATGCGCCGCGCAATACTGGTCGGAAGAATCCGGGCGGTGGGAAAAGAAGGCCGAAGCCTGACGGGCTGTGCCATTTATCAGGAGATTTGAGGATGCAGATGAAGCCTTTGGGCCGTACCGGAATTTTCGTGAGCGATCTTTGCCTCGGGACGATGACGTTCGGGTCGCAGACCTCGGAACCGGATGCGCACCGGCAGATGGATATGGCGCTGGACACGGGGATCAACTTTGTGGATGCCGCAGAGATGTATCCGGTGAATCCTGTTGCCAAAGAGACAATTGGTCGTACCGAAGAAATTCTTGGAAACTGGAACGCTGCAAATTCGTCGCGCCGGGCGGATTTCGTACTGGCGACCAAGCATTCGGGTGAGGGGTTGTCATATGTTCGTGACGGTGCGCCGATCACAGCCAAGACCATTCCCGAGGCCATCGAAGGGTCTTTGCGGCGGTTGCAGACGGATTACATCGATCTCTACCAGTTCCACTGGCCCAATCGCGGCAGCTATATGTTCCGCCAAAACTGGGATTATGCGCCTTCGGGACACGATACTGCAGACGTTTTGGACAATATGCAGGACTGTCTGGAGGCATTGCAGGTTCAGGTCGACAAAGGCAATATCCGCGCCTTTGGTCTGTCGAATGAAAGCGCGTGGGGTACGGCGCAGTGGTTGAGATTGGCCGAACAGACGGGCACACCGCGTGTGGCGTCCGTGCAAAACGAATATTCGTTACTGTGCCGCCTGTTCGATACCGACATGGCCGAGCTGAGCGTACATGAGGATGTCGGCCTGATGGCGTTCTCACCCCTGGGTACCGGACTGTTGACCGGAAAATACCAAGGCGGGGCCGTACCGGGCGGTTCGCGTATGTCGCTTTCGCCTGAATTGGGCGGGCGCAAGTCTGACCGGGTGTTTGATGCGGTAGCGGCTTATCTGGATGTGGCCGCGCGACATGGCCTGGATCCAACGCATATGGCGCTGGCCTGGTGCCGCTCGCGGCCGTTCATGATGTCGGCCATCTTTGGCGCAACCACGGTGGAACAGTTGGCGCATGTTCTGGCGGGCGCGGATTTGTCTTTGTCAAACGAGGTTCTGGCCGAACTGGACCAAGTCCATAGGGCGCATCCAATGCCGTACTGAGGTACAGGGGATCTGCCCCCGGCACGCTGCGCGCGCCTGCCCCGGGATATTTCTGGCCAGATGAAGTTGGATCCGGTCAGTGATGCGTGGGGTGCGCGCGCTCTTGCCTCAGGTCGCGGGCAGATTGACCGTGCGCGGTGCGGAAAGCGCGGGCGAAACTGGATTGTGAAGCAAAACCGGTAGCCAGCGCGACATCCATCAGTGGAAGGTCGGTGTCGGTGACCAGACGGCGGGCCTCGGCCAGACGCAGTTGCAGATAATGGTCCTGGGGCGTGGTGTTCAGGCGCAGGCGGAACTGTTGTTGCAGAGTGCGTGGGCTGGTGCCCAGCTGGTCTGCGATATGGGCCAGTGGCAGGGGGTCATCCAGCGACGCCTGCATCAGCGAGTTTGCCTTGGCCGTCAGCGCCGTGTGGCGGTGTGGTACGCCGGTGCGGCTTTGCGGTGTGCCGGGGTCCGGCGCGCCATCATAGAGGAACAGGCCCGAAACACGGGATGCGAAACCCGCGCCATGGCGGGCGGCGATGATGTGCAGCATCATCTCGACAGCGGGAATCGCGCCGCCCGAGGTCAGGCGACCGTCCGAGACAGTAAAGCGGTCGGGGCGCACATCGACGTCGGGGAAACGAGTGGCGAAGTTTTCCAGGTCTTCCCAGTGGGTCGTCGCAGAGTGACCGTCCAGCAGCCCGGCCTCAGCCAGCAGCCAGGGGCCGCCGTCAATCCCGGCCATGGTCGCGCCGGTACCGGCAATGCGGCGCAGGCCGGCCAGCAGGCTTGGGGTGGCGTGACGGGCCAGTTGGAAACCTGCGACCACGATCATAAGGTCGCAGCCTTGCAGACGGGCGAGCGGGATGCCGGGTACTTGCAGGGCGCTGGTCAGCATCGCGGGTTCCGATGTCGAAGTCACATAGTCCCAGTCAAAGGCGGGCCTGTCTGCCAGACGGTTGGCAGCGCGCATTGGATCGACCGCCGAGGCGAAGCTGAGCGTGTTGCATTCATCCAGCACCAGCACAGCCGTTTTCAGGGCCCGATGTTCGGGTTGTAATATGTTTTTTGCGGATTGCATCAAGTTTGATTCGCATTCTGCCAAGTGGTTTTCCCAAAGCTGCGCCAGAGTCGGGTCAGAACGCAAATCGGAATCCGGGGAGAAGCCTGGGGAAAACTCAAGGCAAAACCGGGTATAACTTGGGGAAAACGCCATGCCTCTGGAAATGAACCGCGAAGTCTTCATCACCTGCGCCGTGACCGGCTCGGGCGGGACGCAGGATCGCAGCCCTCATGTGCCACGTTCGCCGAAGCAAATTGCCGACAGTGCGATTGCCGCCGCAAAGGCGGGCGCGGCTGTTGTGCACTGCCATGTGCGCGACCCTGAAACAGGTGCGCCGTCGCGCGATCTGGCGCTGTATCGTGAAGTGACCGATCGCATTCGGGATGCCGAGGTGGATGCAGTGCTGAACCTGACAGCTGGCATGGGTGGAGATATGGTGTTCGGCGGTATCGAAAACCCGCTGCCATTGGCAGCGGCCGGAACCGATCTGGTTGGTGCGACCGAACGTGTGGCCCATATCGCCGAGTGCCTGCCCGAGATCTGCACTCTGGACTGCGGCACTATGAACTTTGCCGAGGCCGATTATGTCATGACCAACACGCCCGGCGCGTTGCGCGCGATGGGACAGATGATGACAGGCCTCGGCGTTAAGCCCGAGATCGAGGCGTTTGACACCGGCCATCTGTGGTTTGCCAAGCAACTGGTAAAGGAAGGGATTCTGGACCCTAACGCCCTGGTGCAGCTGTGCATGGGGGTCCCGTGGGGCGCACCGGATGATCTGAACACCTTTATGGCGATGGTGAACAATGTGCC
Organism: Ruegeria sp. YTSC106; assembly: GCF_059609765.1. Classification (NCBI taxonomy): domain Bacteria; kingdom Pseudomonadati; phylum Pseudomonadota; class Alphaproteobacteria; order Rhodobacterales; family Roseobacteraceae; genus Ruegeria; species Ruegeria sp. YTSC106. The sequence continues at coordinate 336,775 of NZ_JBXWMI010000003.1, forward strand.
GGATGACTGGACCTTCAGTGCGTTTTCGCTGGGGCGGAATGAGATGCCGTTTGTTGCGGCTTCGGTTCTGGCGGGCGGCAACGTACGCGTTGGTCTGGAAGATAACCTGTGGTTGGAGAAGGGCGTTCTGGCCGAGAACTGGCAACTGGTTGAACGTGCCGGAACCATTATCGAAAACATGGGCGCGCGGGTGATCGGGCCGCAAGAAGTCCGCGAGAAGCTGGGGCTGGTGAAGCGGGCCCCAAAGGGTTGACTGCCTGCGTCCGTTGCCCATGACCGGAAAGCGCAGGCGTGCCAGCAAAAGGAAGAGAGCAATGCGATCGGCGGTTGTAATCTGCGCGACGGTTCTGGCCGTGTGTCTGCCCCGGGTTGGGGTGGCACAGACTGCGGAAGACCCCTTGGCCCGCAAGGAATGCGAAGCCAAGGGGGGAAGCTATGAGATGGGCGGTCGGATACGGCAGTTTATCTGCTTTGAACCGTTGTCCGACGCTGGAAGCTCTTGCGAAAAAGCCTCTGACTGCGCAGGATTCTGCCTGTCAGTAACCAAACAATGCAGCGCAGTGACACCGCAATTCGGATGCATTTCGCATCTGGATGAGGCTGGGCGCGCGCGCGTAATCTGTATCGATTAGAGGACAGCATGACAAAGACGGCAGCAATTATCGGGGGCGGTGTCATTGGCGGCGGATGGGCCGCGCGGTTCCTGCTCAATGGCTGGAACGTTCGGGTGTTCGACCCGGACCCCGAAGCGGAACGCAAAATAGGCGAAGTGCTGGACAATGCGCGCCGATCCTTGCCGGGGTTGAGCGACGTTCCGTTGCCACCCGAAGGCACGCTGAGCTTTCATGACGACATGGCCGACGCCGTACAGGGCGCGACGTGGATCCAAGAAAGCGTGCCAGAGCGGCTGGACTTGAAGCTGAAGGTTTACAAGGGCTTGCAGGAGGCTTGTGACCCGGCTGCGATTATCGGATCCTCGACCAGCGGGTTCAAACCATCCGAGCTTCAGCACGGTGCCTTGCGCCCGGAACAGATCGTCGTGACGCACCCATTCAACCCAGTCTATCTGCTGCCGCTGATCGAGCTGGTGCCGACCGACAGAAACCCACCGGAGATGGTTGAACAGGCCAGGAAACTGCTGACCTCGGTTGGTTTCTTCCCGCTGCATGTCAAGAAAGAGATCGACGCGCATATCGCCGACCGCTTTCTGGAAGCCGTCTGGCGCGAGGCGTTGTGGCTGGTCAAGGACGGCATCGCCACCACCGAAGAGATCGACGAAGCGATCCGAATGGGCTTTGGCATCCGCTGGGCGCAGATGGGATTGTTCGAAACGTACCGTGTGGCCGGAGGTGAAGCGGGGATGCGGCATTTCATGGCTCAGTTCGGGCCAGCCTTGAAATGGCCCTGGACCAAGCTGATGGACGTGCCGGAATTCACCGATGAACTGGTCGACCTGATCGCCGATCAGTCAGACGCGCAATCTGGGATGCATTCGATCCGAGAACTGGAACGCATTCGCGACAACAACCTTGTGGGCATGATGCGGGCCCTCAAGGCGCAGAACTATGGTGCGGGGGCGGTGCTGAACCAGCATGATGCGCTGTTGAAGCCGGGTGCCTTGCCTACACTGGATCAGGCGGATCTGAGCCAGCCGATCCTGACCCTGTCCCGTGCCGTTCCGCTGGACTGGACGGATTACAACGGCCACATGAACGAGGCCAAGTATCTGGAAGCTTTTGCCGCCGCCACGGACCGTTTCATGGAGATCATCGGCTGCGATATGGATTATATCGCGTCGGGTGGCAGTTATTTCACCGCTGAAAACCACATCCGTTACATCGACGAGGTCCATGCAGGGGCAAAGATCGACGTGCGCACGCAGATGCTGCTGGGGCAGGGCAAGAAGCTGCATGTCTTTCACAGCATGTGTGAAGGCGACAAGCTGTTGGCCACGGGCGAGAGTTTCCTGCTGCATGTCAGTCTTGAAACCCGCCGCCCCAGTCCGCCGTCGCCCAAGATCGAAGCAGCGATGGCGCGGATTGCCAAGGCACAGGCCGGTTTGCATTACCCTGAAGGGGCGGGGGCCGCCATTCGGAAGCCCTCATGACCCGGCGCGTATTGGTAACAGCCGGGGCATCGGGTGTCGGTCGGGCCATGGCCGCGGCGTTTGACGCCGCCGGTTATGATGTCTGGGTGACGGATATTGACCCGTCAGCTCTGGATGCCTTGCCCGACCATTGGGTGGCGCACAGGGCTGATGTAACAAATGAGACCGACATGAACGCTATGTTTCAAGCTGTCGGGGCGGCCGGTGGGTTGGACGTTCTGTGCGCAAATGCCGGGATCGCCGGGCCGACAAACGCGATCGAGGATATCGATCTGGATGGATGGCGCGCCTGTGTCGCGGTCAATCTGGACGGGGCCTTTCTGGCCGCCAAGTACGCCGCGCCGATGATGAAGTCGGCGCGGGCGGGCAGCATCATTCTGACCTCCTCCACCGCCGGTCAGTACGGCTATCCGTATCGTGCGCCTTATGCGTCGGCCAAATGGGCGATCATTGGGTTGATGAAAACGCTGGCGATGGAACTGGGGCCGCTGGGTATTCGCGCAAACGCCATTTGTCCGGGTGCGGTGGAAGGCCCGCGCATGGAAGGCGTATTGGCCCGGGAGGCAGCCGCAAAGGGCATGACCCGCGATGAGGTTTACCAGGGCTATGCCTCTGGCACTTCAATGGGGCGCTTTGTGGAAGCTCAGGATATCGCCAATATGGCCGTTTTTCTTGCTTCAGACGCGGCGCGGCTGGTGTCGGGGCAGGTGATCGCGGTGGATGGGCACACCGTCAATCCCGACCCGAAACTGTAACTCAGCCCTGATTTGGGCCACGGATCTGGCGGATGGTCTGGCGGACCGCCTGCCAATCCTGTGCCTCTTTCTGGTTTCCGGCAGCTTCGCATTCGCGCATCTTTTGCGCGGCCTCTGCCTCGGCCCGGTCTCCGTGCGCAGCGTACAGGGCACGTGCGTATTGAGCGGTTTGAATTGCGTCCATTCCTGTGGTCCTCCGTTTGTGGTCGGAATGCCCGATGGTTCGCGCCAAGGGACGATAGCACAGGTTGCGCCTGGCTGCATCAACTGTTGCGGGAAGCCGCCGTTCTGAGCCGTCGCAAATGGTTCGGGAAATCGCGGGCGGCGACATCGGCCTCGCGCACCAACGTGTCGAAATGGCGTGAAAATGTCTCGATCCGACCCCGGTCGCGAAACGCCAAATAGTGACTTCCGGCATAAAAAACGCAAAGAAGCGGTCCGAAAATCGTAACCGGGGCGGAATACAACCTTTTGGCATCAAACAGATAGATCCGCATCCGGGGATATAGTTGTTCACACAGGGCCAGCAGGTGATCGATCTGTTCCAGCCGAATATCCGGGCAGAGACCATGGTAATACCCTGTGGCGCTGGCAAAGCTCTCGATCTCGTACAACGGCATGGCAATTTCGTAATCCGACTGAGCGCTGCGCATCCAGGTCAGCCTATCCTCGGACGCTCCGATGGCCTGATCTGCCGTGCGACCCAGATGTGGGGCATATTCCCATTCCAGTACCGCGCGCGTCTTGAGCATGTCGGGCAGGGTGGCCGGGACATAGCGGATCTTGTATCCGGCGGCTTCCTTGTGCCACTCGAAAATCCGCTCATCGACAAGGGCGCGGGGGGCTTCCGTAAAGGACAGGGAACTGGCCAAAATCTCTGCCGCGCTTTCCGGTCTGTCGGACAGGCTCAGCAACCAGTCAGCCGAGACACCCAGTGCCGCGGCACAGCCACCCACAACATGCGCGTTGGGAAGACGCGCGCCATGACCGGTCAACAACTGAGAAACGGTCGAACGGTCCACGCCGATGTGGCGCGCAAGCGCGCTTTGGCTGACGTGACGGTCCTCCATCGCGCGGGCAAGGCGTAGGCGGAATTGAGCGGCGCGGTCGCGTTTGTCGATGTTTTCCTGCATGCGATGAAAAATATCACAGATGATTAGTTTTGTTAATCATATTCAGAATTTTCAGCGTGAGAAATGAAATGTAACCCCTTTGTAAAAGCAAGAAGAATGGGGATCGAAATGGAAACGCGGCGAAGATCTGTCGTGAAGGCAATCGTGTGGAATGTCATGGGGTTGGCCACCATGACGCTGGTGGGCCTGGTCGCCACCGGCTCCGTCGCGGTTGGTGGGGCCTTGGCGTTGATCAACACCGCTATCGGCCTGACACTGTACGTGATCTACGAAAGACTATGGGCGGGAATCTCGTGGGGGCGCAATGGCTGAGCCTTCCGCACCGAAATCACCCGAATGGGGCACGTTTATCCTGATCGTAGGGTGCTATGCCGCCTGGCTTGCCGGGCTGTTCTGGGTGGCAAACACGTCACTGTGGTTGGCGGCTCCGGCTCTGGGCTTTGTTGCAGCCCTGCATTCGTCTTTGACGCACGAAGTCCTGCATGGCCACCCATTTCGCGCCAAGTGGCTGAATGAGGCGCTGATGGCACTGCCGCTGACCCTGGCCATTCCGTATAACCGCTTTCGCGATCTGCATTTGGCGCATCATCAGGATGCCACTTTGACTGACCCATATGACGATCCGGAATCCAACTACCTGGATCCCGAAATCTGGTCGACGCTGCCGCGTGGCGTGCAGACGGTGCTGGCGCTGAACAACACGCTTCTGGGGCGGATGGTGCTGGGTCCGGCCATAGGGCAGGTTCTGTTTATGCGGGACGAGTGGCGGGGGCTGTGGCGCGGCGACAAGGCTGTCCTGTTGGCCTGGGCTTTGCACATACCCGGCGCGGCGGCGGTTCTGTGGATCGTTGGACAGTCAGCCATGCCGATCTGGGTATATCTGATTTCGGCCTATATCGGGCTGGCGTTGCTGAAAATCCGCACGTTTCTGGAACACCGCGCGCACGAGAAATCCCGCGCACGGACTGTGATTATCGAAGACAGCGGGCCGTTGGCATTTCTGTTTTTGAACAACAACTTGCATGCTGTGCATCACATGAACCCAGCCGCGCCTTGGTATCGGCTGCCGTCGTTGTATCGTGATGGCAAAGACAGGTACCTGGCCTGCAATGAGGCTTATGTATACCGCTCCTATGCACAGATTTTCCGCCAGTATCTACTACGTGCCAAAGACCCGGTTCCGCATCCGCTCTGGCCAAAGCGCTGATTTGCCGACACAACGGGTGACATGAGTCTCTGGATCCCTGTCACCATCGCCGCCGCCAGTTTTCAGACCGTGCGATTCATGCTGCAAAAATCTCTGAGCAGAGTGAAACTGTCTGCCGCAGGCGCGACCTTTGCGCGGTTTGCTTACTCCATGCCGCTGGCCGTTGCCGGGCTATGGGTGGCGTTGCAGATAACGGGGGCCAGCCTGCCAGCGCTGGACGGTGTTTTCTGGCTTTATGCGGTGATCGGCGGCACGGCGCAAATCCTTGCAACGATCTGCGTAGTCGCGTTGTTCAAACAACGGAATTTCGCAGTTGGGATCACTTTCAAGAAAACCGAAGTAATACAGACCGCGATTGTCGGCTTTCTGGTTTTGGGTGACAGCGTTTCCGGCGGCGCGCTGATTGCGATCCTGTTGGGGTTGATGGCGGTGCTTTTGCTGTCAAAAACACCCGGTGGGGGCGGTGTCTGGTGGCGACATCTTACGAACCGCGCGTCCCAATTGGGGCTTGGATCAGGGGTTTTATTTGCCTTTTCTGCCGTCAGCTATCGCGGGGCGTCGCTGCAACTGGGTGATATCGACGCTTGGTTCCGGGCGCTGATCACCCTGGCCGCTGTCGTGACGTTCCAGTTTGTCAGCATGGGGCTGTGGCTGTTGTGGCGCGACCGGGCCGAGCTGCGTGCGGTTTGGCAGACGCGATCTACCGGCGTGTTTGTCGGCCTGACCAGTCTGGGTGGGTCGTTTTGCTGGTTCTGGGCCTTCACCTTGCAAAACGCAGCTTATGTCAAAGCGCTGGGTCAGGTGGAACTAATCTTCAGCCTGATGGCCTCGATCCTGTTTTTCCGCGAGACGATCACCCGGCGAGAAATCGCCGGGATGCTGCTGTTGGGTGTTTCGATACTGGCGTTGATGCTGGCGATTTAGCCCGCTCGACGCTCGTCAAAACTGAGGGCTATGAAGCTGGGCAGGTGATCACCCATGCCCACAACGGCCCGACCGGTGTCTTCCTTGCGTCCCCGGCCACGGCCCTTTGGCTCTCGCTCTTTCCTGACGTCTTTTTTGCCATCTGGCTCCCGGGTTTTCTTCTCGGGCGTCGGCTTTTCGGGCTTGGGGTCTTCCTTGATCGGATTGTCGAGGCGTGGAATGTCTTTCTGGATCAGCTTTTCGATCGCGGCGAGGGCCTTTTCATCTCGGCCTGAACAAATCGTAATTGCCTTGCCTTCGCGACCGGCGCGACCGGTGCGGCCGATACGGTGCACGTAATCCTCGGGGTGGCCGGGGACGTCGAAATTGAACACGTGGCTGACGGCCGGAACGTCCAGACCGCGCGCAGCGACGTCCGATGCCACCAGCAGGCGCAATGATCCGTCGCGGAACCCGTCCAGTGTCTTCATCCGCTGTGACTGATCCAGATCGCCATGGATGGCGGCCGCATCATAGCCATATTTCTTCAGCGATTTCGCACAGATATCGACATCTGTCTTGCGATTGCAGAAGATGATTGCGTTGGTGCACTTTTCACCCTCAGCGTCGATCAAAGCACGCAGCACGTTGCGCTTCTGGCTTGCTTCACGATCCCGGCGGCCGCCTTTGAACATGACAACGCCCTGTTCGATCGTCTCGGATGCGGTTGCTTGCCGGGCAACTTCAACCCGTGCAGGGGCCGACAGGAATGTATCTGTGATTCGTTCGATCTCGGATGCCATGGTCGCCGAGAAGAATAGCGTTTGCCGTGTGAAAGGCGTCAGCGAGAAGATGCGCTCGATGTCAGGAATAAAGCCCATATCCAGCATCCGGTCGGCTTCGTCCACCACCATGATCTGCACGCCGTTCAGCAGCAGCTTGCCACGTTCGAAATGATCCAGAAGACGACCCGGAGTGGCGATCAGAACATCGACGCCGCGGTCGATCAGCGCCTCTTGCTCTTTGAAACTGACGCCGCCGATCAACAGCGCTTTGGTCAGTTTCAGGTGCTTGCTGTAGGTGTCGAAATTTTCAGCCACCTGAGCTGCCAGTTCCCGCGTCGGGCACAGAACCAGCGAGCGTGGCATCCGCGCGCGGGCACGTCCACGCGCCAGCAGAGTGATCATCGGCAGTGTGAAGCTGGCGGTTTTTCCGGTGCCGGTCTGGGCGATTCCCAAGACATCGCGGCCTTCCAGAGCGGGAGGAATCGCGCCTTCCTGAATAGGGGTTGGGGTTTCGTATCCGGCTTCCTCAATGGCTTTGAGGACCTTCGGGTTCAGGTTCAGTTCGTTAAATTTTGTCATGTAAGTCCGGTTTTTGCGGACACTTGACCTGGCCCGCGCGTCAAAGATGTGCCGGGCCCGGATGGCCATACGCGTGATGCGACATTTCGGCTTGTACGCGGACATAACAAAAACGTTGGTCGGGGTCAAATGAAGAGAATTTCACCTGTTCCTGCCCGTGGCTTTCCATGAATTTCAGCAACAATTCAGCAACTTCCGGGGAAGTGTTTCTCTAGCTTTTCGTCCAGGTTCAGTGGTCGGTGGCGCAGCAGGCCGTGGCGTTCCAGGTTGGTGCGCACCTCTGAGTCTGTGCCGCTCATTTCATTGTAGAACGCGCGCAGGCCGTCCATGCCTTGTTCGGCCTCGATCCAGCGGAGTAATTCATTCTTGCTCAGACCACCCTGGTCACGCGGGACATTCGGTGCCATGCCAGCCTGATACGAGCCGCGATCCATGCGAAACTGATAATGCGCAATCCAGTGGTCCCAACCCGGGGCATGGCGATGGCACAGATCGATCTGAGGGAGTTCGTGTTTGCAGGGCAGCAGCACTTTGTTCTGAAACAAGTTGTGGATGCGAAAGCTTAAGTTTTTCAATCCGGTGCGCACGAACAACTTTCCCTGCACGTGGCTTAGGAAACCACCCATGACAAACGCGCCGTAATTCGGATAGATGGTCTCGACCAACGCCTCGCGGTTCGGGCCATGCGGGATATGTGCTTTGTACAGGTCTTTTCCCCCGGCCAGCGCCTCTAACGGGCGGACACGGGCGGCGTGAACCGCGTTCGGAACATCGCGCAACACATCTGCGATGGGGATTGTGGACCATAGAAATTCATCCACGTCGATATGGGTCAACCAATCTAGTTGAGTGTTTCGGTAGGCAAAAGTGGCGTGAACCGACTGGCGCACCTGATGTTTTTCCGGTCGTGCGCGTCCGCGTTTTTCCCAAAAGGCATCATCACAGACGCGAACCCGGACCTTGGGGTGCATTCTGAGTGCTCTGAACGTGCGGCGGTTGGGCTCGTCCATGTAGATATACATGAAATCCGCCCCCAGTTCGAGGTGATGGGCCACGAACCGAAGGACGTCTTCGGTTGGCCCTCGGACCATCGAGACAATGCCCCAGGTGGTCATTTGCGCGGCGCGCGGGTGTCGCGCATGAGTTTCAGACGCCGAAAGACACCGCCGGGGTCCTTGTTCAGTTCGGTCATCAGGTGATCCACGAGTGGCGCAATGGTGGGATCGTTCATCGCCTTGGTCCAGATCGGGGCGATGAGATTGACATCCAGGCCGCCCTTTTCGAAGGAAAAGCCTTTCATCTGATAGGGCAGCGGCACGTGTTTCCTGCCCTTGAACTGAAACGGCGTTTCCGGGGCCAGCCCCGAGAAGAGCCTCTCGAACTCATACAGTTTCATCATGCCGAAGAATACGCGCAGGGCATGTCCGACCTCGCGCTGTGTCGGGGTCTGACCATGATCGGCAAAGGTCTGAACAGAAGACACCAGCCATCGCAGGTCGAGGACGGAAAGAAGGTGATCTGATTGCTCTTGCCACACCCGGCAGAACAGCGCAGGGGCCTGACGCGGGAATGACCGCTTTCTTAGGTTCGAGATCAGTTGGGAATTGAGGAAGGCAAGCTCCGAATTCCCGACAAATTCCCGCGCGATCTGGACGCGCTTACGGTCCCACGTGCTACTGCGTCCGGGCGGCAATTCGGTGGCTGTGTCGGGCACGGTTCGTTTGGCCAGATCTTCCAGATCGACGTCAAGCACGGGCAGGGTCAGGGTGCCGAACTGAAACGGGCTGCGCCGGTTCTCATAGCTGTCCAGCATGTCGGGCAGGCCACCGGGATAGGTCAGTTCGTCGTCACTCATGCGCGCAGGATTGCACAGCCGGGTTCGGCTGCGCAATCAGCCAGTTGCCTCAGGTCATCATCTCTTTTGTCGCGGTCAGATTCAGCGCGGGATAATCGCGGACGACCCGGTCGATATCCCATTGCAGGCGGGTCAGATAGACAATGTCGCCGTCATGGTCATGGGCGATGTGCTGTTTGTTGGCATTCACGAACTTTTCGACCTCGGTCTTTTCACCACTGACCCATCGGGCCGAGGTGAACTGCGATGCTTCAAAGCGCACGGGCAGGCCGTATTCCATCTCGATCCGGCTGGCGAGCACTTCGAACTGCAATGCACCAACGACCCCCACGATAAAACCCGAGCCGATCGAGGGTTTGAACACTTTGGCGGCGCCTTCTTCGGCGAACTGCATCAGGGCTTTTTCCAGATGCTTGGCCTTCATCGGGTCTCCGGGCCGCACTGTTTGCAACAGTTCCGGCGCGAAGGAGGGGATGCCGGTCACGCGCAGCGCTTCGCCTTCGGTTAGGGTGTCGCCGATGCGCAGTTGCCCGTGGTTGGGAATGCCGATGATATCTCCGGCCCAGGCCTCTTCCGCCAATTCCCGGTCTGAGGCGAGGAACATCACCGGGTTCGAGATCGCCATCGGTTTTTTCGACCGCACATGGGTCAGTTTCATACCGCGCTTGAAGTGGCCGCTGGCCATGCGGACAAACGCCACCCGGTCGCGGTGCTTGGGGTCCATGTTGGCCTGCACTTTGAAGACAAACCCTGCGACCTTCTTTTCGTCGGGGGATATCTGGCGCGGTTCGGCAGACTGAACCTGTGGCTGCGGGCCATAGGCACCGATGCCTTCCATCAGTTCCTTGACGCCAAACGAGTTGATGGCCGAACCGAACCAGATCGGTGTCATATGGCCTTCCAGCACAGCCTGCGGGTCAAGCGCGGGCAGCAATTCACGGGCCATCTCGACCTCTTCCAGCAGCTTGTCCAGCAGATGCTCGGGCACGTGTTTCGCCAGTTTCGGGTCGTCCAGCCCATTGATCTCGATGCTTTCGGCCACCTTGTTGCGGTCCGCGCGATCCATCAGCTCAAGCCGGTCGCGCAGCATGTCGTAGCAACCGATAAAATCGCGGCCCACGCCGATGGGCCATGCCGCAGGGGTGACGTCGATGGCCAGCATTTCCTGAATTTCGTCGATGATCTCGAACGTATCGCGGCTTTCGCGGTCCATCTTGTTGCAGAAGGTCAGGATCGGCAGATCGCGCAGGCGGCAGACCTCGAACAGTTTCTGCGTCTGGCTTTCCACACCTTTCGCTCCGTCGATCACCATCACGGCAGCATCCACAGCGGTCAGCGTGCGATAGGTATCCTCGGAAAAGTCCGAGTGACCCGGCGTATCCACCAGATTGAACCTGAAGGTGTCATAGTCAAATGACATTGCGGATGCGGAAACCGAGATACCGCGATCCTTCTCCATTTGCATAAAGTCCGACCGCGTTCGCCGGGCTTCGCCTTTGGCACGGACCTGACCGGCCATCTGAATCGCACCCCCGTACAGCAGGAACTTTTCCGTCAGCGTCGTCTTGCCCGCATCCGGGTGCGAGATGATGGCGAATGTCCGGCGCCGGGCGATCTCGGGCGGCAATGTGGGTTGGTTCGAGGTATCAAGCATGAGCGCGCGTATATGCGGGGAATCCTGCCGAAGCAAGACAAAGGGGCTGGTTCGAATCATACGTCTGTGGCAATAAGAACATATAGTGAACAAATGATGGAGTGGATCAATGAATTTGAAAGAGATTGCCGACGAACTGGTGGCTGGTTGCCGGGAAGACCGGGCCAAGGAAAACCTATCCAAGCTGTATGCACCCGACGCCGTATCGGTCGAAGGGCAGGACTTTCAGGGAATGGGTCGGGAGACCAAAGGGCTCGACGCCATCCGTGGCAAACACGAGTGGTGGGAAAGCGCTCATGAGGTTTCTGGTGCGTCTGTCAGTGACCCGTTTCCCCATGGCGAAGACCGTTTTGCCGTGATTTTCGAAGTGCAGGGCAAGGTGAAGGAAACCGGCGAAGCGTTCGATATGCGCGAAGTGGGTGTCTATCACGTCGCTGACGGCAAGATCGTCCGGGAAGAGTTCTTTTACTGAGGTGGCGCTGCCGTTCTGGTCTTCCCTGTCTGGCCGGTGCTAGACATGCGGCAATGACTGACAGGGAGGATCCGATGGATCTGGGAATTCAAGCAAAACGCGCGCTGGTCTGTGCCAGCAGCAAGGGATTGGGTCTTGGGTGCGCCGAGGCGCTTGCTGCGGCTGGCGTAAACCTCGTGATGAACGCACGTGGTTCCAAGGCGTTGGAGGCTGAGGCCGCGCGCCTGCGGTCAGAGCACGGCGTTGAGGTGCAGACCGTGGCCTGCGACGTGACCACGCCCGACGGGCAAGCGCAGGTGATCAAAGCTGCGCAGGGCGTTGATATTCTTGTGACAAATGCCGGTGGACCGCCGCCCGGATCGTGGTCGGACTGGGAGCGGGATGATTTCATCAAGGCGCTGGATAGCAACATGCTGACACCGATTGCATTCATGAAAGCTTTGCTTCCCGAAATGATGGACAAGGGATGGGGCCGGGTGGTCAACATAACCTCGCAATCCGTGCGTGCGCCGATTGCGGTTCTGGGCCTGTCAAATGCGGCGCGTACCGGTCTGACTGGCTATGTTGCCGGAACTTCGCGTCAGGTGGCGCCACACGGGGTGACCATCAACAACCTGCTGCCGGGTATTCATGCCACGGACCGGGCGGATTCTCTGGACAGCGGTGTGGCGGAACAACAGGGTATTTCGATCGACGAAGCACGCGCCAACCGTGCGGCGACAATCCCGGTCAGACGCTATGGTTCGCGGCAGGAATTTGGTGCCACCTGTGCGTTTCTCTGTTCGCAACATGCGGGCTTTATTGTCGGCCAGAACATCCTGCTGGACGGCGGTGCGACCAACCTGACGATGTGACCATGGCGCAGGGGTTTTCGTTAAAGGATCAGTTGTTCAACGCTGAGAAAGTAAGCTTTCTCAGTAAGTTATTTGTGGAAGCTGAACCGGCGTTCAATGCTCCTGCGTTTCGGACACAGGTCATGTCGCGCCTGCCCGAACTGGAACTGAAAGAGCGTATGGCCTGGATCGCTGAGTGTCTGCAACAGGCCCTGCCGGGTGACTTGCCAACAGTCGCCCCGGTGATTTTACGGGCATTGCCGCCTGCGCTGGACCCTTCCAGATCGGATGATGATTTCGGCGATTTCATTTTCGCGCCTCTGGGTGAATGGGTCGCTGGTATCGGGCTGGGTCACGTTGGTGTATCCTTGGACGTGTTGGAAGAGCTGACGCAGCGGTTTTCGATGGAATGGGCCATTCGGCCTTTCCTGAATCATGCCCCGGACAGGGTGCTCGAGCGGATGCAGGACTGGTGTACCCATGACAGCTATCACGTGCGCCGATTGGTCAGTGAAGGCACGCGGCCCCGTCTGCCATGGGGGCAGGGCATCAGTCTGGGTCTGACGGACCCGTTGCCGCTGTTGGATCGATTGCACGGTGATCCGACCCGGTATGTCACGCGGTCCGTTGCCAACCATCTGAATGACATCACCAAACAGGACCCTGGCCTGGTGCTGGGCCGTCTGGACAAGTGGCGCGCCGAGGGGCGACAGACCACGGCAGAGCTGGAGTGGATGACCTCTCATGCGCTGCGCGGACTGGTCAAGGCGGGACACCCAGAGGCGATGAAAATGCTGGGATTTAACCCGGATACCGATGTTGCAGTAACGATTGACCTGAAATCCAAAGCCCGCATCGGCGGCGCATTGGAGTTTTCAGTCGGTTTGAGTGGAGAAGGTGAACAGCTCGTCCTGGTGGATTATATCATTCACTTTCAACGCCCTGGAGGGAAAACCTCAGCGAAGGTGCATAAGCTGAAACAGGCGACCCTGAAAGGCGGCAGGCTTAATCTTGACAAGCGTCACAAACTGAAGGGCGATGCCACGACTTTCAAGCTGGTCCCCGGAGCGCATCGGCTTGAAGTTCAGGTGAATGGCAATATCCGCGCCGGTGTGGATTTCGAGCTGCTGGCGTAAAGCCCCACCAGAAGGCTCACACTTTTGTCAGAAGCGCCTTACCCGGATTGCGAACCGCGGACCTGTGCATTAGCTGCGATGCAGCCACTTGCAAGGGGAAGACCGCGATGAAGCATGAATCGGTGCAGAATTATTATGGTGAAGTCCTGCAAAGCAGTGCGGATTTGCAGACCAACGCCTGCTGCACGCCTGACGACATGCCAGAACACCTCAAGCGTATCCTCTCAAGGATTCACGACGATGTGCTGACGCGCTACTATGGCTGCGGTCTTATCGCGCCGCTGGATCTTGAAGGCATGTCGATCCTCGATCTCGGCTGCGGGGCCGGACGCGACGTCTATGCCTTGTCCGCCATGGTCGGTGAAAAGGGCCGGGTCGTCGGGATCGACATGACGCCTGAGCAATTGGATGTCGCCCGTGCGCATCAGGAATATCATGCCAGCGCGTTTGGTCACGCCCAGAGCAATGTGGAATTCCATCACGGTTATATCGAAAAGCTGGATGAGCTGAATCTGGAGCCCGGATCGTTTGACATCATCGTCTCGAACTGTGTCATCAACCTGGCGACCGACAAGGATGCTGTTCTGAAGGGCGCGCACCGGCTGCTGAAAGAGGGCGGCGAAATGTACTTCTCGGACGTCTATGCCGACCGCCGTATCCCACAGGCGATGACCGAGGATGAGGTTTTGTATGGCGAGTGCCTGTCGGGTGCATTGTACTGGAACGACTTCCTGTCGATTGCGCGCAAGGCGGGTTTCGGCGATCCGCGCCTGGTGACGCATCGCCCGCTGACCATCGAGAACCCGGTGTTGGAAGAACGTGTTGCCCCGCTCAAATTCCTTTCGGCGACCTATCGTATGTTCAAGCTGCCTGCGCTGGAACCGGCCTGTGAGGATTACGGTCAGGCTGTGGTCTATAAAGGCACTGTTCCCAACGCACCGCATGCGTTTGTTCTGGACGATCACCACGTTATTAAAACCGGTAAGGTCTTTCCGGTCTGCGGCAATACCTGGATGATGCTTAGGGACACGCGGTTTGCCCGCCATTTCGACTTTATCGGCGATTTTTCTAACCACTTCGGTATTTTCGAGGGCTGCGGCGGCGAAAGCCCGTTTGAGGCCACAGGCGAAGCAGCTTCACCCGGTGGTTGCTGCTGATCGCTTGCACCTGAGGGGCGGGGTTGCTATCCCCGCCCAAGCCCGATGGATTTGATCGGGACAGGCAATGGGGTCCATCGGTGACAGGTAACGCAACTCCTCCGCGTCTGGAAATTCGCAACATTATTTGCCGGTTCGAAGGGCGTGTCGTTGTGGATGACGTGTCGTTGACCGTGCAGGCCGGCAAGGTGACGTGTTTGTTGGGGCCGTCTGGCTGCGGGAAATCCACCACCCTGCGCATGATTGCCGGGGTTGAGATGCAGGACTCGGGCGAGATCTACGTCGATGGCAAGCTGATCTGTGACACCGTGTTTCGGGTGCCGCCAGAGCGGCGCGAGATCGGGTTGATGTTTCAGGACTTTGCGCTGTTTCCTCATCTGAGCGTGGCCAACAACGTGGCCTTTGGCCTGAGGGGCAGCAAGGACGAGAAACGTGCCCGGGTCGAGGAACTGCTGCGCAAAGTGGACCTGATGCGGTTCATCGACGGTTTCCCACATCAGTTATCGGGCGGAGAGCAACAACGCGTGGCCCTGGCCCGCGCTTTGGCGCCACGCCCCAGGATCATGCTGATGGACGAGCCGTTCTCGGGTCTCGACAACCGTCTGCGCGACGGTATTCGCGACGAGACGCTGTCCATTCTCAAGGAAGAGGATGCGGCTGTCCTGCTGGTCACACACGAGCCGGAAGAGGCAATGCGGATGGCGGATGAGATCGCGCTGATGCGGCGCGGAAAGATCGTCCAGCAGGGCGCGCCATACAACGTCTACACCCGACCTGCAGACAAGGCAGCCGTGGCGTTTTTCAGTGATATTAACGTGCTGCAAGCGCAAGTGAACGGAGCGCTGGCCGACACGCCTTTTGGTCAATTCCTGGCGCCGGGTATCCCGGATGGAACGGATGTCGAGATCGTCTTCCGCCCCCAGCACGTCAAACTGGATTTTGATCGCAACGGCAAAGGCCCATTGCCGACCGCGACTGATGGAGTAGCAGCGCGGGGCGTGGTCGAACGTGCGCGTTTTCTGGGAAACGAAAGCCTGGTCGAGTTTCGCATGGACTACGACGGCTCGGTCCTCAGGGCGACGGTTCCGAATGTCTTTGTGCCCAATCCGGGCCGTGTCATGTGGCTGACCATTCGTCGTGACAAGTGTTTCATTTTTCCCAAGATGCAGAGTTGACCTCTCGATTTCCGTACGAGTGGTGCGCGAAAGCCTCAGGTTGCAGGTCCACGTCGCTTGCCGCAGCGCAGTGCCGGGTCTATCAAGGGCCAAACGTGGGGGTAGATCGGGCACATGCGTATTCTTCTGACCAATGATGACGGGATCAACGCTCCGGGCTTGATCACGCTGGAAGCGATCGCTGCCGAACTGGCTGGGCCGGATGGCGAGGTTTGGGTTGTCGCACCTGCCTTTGAGCAATCCGGGGTCGGGCATTGCATCAGTTACACCCACCCCACAATGATCGCCAAGCTGAGCGAACGGCGTTATGCGGCGGAAGGGTCGCCTGCGGATTGTGTATTGGCGGGGCTGCATGATGTGATGACGGACTGCCCACCGGATCTGGTCCTGTCCGGCGTGAACCGGGGCAACAACTCAGCCGAAAACACGCTTTATTCGGGCACTATTGGCGGCGCGATGGAAGCGGCCCTGCAAGGTATTCCTGCTATTGCCTTGTCACAGTATTTCGGCCCACGAAATCTGGGGCTGGACGACGCGTTCGAAGCTGCCGCTCGGTACGGGGCAGACCTCGTCCGGCGCATTCTGGATGCAAATCCGGAGGAGCAGGGTGATTACCGCCTGTTTTACAACGTGAATTTTCCACCTGTTCCGGCAGATGAGGTGCTGGGTACGCGCGTTGCAGCGCAGGGATTCCGGCGCGACACGCATTTTTCGGTCGAGCCGCACAGCTCGCCCTCGGGGCGGCGCTTCCTGTGGATCAAGGGTGGCTATCAGCATAACCCGACTGCGCCGGGAACGGATGCTGCGGTCAATCTGGAAGGCTATATCTCGGTCACGCCGATGCGCGCCGACTTGACCGCATATGACATGCTGGAGGCATTGAAGGCGGTCGAATGAGCGGATTGGACCCGGAAACCGTGATGCAGTTCCTGTTTGCCCTGCGCAAACGGGGGGTTACGGATGCGCGCGTTCTGGCGGCGATGGAACAGGTTGACCGGGGACGCTTTGTCACCGGCCTGTTCGCGGATCGCGCCTACGAGGACATGCCATTGCCGATTTCCTGCGGTCAGACGATCAGTCAGCCATCGGTCGTCGGCCTCATGACGCAGGCGCTGGACGTTCGGCCGCGCGATACCGTGCTCGAGATCGGAACGGGGTCGGGTTACCAGGCGGCAATCTTGTCGAAACTGTCGCGCAGGGTCTATACGGTCGAACGCCACCGGCGGCTGGTCAGCGAGACAGGAAAGCTTTTTGCCGATCTGGGGCTTACGAATATCACGTCCATGTTGTCGGATGGATCCTTTGGTTTACCGGAACAGGCTCCGTTTGATCGGATCATTGTGACGGCGGCGGCCGAAGACCCTCCGGGACCACTCTTGGCGCAGCTGAAAATCGGAGGTATTATGGTTTTACCCGTGGGTCAGTCGGACACGGTGCAGCAGTTGATCAAAGTGACGCGCACCGAGGACGGTCTGGACTATGACGAATTGACGTCGGTCCGTTTCGTGCCCCTGCTTGAAGGGCTTGGCAAGGACGAGGCGTAGCAGGCTTTATAAATTGGTCGCCGGAACCCCGGACAACAGGGGCAGGCGTTGAGGACAGAATTATGAGTGCAGTATCCAAATCAGCTATGCGTCGCTGCGCGACCGGAGTGGCCGCTCTGGCCTTTCTGGCCGGGTGTGAGGGGCCACTGGATTATGACCTGCGCGGGCAGATCGGCGGGTTTTCGACCACTGATGCAGTGCAGTCGGCAACAACGTCCCGCCCGTCCCCCGATAGCCGGGGGGTGATAACGTATCCGAACTACCAGGTTGTCGTGGCCCGACGGGGCGACACGGTGCGCGATGTGGCCGCGCGCGTTGGCCTGCCCGAGGGTGAGCTGTCGCGTTTCAATGGCCTTCAGACAACCGACACCCTGCGAGACGGCGAAGTTCTGGCCCTGCCACGATCAGTGGGCGCGGGCAGTGGCGTGGACATCGCGTCGGTTGCCGGGGCGGCAATTGATCAGGCCCCTGAAACGGAGGGCGTCCGGACAACAACGCTGGAACCTGCCAAACCAGCCCCGGCGCCGGTCGCAAGCGGGCCGGAACCTGTCCGCCATAAGGTCAAGCGCGGCGAAACGGCGTACACGATCTCGCGCCTCTATCAGGTGCCGGTCGAATCGCTGGCGGAATGGAACGGTCTTGGGTCCGACTTCACCGTACGTGAAGGTCAGTTTCTGTTGATCCCGGTCAAAAACCAGCCCGCCCCACGTCAAAGCGCCGCTGCGGCGGCGCCTGTTGCGGCCACCGAGGTAACGGAACCGGGGCAGGGATCGCCGACGCCAACGCCTCCAAGTGCCACGCAACCCTTGCCCGATGAAAAGGTTGAACCGCTCGCCGAAGCCCCTGATGTGACTGCCGAAGCCCCTACAAACACGCGGTCTACCGCCTTGTCCCTGCCGGTCAGCGGCACCATCATCCGTGGATATAAGAAGGGCAAGAACGAAGGTATCGACATCGCCGCGGCCCCTGGCACAGCAGTCACCGCGGCTGAGGCCGGAACCGTTGCGGCGATTACGGCGGACGCGGATCAGGTGCCGATCATCGTGGTTAAACACAATAACGATCTGCTGACGGTCTATGCCAACGTTGATGATATCACCGTCAAGAAAGGTGATCGGATACGCCGTGGGCAAAAGCTGGCGCAGTTGCGAGGCGGAGACGATGCCTATGTGCATTTCGAAGTGCGCAAAGGTTTTGAATCCGTTGATCCGGATCCCTACCTGAAGTGAGGATACATGGCCCGTTTTGGGCTGTGCACTCTGTCCGGGACAATCCTGAACACGGCTGCCCGTCAGGCGTGGGGGTCGTAGTCGCTCAGGCGTTTTCCGGGTTCGTCTGCGAAGATCTCTGGCAGCGGCGACACGGATTCGATCAGGTCGATACGGAAGACGCGGAAACCGTTTCGCAATTCGCACCAAGCAGTCAGGGTCCAGACGCGGCCCCAGTATTCCATGTGTAAAGGACGGATGGTGCGCTCGGTCAAAACACCGTCAATGCGGCGGTAGGACAGTTGAAGCTTCTGGCGCG
The DNA here is from genome assembly GCF_059609765.1 of Ruegeria sp. YTSC106. Classification (NCBI taxonomy): domain Bacteria; kingdom Pseudomonadati; phylum Pseudomonadota; class Alphaproteobacteria; order Rhodobacterales; family Roseobacteraceae; genus Ruegeria; species Ruegeria sp. YTSC106. The sequence continues at coordinate 355,597 of NZ_JBXWMI010000003.1, forward strand.
ATTTGATGGCCGCGCGGATCGGTGCCATATGCGCAAGCCCACGGGCTGCATCGGCGAAAGGATAGACCGCGAATTTCCAGGTATCGGCCTCGGCCACAACCTGTGTGGGCAGAACGGCATCGATCTTGTCGGCCAGAGAGTTCGCAGCGGCTTTCAGCTCTGGATCCGCGGCCTCGGCAACGATGGCCATACCGAGGTTCAGTGCCTCAAGCTCGGCCGGGGTCAGATTCAGCGGCGGCAGGGTGATCTGCTCGCGCACCATGTAACCCACGCCGCGCTCACCTTCGACCGGGACGCCCGAAGCGACCAGAGTATCCATGTCGCGATAGATGGTGCGGACCGACACTTCCAGCCGGTCCGCGATGTCCTGCGCGCGGTGCAGTTTGCCATCGCGCAGGATCTGGATGATATCGAACAGGCGGTCAGTTCGGCGCATGACACGCCGTCCAGACCACCTTTAAACGGTCATGTTCCATAGCACATTTTCATGGCGCATCTTTTCGCTGCCGGGTTTGATGGCGGCCATCAGGGCGGGCGCAAAATCCTGCTGGGGAAACTTGGCCGCGGCATCCTGCGCGGCATTCATGTTCTGCCAGACCACACAATCCGTCCACCCCCCGTCATCGCCCTTGCTAAGGTTGCGATGAACAAAGCCGGGAGCGGCGCGAACAAACGCTTCGGTGGCCTGGCTGAGCTTTAAGAACTCTTCGGTCGTTGTGCCTTCGGCCAGGGTGAAAGTGACAAATTCTGCAACTTGGGTCATGTGAGTCTCCGTTGACCAGGTTTCGATACCATCGTTCTAGCCACTTCCAACTGACATAAACCTGTCAGTTGGAAAATGCGAGCCCATAGTTTTTTGCAGATCGCTTCAATTTTCGTGCTCAATTTTCGCCTAATCCCTTTTGAGGCAGGGCATACGGGCGTAAACACGGTCCCAGTTCATATTCCCGGCGCACATGCGTCGATGAAAAAGGAGAAGAGACATGCTCAACAATATTGGCCTTCCCGGTCTTCTGCTGATCGCCGTTGTGGTTCTGGTTCTGTTTGGCCGTGGCAAGATCAGCTCGCTGATGGGCGAAGTCGGCAAAGGCATCACTGCGTTCAAGAAGGGCGTCAAAGACGGTTCGGAAGAACTGGAACAGGACGCGTCGGAACTGGCCAAGGATGTCACACCCGAGACCGAGAAAGACAAGGTGTAAACACAGATGTTTGATCTGGGCTGGACCGAGCTTCTGGTCATCGGCATTGTCGCCCTGATCGTTGTCGGGCCGAAGGACCTGCCGGTGTTGTTTCGCAATGTGGGGCGTTTTGTCGGCAAGGCCCGTGGCATGGCGCGCGAATTCAGCAGCGCCATGAACGAGGCTGCCGATCAGGCCGGAGTGAACGAGATCAAGAAAGGTCTCAACGCTGCCGCGAACCCTGTGGGCTCGGCCATGGACGGCGTAAAGCAAGCCGCGCAGGATATGGCGAAAAGCATCGATCCCACTAAGTTCGATCCTGACAGTGAAACCGGTAAACTGGCAGCAGAGCGGGCAGAGCAGGCCAAGAAAATTCAGGCCTCAACTGCTCGCGCCGCCGCCGAGCGCAAAGCCAAGGAAGCTGCCGAGGCACTGGCCAAGGCCGAAGAAGCCGAAGCGGCGCTGAAGACTGAAGGCGAAACATGACCAAGACCGACGAGATCGAAGATACCTCGGCCCCATTGATCGAGCATCTGGCCGAGCTGCGTACGCGGTTGATCCACTGCGTCGTGGCCTTTCTGGTCGGGATGATCATCTGCTTTACGGTGGCCACGCCGCTCTTCAACTTTCTGACCAATCCCCTATGTGAGGTTCTGAATGAGCGTGGACAGGATTGCGGCCTGATCTTCATATCGCCGCAGGAAGGGTTCTTTGTCGCGATCAAGGTCTCGCTGCTCGGCGGGTTCATTCTGGCCTTTCCCTATATCGGGATGCAGATGTGGCGCTTTGTGGCTCCGGGCCTCTACAAGTCGGAAAAGAACGCGTTTCTGCCTTTCATGCTGGCCTCGCCCTTCATGTTCCTTCTGGGCGCAAGCTTTGCTTTCTACGTTGTGACGCCGTTGGCCTATGACTTCTTCCTTGGGTTCCAGCAGTTCGGGGCTGAAGGTGAAGCCGTGGCCGATGGAGTAACTACAGCGCCGCTAAGCGTGGTGTTTCAGGGCTCGGCGCAGGAATACCTGAACCTGACGATCAAGTTCATCATGGCCTTTGGGCTGTGCTTCCAATTGCCGGTTCTTCTAACCCTCATGGGCAAGGCAGGACTGGTGAGCGCAGAGGGTCTGGGTGCAATGCGCAAATACGCGGTTGTTGGCATTCTGGTGCTGGCGGCGATCGTGACGCCCCCTGACGTGATCACCCAGATCATTCTCTTTGTTGTGGTCTACGGCCTCTACGAGATCTCGATCTTCCTGGTGGCTCGGGTCGAAAGGAAACGGGAAGAGCAATTGCGGGCTGAAGGTTACTACGATGATGAAGAAGCCGAAGCAGACGAAGACCTGATGCGGGAATTCGAAGACGACAAGTAATCTGCTGACACAGCAACTGAGGCGCGCCCCGACGGGCGCGCCCTTTTCGTTGGCTGGCCTTGTTGCGCCAATCAGAACATGCTTTGAACCGATCCAGACCTGACCGGAGGAGCCGATGGACGACCAAGCCCTGAACCGTATTGCTGCCGCGTTGGAGCGCATGGCGCCGGCGCCTTTGGCCACACCGGATTTCAACGCAGCCCCGGCCTTTGTCTGGCATGTGGAACCGGAACGGCTAGAACCGGTTGAACAGGTCAATCGCGTCGATCTGGATCTGTTGGTCGGCATCAATCGGTCGCGTGACACGTTGCTTGATAATACGCGCCGGTTCGCGGCTGGTTACAAGGCAAACAATGCGTTGCTATGGGGGGCGCGGGGGATGGGCAAGTCCAGCCTCGTGAAAGCCGTTCACGGCGCGCTGAGCGCGGACCACCCCGAACTGAAACTAGTGGAACTTCAGCGCGAAGACATGGGTTCGGTCGCCCGCCTGCTGAACCACCTGCGCACGGCACCTTATCGGTTCATCCTGTTTTGCGACGACCTCTCGTTCAGTCACGATGACCAGCATTACAAATCGCTCAAGGCCGTTCTGGATGGCGGCATAGAAGGTCGCCCGGAAAACGTGGTATTCTACGCGACCTCGAACCGCCGCCACCTGATGCCGCGGGACATGATTGAAAACGAACGTTCCAGCGCCATCAACCCGTCAGAGGCGGTCGAGGAAAAGGTATCATTGTCCGACCGCTTCGGATTGTGGCTGGGATTCCATCCCTGCGATCAGGATGAATATCTTGCCATGATCGACCGTTATTGCGCGGCCTACGGCGTTTCGGTCGATGCCGAAACCCTGCGCGCCGAGGCAATTGAATGGCAGGCCACTCGCGGATCGCGTTCGGGTCGTGTCGCGTGGCAGTTCTTCGTCGATCTCGCCGGGCGCAACGGCGTTCATATCGCCTGATCCCATCTTCATCTGGCTAAAAATATCCCCGCCGGAGGCATGGCCCGTCAGGGCCATTTCCTAAAGCAGCGCCAGAATCCGGGCGGCCTCATCAGCCGTGCTCGTCAACGCATCGCGGTCTTCACCCGGATGGAATCGTGCACGCACGGCGGTCGGCATCGGCGCTGGTTCCACAATCGAAACCCTCGGACCAGTGCGTTTGGTTTCGGCCTCCCAACTGCGGGCCAGAGCCATTTGCGCGGCTTTGGTGGCACCGTAGATGCCATAGAACTTCTCACCGGCTTTCGGGTCATCGAAAAACACCGCGCGGCCGTTTTCACCCAGCAGGGGCGTGACGTACGGAATCAGAACCGAGGTTGCGTTTGCGTTCGTGTTGACTGCCTTGGTCCATTCCTTGGGGTCGACGAAATGTACCGGTGTCAGCGCCGAGGTGTGAATGGCCGTGTGCAGCCACAGATCCACCTTGCCCCAACGGTCATGGATTCCGCGGCACAGGGTTGCCATCGCGTTCGGATCGGTGATGTCCATCGGTGCCAGCGTGGCCGAGCCACCCTTGGCTTTGATGCGATCGTCAAGTTCTTCCAGCCCGCCGGTGGTCCGGGCGACGGCGACGATGTGGTATTCGGGTGCCAGTGCTTCGGCCAGGGCAGCGCCCAGCCCGCGAGAGGCCCCGGTTATCAGGGCAATTTTGGTCTTGTCGGTCATGCCTGCGGTTTGAACCCCCGGGCGCGGGGCGTCAAGATGCGATCAGCCTCCGGGAATGGCGATACGCTTGGTCTGGCCGCTTTGTCGCAGCATGATGCCATGCTCATCAATCGCGATCACTGTACCGGAGGCAACGCGGCTTCCGGGTTTGACCTCTTTTACACGGCCCGATGACAGGCGCATCAGGGCGCGCATGTCTGCTTTCGGCCCGAATACTCCCAGAACCGAGACGGAATTCTTCTTCAGCGCACCTCGCTGCGTGGCCGCGCTTTTGACTGTGGCGTTTGACATGATCCGTGGTCCGGGACATGGCCCGGAACCCCTTGTTGAGTGAGTGGTCGCCGCCGGATAACAAAACGCTCAGGTGAACAAAAGCGCTGCGCGGACAGGTGTCATCACGATTTGGTGCCCTTGAAAAAAACCCTTGTGATTGCGCGGAATTCGCCGATTGGTTGTGGCAAATTTCCACTCATCCACGACACAAGACCGCAATCAGGCTGCCCGGCAGCCTTCGTCGGGCCAGAATGACCCACCGTTTTGATTCGCCGTTCAGAATGGGAAACCGATTGCATCAGTTCCGTATCGTCCGCTCAACCCGAGGCCAGTTTTGCCGCATTCCAGGACCCGCCCGGGACCTGCATGTCAGCGCGTTTCTGGCTGACACGGCTGCTGTTTTCCAGATTGTCCAGATAACCTTCGCTGACGCTGCCTGTGATGTAGTTGCCATCAAAGCAGGAACAGTCGAAGGCTTCGATCTCGGGATTGCCTTCCTTGGCGGCCCAGATCAGGTCATCCAGATGCTGATAGAACAGTGCGTCCGCGCCCAGTTCTTCGCGGATCTCTTCGATCTCTTTGCCGTTTGCAATCAGCTCGGTCTTGGTTGGCATGTCTATGCCGTAGACATTGGGGTACTTCACCGGAGGCGAGGCGCTGGCGACATAGACTTTCTTGGCCCCGGCGTCGCGGCACATTTGCACAATCTTCTTGATGGTGTTGCCACGCACGATGGAATCGTCGATCAGCAAGACACTGTGGCCGTCGAATTCCAACGGGACGGCATTCAGTTTGCGGCGGACGGATTTCTGCCGCTCTGCCTGACCGGGCATGATGAAAGTTCGCCCGACATAGCGGTTTTTGACCAGGCCTTCACGGTAAGGGATACCGGTGATCTTCGCGGCTTCCAGAGCCACAGGGCGGGCACTGTCAGGAACCGGGATGATCCGGTCGATTTCCAGGCCCGAGTCCTGAATCTGTTTGGCCAGCGTCTGACCCATGCGCATCTGAGTTTTGTAAACCGAAACACCGTCCAGCAAAGAGTCCGGGCGGGCAAGGTAGACATACTCGAATATACAGGGCGTCAGCTTGCCTTCGACCGCCTGAAACTCGTGCATGTTGCCGTCCAGATCGATCAGAATTGCCTCACCCGGGAGAAGATCACGCAGCTTTTCAAAGCCGTTGATGCCAAAGGCCACGTCTTCCGAGGCAAAGGCATAATCATCGCCGTCTCCGTCCACTTCGCGTTTGGCGACTGACAGCGGGCGAATGCCAAACGGATCGCGGAAAGCCAGCATGCCGACACCGGCGACCAGACAGATCACGGAATAGGCGCCCTGAACGCGTTCCATCGTCATCTTCACACCGGCAAAGAGGTTGCGGATGGGCTCGCGATTGCCATTCACCTTGATCGCGTCGGCCACTTTGTCGGCCAGCACGTTCAGCAGGATTTCAGAGTCTGACGTGGTGCGCAGGTGCCGGCTGTATTTGCCAGTGACCTTCTCGCGCTGTTCAGCGGTGTTGGTGATGTTGCCGTTGTGAACCAGATAGATGCCGTAGGGGGCGTTTACAAAAAAGGGCTGCGCCTCGGCCGCGCTGAGAGATCCCGCCGTCGGATAGCGCACATGCCCCATGCCCACATGGCCCAAAAGGGTTTCCGCATCCTGGGCATTGAACACGTCCTTGACCAGGCCGTTCGCCTTCTTTTCGCGGAAGAACTCGCCGTTGTAGGTCACGATCCCTGAGGCATCCTGACCCCGGTGCTGCAGCATCAGCAACCCGTCATAGATTTCGGCAAACACATCATGTGTTCGACTTGCGATTCCCAAAATCCCACACATTTACGGGCTCCAACTTCTATGACGATTTGATCTGAGGATTGACCGCTGGTCGGCGCTGGATCCTCTGTAAGGTGCGTGCGGGCAATTTGGTAGCAGGCGAAAACGACGCCAATTGGGCGACCATTGTTACGACCAGCGCGCATTCGTACAGAAAGAACAAGATCGGTGGCTCCGATTCCGTGGCGGGTTGGCCTCCACATAATGCCTAATGGCGTGGCTGTCATCAAAGGATCACACTCACCTATTGCCGCAGGTCGGGATTTCAGGGATCGCGGCAGGGTCAGGAAGAAGATGACATGTGCAATCATATGTGCTGTCATGCCATTTAATATGTGCAAGTCAGGATGGGTGCAGCACGCAAAGGGCCGGAATGTGGCAACATAAACCTCAACAGAAAAAGCAGGAGCGGATCAAGCAACGGTGCCACAGGTGCCGGGGAATGGGTCGGGCGCCCTGTCAGATCTGTAACGGCGCGGGCGAAGTTGTCAAAAGCCGGGATATTCTTGGCAAACCGATCTCCAGCCGGTGTGACGGGTGTTTCGGGCTGAAAACGATCCGCTGCACGGTCTGTGGCGGGGAAGGGTATATTTGAATCGAGAAAGCCCGGACAGTGCCGGGCTTTCATCATTCAATGCAACCTGAGATTACCCGTCAGCGGGCGCGGTGGTTGCGGGTTGTTCGTTTCCTGCGGTGCAGCTGGCGACCAACTCTTCATATTGTGCAGTCACCCACCCCAGAGCCGCTTCGGGGTTTTGTTCTTCAATCTGGCTGCTGAACTGCTCGAACACTTTGGCCGAGCGGCTTTCGTCCACGATTGTATAGGACTGGCCTGTCATGACCGTGTCATAGACAAAGAAGGCGATTGCAACCAGCAGAATGCCGCGCGCGATGCCGAAGAACAGCCCCAGCGCCTGATCCAGCCCGCCCAAAGCCGAGCGTTGGACCAGCGATGAAAACAGCGGTGTAAAGATGCTGACCACAATCAGCGCCACGGCGAAGACTGCTGCAAAACCGGTGATCACCGACAGTTCACAGCTGTCGCGCAGGAAATCTCCGACCACCGGTATTTCCTTGACCAGCGGCACGGCCTGTGGGGCAAAGATGAATGCCAGAACAGCCGCTGCGACCCAGCCCGCAATGGCCAGAACCTCGCGCATGAAACCGCGTGAGTAGGCCAGCAAGCCCGACAGCACGATGATCAGCGCGACCACCCCGTCAATTATTGTAAAACCTTCCATGGCCCTCGCCTGTTCTTTTTCTGCCCCTCGAGGCGCGACTTTAACCTGCTCCGAAGGTTTCGCCAACAAACCCCACCAAATCAGAGGGTCGGGTGAGTGTCAGACCTGCCACAGTGCCAGTTTTGCCACCTGCCGGAGCAATTGCCGCTGTGAAACCAAGTTTTTGCGCTTCTTTCAACCTGTTTTCGGTCTGTGGGGCAGGTCTAAGTGCCCCAGACAGCGAGATTTCTCCGAAAACGACCGTATCCGTGGGAAGGGCCGTGTCTTCGCGTGCGCTCAGTAACGCAGCGGCAACGGCCAGATCGGCAGCGGGTTCGCTGATTTTTAATCCACCGGCGACGTTCAGATAGACATCAAGGCCCGCGAAGGGGATGCCGCAGCGCGCTTCGAGCACTGCGAGGATCATTGCCAGCCTTCCGCTGTCCCATCCTACGACGGTTCGGCGCGCTTGCGAATGAGGTGAGGGTGCGACGAGCGCCTGCAATTCGACCAACACGGGGCGGGTACCTTCAATTCCGGCGAAAACAGCAGAGCCGGGGCTTGGTTTGCCACGTTCGGACAGGAACAGGGCCGATGGGTTGGTGACTTGTGCCAACCCCTTGCCGGTCATTTCGAATACACCGATTTCGTCCGCCGGGCCAAAGCGGTTCTTGACTGCGCGCAGTATGCGGAACTGGTGGCCGCGCTCGCCTTCGAAATAAAGCACCGTGTCGACCATATGCTCGACCACGCGAGGGCCGGCGATCTGGCCATCCTTGGTGACGTGGCCAACCATGATGATCGAAACACCGTGCCGTTTCGCAAACGTGGTCAATTCATGTGCCGCAGCCCGGACTTGTGACACCGAGCCGGGTGCGCTGTCGACATTGTCTGCCCACATGGTCTGAATCGAGTCGATGATGGCCAGACCGGGCTTTTCCGCTTCAAGCGTTGTGAGGATGTCGCGCAGATTGGTTTCGGCGGCGAGTTGAACGGGGGCGTCCTCAAGCCCCAGACGGCGGGCCCGCATGCGAACTTGCGCGCTGGCTTCTTCGCCCGAGACATAGATGGTTTTCACGCCTGCACGCGCGAATCGCGCCGCGGCTTGCAGCAGCAGGGTGGACTTCCCAATGCCGGGGTCTCCGCCCACCAAAAGGGCCGAAGCCGGGACCAGCCCGCCGCCCAGAACGCGGTCCAGCTCCTCAACCCCGCAGAGTGTACGGGGCGGCGGCGTTTCCTCGGTCGACAGGTCTGTGAGTGCAATGGACTGGCCGCGTTTTCCGCCGAGTGATTTTTTGGCCGGGCCAGCCGATAGGGGCGCGTCCTGAACTATGGTGTTCCATTCGCCACACCCATCGCAGCGCCCGGACCATCGTGTATGCGTCGCGCCGCAGGCCGAGCAGGAGAAGGATGTCGTCTTTACCATGACGCTCTTCGTGCCCGAGGTTGGACGGTTCTTCAAGCCCTTGTAGGCTTTCCTCACCGCCGATGGCGCGCTGCGGCCTCAGGCCCCGATGGGCCATCGTCCGCAGCGGGCGCAGTCGCGCCTATTCCGCCGGTCGAAGGGGCGACATTGCAATCACGCTGGCCGCCTTGGAAGAACTCTCATTGCGTGGAGCCTGTAGTTGGGTGGACAGTTCGGGGAGAAGCTCGAACAGCTCATCCCGCAGGCGCGTAAGTTGCGACTTGGCGATTGTCTCTTCCATTTCCACATCCCGCGTCCACTGGCGCAATTCGTTCTGGATGATCTGCGCTTCTTCCAGACGCCGCTGAAACAGCTCGATCTCTTCCTGCCGCTGTTGCAGGAACATCCGCGCGCGTTCGACCCGGACATCGCCATAGGTCTGGGCCAGTTCCTGACTGATCTGGCTCATCTGAGCGGCCAGCTCCAGAATCTCTGGCTCAAGCGATTGCAGGTCAGGGTGCTGGCGCAGAAAACCCATGCGTTCTTTGACTGCGTCAAACTCGGAGGACATCATGAACAGCCCGCCCCGGTCAGCGGTATGGGCCATGTGATACGCTTCTGCGATGTCATGCATGTTGAGCGCGAATTTGCGGTGGTTGTTTTCCAGCGCCATCATTCGGGCATTGGCTGGCAGGTAAAACGCCAGCATGAGAATCAGCGCTGTCAGGACAATCTGGATGAACATGCCGGCATCCTTTGCCGGTGCCTCGCCAAATCCGGCCTGCATCGAGAGCCACGGCAATACACCCAAAGCGGACAAAAGCGTGGCTGAAACGGCAAGTAAAGCAGCCATACAGATAAGGAAAAAGGTCAATCTTAAAAAGGCATTCTGAAACCGTAATGTAATACTGTGGAGGGCGGCCATGATCGTCGAACTCCTTCTCAAACCGGAACACACCGGGTCAAAGCGGAAGGTAATCTAACGACTTAGCGCGATCCGCTGCGGACCCGAAAACTACAAAACACTGCTGCTCGAAATACAAAGATGATACTCAGATTTGTGTTTTCAATCAATTAGGTCTGAGCTTTTCGTGAAGTGGATTTCATCTCTGTAATATGGCCCAAAGCGATCGAAGCCAGAATGCAGGCGGTGAACAGGTAAAGACCCCATGCAGTTTCGATGGTCGCATAAGAGATGCCCTTGGCCAAAGTGATGTAGAGCGCGATGAGGAAGATGTCAGCCATGGCCAGCTTGCCGAGGATGTTGAGCGCGGGCTGAACGCGTGGGTCCAGCAGGTTCCATTGGATCAGGGCGGTGCCGATGGTTTTGATGTAGGGCGCAAAGAGGGCGAAGATGGTGACGATCAGCGCAAGGAAGACGTCGGATTTCCACAAGGATTGCAGCCCGGTGATGACGCTGATTTCGCTGAGACCGAAGATCGGCAGGAACCCTGCGCGCATCAGCGGGGCGAACCACGCGATGGGGTAGAGGATCAGCAGCGAGAGGGTGGTGAGGCGGAGGGTCATGGCGGCCAGTTCAGTTACGTTTGACCGCCTAACAGTACGTCGTTGGATCGTCTGTGCAAGGATGCTTGTTTAGAAGGCTATTCTGCCCGCCTCATACGGGCCATCAAATTGGTTTTCAGGACGAACTGATGGAACAGGGCGGCCAAAATATGCAGAAGAACCAAAACAAGCATCAGCGTTTTCATGACTTCATGCACTTCAGCGGATGCTTCTATCCCTCCGAACCAAGCAAGGGCGCCAGAGGCCGGTAAAAGCAACATCAAGGCATACAGCGAGAAATGGGTTGCATGAGCAGCGAGTTTCATCGCGGCGGTTTCCTGTTCCGGGAGTGATGGTGCGCCGCGGGTCAGTCGCAATGCGATCCGCCAAATCGCAAGTGCAAGGATAAGCAGGCCTCCGAATACATGGAGAGCAACTGGTGCTTGAAAAGAGACGGGTAATCCGCGTTCGATTTGATCCCATGCCTCAGAAATCGGATCGTGAAAGAGGAACTGAACCGCGATCAGAAAGAAAATAGCCCAATGGAGGGCGATTTGGGTGCGCGAATAAGAAGTGGGCATGGGGAAGCTCCAAAAAATACAAGAGTTACACTGGTGTAACGTATGACTTCGGGAGTTCCGTCGATGAGTTTTGAGTTTTTTTCGTCGAGCGCAGGAGGTTTCACCGCACCGCCTCAATCGGCCCCTCGGCACTGCCGCTGATGAATTGCTCCACATACGGATCATCCGAGGCGTCCATCTGGCTGACCGGCCCGGTCCACTGGATCACGCCTCCGTGCAGCATGGCCACGTTGTCGGCAATCGCGCGGACGGAGCTCATGTCGTGAGTGATGGTCATCGCGGTGGCGCCCATCTCGGTCACGATTTCGCGGATCAGGTCGTTGATGACGCCGGACATGATGGGGTCCAACCCCGTGGTGGGCTCATCAAAAAAGATGATCTCGGGCTCGGCGGCGATGGCGCGGGCGAGGCCCACGCGTTTTTGCATGCCACCTGACAGCTCGGCCGGAAAGCGGTCGGCCACGTCGGATTTAAGTCCCACGCGGCGCAGTTTCTCTATGGCGATCTCGCGGGCTTCCTCGGTTGGACGCTTCAATGAACCGCGCAGCAGGCGGAAGGCAACGTTTTGCCATACGGTCAGAGAGTCAAACAGGGCCGCACCCTGAAACAGCATGCCAAACCGGGCCAGAAACGCATCCCGGTCGCCTTTACTTGCGTCTTTTCCGTCGACATAGATCATGCCGCTGTCGGGCTTGATCAGGCCCAGAATGCACTTCAGGGCGACCGATTTGCCGGTGCCTGACCCGCCGATGATGACCATCGAGGTGCCCTTAGGGATTTCAAGGTTCATGCCTTGCAGCACGTGGTTGTCGCCAAAGGCTTTATGTACGTTCTCCATCCGGATCATAGCGAGAAGAAAACCCCCGTAAGAACGAAGTTTGCAGCCAGAATCAGCACGGCGGCGGCTTCGACCGAGCCCTTGGTGGCGCGGCCCACGCCCTGTGCGCCACGGCCGGAATTCATGCCGTAGTAACAGCCCATGATAGCTGCGATCAGGCCAAAGGCCGCGCCTTTGACCAGCGACGAGACGATGTCGCGGGTTTCCAGGAAATCCACGGTGTTTTTCAGATAGGTCGCCGGGTTGAAGCCCAGGTTTTGCGTGGCCACGGTGTAGCCGCCGGCAATTCCGATGATGTCACCCACTGCTACCAATGCAGGCACTGTAATCAGCGCGGCCAGAACCCGCGGGACGGTGAGGTATTTCATCGGATGCGTGGACAGTGTGACCAGCGCGTCGATCTGTTCGGTCACTTTCATCGTGGCGATCTCGGCCGCGATCGAGGATGTCACGCGGGCTGCGATCATCAGCCCGACCAGAACCGGGCCAAGTTCGCGCACCATGCCGATGGCGACGATCTGGGGCACCACGGCTTCGGCGTTGAAACGCGCGCCGCCGGCGTAGATCTGCAACGCCAGCGCACCGCCGGTGAAAATCGCCGTCAGGCCGACGACGGGTAGGGACAGCCAGCCGATGTTCAGCAGGGCCATACCAAATTCGCGCGGATAGAAAGGGGGGCGCAGGATATGCGAGATCGCATCAAGCGCGAACAGAGCCACCCGGCCAAAGGCCGCAAGCAGGCTTAGAACTGTGCGGCCCAGACCTCCGAGCGCGGTGATCGGGTTCATTCCACATAGCCCCGCGAATAGCGATTGCCCATTGATGTGAGGATTTCATAGCCAATTGTACCGGCAGCTTCAGCCAGATCATCGACGGTTTGATGGCCATTCAGGATACGCAGGCGTTCCGGGTCTTTGGGCAGGTCGGTGACATCCACCGTGATCAGGTCCATTGAGATGCGGCCGACAACCGGGCAGGGCTGGTTGCCGGCGAAGGTGTCGATCCCGCCGCCGATGGCGCGATGCAGGCCGTCTGCATACCCCGCCGCGACTGTGGCGATACGAGACGGTCGACGCGCAACCCAGCTGTTGCCGTAACCAACAGTTTCGCCCACGGCCACCTTGCGCACCTGAATGACAGGCAGATCGACCGTGACAACGGGTTTGGCATCCGCAAAGGGCAGGCCGCCGTACAGACCAATGCCCGGGCGGCAGAAATCGAAATGGAACTCTGGCCCCAAAAGCATGCCGCCGGTTGCAGCCAGAGAACGCGGCGCAGTGACACCTTCGGTCATCTCTCGGAAGGTTCTAAGCTGCTGCTGGTTCATCGGATGGTCCGGCTCGTCCGCGCAGGCCAGATGGGACATGATGACAACAGGTGACAGCGCCTCAGCCTTTGGGCGCAATTCGGCCCAGTCGGCGGGCTCCAGACCCAGACGGTTCATGCCACTGTCCAGTTGAATGCCGAACGGATGGTTGGGCAGGGCTTGTTGGTGGAGTTGGAACTGCTCTGGCGAATTGATCAACGGCGTCAGATCGTTGGCGAGCAGCAATTGTGTGTCGCCTTCCATATGCCCTGAAAAGACACAGATCATCGGGCCGGGGCCAACCGCCTGGCGGACAACAGCGCCTTCTTCTGCGGCAGCCACAAAAAACTTGCGAACGCCTTCTTCGGCCAGCGTGTCGCTGACAGGCCCGGCACCCAGCCCGTAGGCATCGGCCTTGACCACGGCACCGGTTTCGACCCCGGTTTTCGCGTCGAGCGCCCGCCAATTGCTGGCGAGCGCCTGAAGATTGATCGTCAAACGTGCAGTACTCATGGCACTGTTCATGACATTGCGCCGTCCAAGGTCAAGAGGGAATGGCGCATTTACCTGGCGGTTTTTGACGGTGTTTCGTCTGTTGTGGCGGAAAACACCAAAAAATCAGAAGATTCGCCAACCTTCCGTTGTAATTGCCCGGTTCGGGGATTGTTTTCACATCAAAGTTAAAGCGATCTTGGGAACAGGATCGTTCCGCCCCGGCGAAGGCGAGGGCGCACCGTCAACCAATGAGGAAGCCATGGATTTTTCTAACGGATTGGCCGGAGACCCATCACAGATCATAAGTCTTTTTGCGGATGTCTTTGCTGCGTCGGAAGGGCCGGAAGAGGGGGCGGTAATTGGTGCATTCGTGCGTGAATTGATCAACAGCACGCCTCCCGAAGATATCCTGGTGTGCACGGCGCATCAGGATCACGAGCTGCTTGGCTGTGCCATCTTTTCAAGGATGACGTTTTCGCAGGATACGCGCAATGTGTTCATCCTCTCACCGATGGCCGTTCAAACGGGCTCGCAAAAAACAGGTATTGGACAGGCGCTGATTTCTTATGGTCTGGATCGCTTGCGGGCGTCAGGTGTGGATGTGGCACTGACCTATGGCGATCCGGCCTACTATTGCAAAACAGGTTTTGCGCAGATCTCGGAAGACACCGCCCAACCGCCGCTGAAACTCAGCCAACCGCATGGTTGGTTGGGTCAGGCGTTGGATGGTCACGAAATGAAGCCTTTGAAAGGCCCGTCGCGATGCGTTTCCGCACTAAATAATCCGTCGCTCTGGTAAACGAGGTAGGCTGTCTGGTTTGGGCCCACGACGATCTTGGCATCGCTTAGAACTGGGCCTGATCCAGGATTGCCTTACTGTTCCGGATGTGCCGGGCCACCAGCTTTTTCTGACGTCTGCCACTTGGGATATAGAAGGCAGGGTCCATATCCCGATTGCGGTTCAGCCCCGGAAAAAGCTGCAAGAGCTCGTGCAACGCTTCGGGTGGAAGGGATTTGAGGGTCTCGGGGCCGGTGAACAGGCTTTCGCTTGGCGCACCTTCGGCAAAGAGTACCACGTGGCGGTCAAAGACAAGGTGGTGGTAAGTCACCTGCGTCGCGTCACATTTCACATGAACGCCCGGTAAATCAGTCAGCCGGATGGCCGAGACCAAAACGTCTCGCGTGTCGAACATGCGCTGCGCTATGTCTGATCGGACCAGTATTCTGTGTTGTCGCGATACCATCAGGTCTCGACGGGGCAATCCGTGTCCCAAAGCCCCGGCCATGATGCAGACCGGGCGCAGTTCGGGCGTTTTCAAAAGGTCCGACTGGCGAAGGGACCGGGATAGAACCAGACGAACGACTTCCGAATTGCCACCGGTTGTCATGACCCGGTCGCCTGACCTTATGTCCTGAACGGATATTTGCCCACGATCCGTCAGGATAAGGGTGCCAGAGGTGAAACAGGGGGCTCCGGGGCTGGGATTGGGGTCTTCTACAAAGTTAACCCCATCCTTCGATGACAAGGACGCGGTATCGTCAGTCCCGTTGCTGCCTATCTGGGTCGAGGTCTGGCCATTGGCTGGCCCCTGGGTCGCAGTCACCTGAGCGTCAAAGGACACAAAGCTAAGAACCGAACCATTGTCTGACAATGAAATTGCCCCCAATCGATTAATCCGGGCGGAGATCACGTAATAATCGAACCCGCCCACGCTGGTCATCGTTCCGGTGTCGACATCTGTCGAACTGCGTACCGAGCCGTTGGCGTTGTAAACATCAACCTGCAACCCGGTGACATCGGTTCCGGTGGGGACACGGATTTCAATGAAATCTCCGTCCGGAGCAAAGTTCGGGCCGTTGCGATATCTTATTTCCGAAATAATCGCGGGCAATTCTGCTGGTCTCCGGGCGGGAACGGTGCATTCTGGCTGAACGTCACCGTCACTTTAACACCGGGCGGGGAAAACACAAAAGTGCTTGGCGTGTAGCATCTTGGGCGGGCGTTCAGTCCGCGATCAATAGCCCTCGATCTCACCGCCCTGTTGCCAGGGTTTGACCAGATTGCCAAAGCGGGTGAATTGTGCCTCGAACGACAATTCGACCGTACCGATGGGGCCGTGGCGCTGCTTGCCGACGATGACTTCGGCCTTACCGTGCAGACGTTCCATCGCCTGCTTCCACTCTTCCATCTTTTCCAGTTCGTGATCGCCGGGCTTTTCCCGTTCCTTGTAATATTCCTCGCGGAACACGAACATAACCACATCAGCGTCCTGTTCGATCGATCCTGATTCCCGCAAGTCGCTGAGTTGCGGGCGCTTGTCGTCGCGATTTTCGACCTGACGGGAGAGCTGGGACAGGGCGACCACCGGGATGTTCAGTTCCTTGGCGATGGCTTTCATGCCCATCGAAATCTCGGCGATTTCGTTGACGCGGTTGTCGGCCATGCCCCGGCAAAGCTGGAGGTAGTCGATGACAAGCAGATCGAGCCCATGCGTCCGCTTCAACCGTCGCGCACGGGCGGCGAGTTGCGAGATCGGCAGGGCCGGGGTGTCGTCAATAAACAAAGGGCAGGCTTCCAGTTCCTTGGCCGCATCCACGAAACGGCGGAATTCGGCCTCGGTCATGTCACCCTGACGGATTTTGTGGCTCGAGATCTCCGAGGCTTCGGCCAGAACCCGGCCTGCAAGCTGTTCCGCGCTCATCTCCAATGAGAAGAAGCCAACCACGCCGCCATCTATCGCACCCTCGGTGCCGTCGGGTTTAGTCCCGCGCTTGAAGGCCTTGGCAACGTTGAAGGCGATGTTGGTCGCCAGCGAGGTTTTACCCATGGATGGGCGCCCGGCCAGAATGATCAGGTCGGACGGGTGCAACCCGCCCAATTGCTTGTCCAGATCGGCCAGACCGGTGGAAATCCCAGCCATGCCGCCACCGCGCTGGTAGGCCTCGTTGGTGACGTTGACGGCTTCGGTGACAGCCTTGAGGAAGGATTGAAAGCCTTGCTCGGTCTGGCCCTGCTCGGACAGCTGATAAAGCAGCTGCTCGGCCTCGACGATCTGTTCTTTCGGCTCGCTGGCGATATCGACCCGCGCCGCCTTGTCCGAGATATCGCGGCCCAGCCGGATCAATTCGCGCCGGATGGCGAGGTCATAGATCATCTGGGCATAGTCGTGCACCGCGAATGCGCTGATCGAGGCACCGGCCAGCTTGACCAGGTAGGCGGGACCGCCCAGTTCTTTCAGGCCCTCATCCTCGGCCATGAACGATTTGAGCGTTACGGGCGAGGCGAGCGCATTCTTTGCGATACGGGCCGCGGCCACTTCGTAAATCCGGGCATGGACCGGATCGTAGAAATGTTCAGCCCCGATGATCGAGGCGACCCGGTCATACAGGTCGTTATTGGTCAGGATCGCACCCAGAAGCTGTTGTTCGGCTTCAATGGAATGCGGCATGGTTTCGGCGTTCTGAATCTGTGCCGCTGCCTGCTCGATGCTGCTAATCTCGTTCATTTTTGTCCCCGCTGCCCGTTCCGAGGTTCTACACGCGAAGCCCCGGTTCAGGCTATCTGCAAATGAATGGGGGTAAGTTGGGATAACCACCCCCGGCCTCGGGATAACTGCCCACCTTAATGGGGATAACTTCCGTCCAGTTTTGCACGGCAGTGAGGTTATCGCAACATTTGGTGTCGTAACTGCAATTTTCGCCTAGATAGGCACGATTTCGGACGATTCGAATATCAACTATCCCCAATTCGCCCACAGGCTTGAGGTCACGACTTATGGGCTTCCTGCCATCCGCGCGGGTCATTCAGGAAGGCCTCGACACCGTCAAGTGTTTCTTGGTCAAAGGTTTTCTGCGCCTTGGCCTCGGCCAGAACGTCCCACCATGTGCAAAGGCTGTGCAATTGAACCCCGTGATCGCCCAGTGTCTTCTCGGTCTCGGGGAAGATGCCGTAATAGAAGATCACTGCAGTATGGCTACAAGTAGCACCGGTTTCGCGGATCGCATCGACAAAGGACAGTTTCGAGCCGCCGTCGGTTGTCAGGTCTTCGACCAGCAGTACACGTTCGCCTTCGCTCATCGCGCCTTCGATACGGGCATTGCGGCCGTAGCCCTTGGGTTTCTTGCGGACATAAGTCATGGGCAGGGCCATGCGCTCGGCGACCATGGCGGCAAAGGGGATCCCCGCCGTTTCCCCGCCTGCGATGTTGTCGAACGCCTCGAAGCCTGCGTCGCGCATTACTGTGACGGTCAGGAAATCCATCAGGGTCGAGCGGATACGCGGGTACGAGATCAGTTTGCGGCAGTCGATATATGTCGGGCTGGGCAGGCCGCTGGCCAGCGTGAACGGTTCGCGCGCATTGAAATGCACGGCTTTGATCTCCAGCAACATTCGCGCGGTCAGGCGGGCGATTTCGGTGCTGTCGGGAAAGGAACTGGGGATCATGGTGCAAACCTCGGGGCTGAAAACACGTTGCGGGCTGATAGCCCGACCCTTGTGCCGGAGTCGAGAGGGATTGGACAAAAGAAAAGCGGACCCCCAAGAGGTCCGCTTTTGCCCTTACGGGCGATGGGCAGCCAAGGTGGGCTTAACTGCTCATGTCATAGGCCCGCTCGCCATGTACCGAGAGGTCGAGGCCATTTGTCTCGGTCTCGGCGTCTACGCGAAGTGGCGTGATCTGTGCAACCAGTTTGACCAACACAAACGTGACAACTGCCGTAAAGGCACCCACGATAATCAGCCCACCCAACTGCGCGGTCCAGGTTCCGAGGCCAAACAGGGCGATCATGATCGTGCCGAAGATACCGCCGACGCCATGTACGGCGAACACATCCAGCGTGTCGTCGATATTCAGCTTGTTGCGCACGACGCTGACGGCTTCCTGACACAGAACGCCGGCCACCGCGCCAATGATCAGGGCCTGAACCGGACCGACGAAACCTGAAGCGGGCGTGATCGAGGCCAGACCGGCGATTGTGCCCGTGACCAGACCGACCATCGAGGCCTTGCCAAAACGGATACGTTCCCACAGGGCCCAGCTTAGGGATGCGGTGGCAGCGGACAGGTGCGTTACGGTCAGGGCCATCGCTGCTCCGCCATCGGCGGCCAGTTGCGAGCCACCATTGAAACCGAACCAGCCAACCCAAAGCATTGCGGCACCGATCATGACATAGCCGGGATTATGCGGAGGCGTGGTACGGTTACGCCGAGGGCCGAGGATAACCGCGATGATCAGGGCTGCCAGACCAGCGGTTTCATGCACCACGATGCCGCCAGCAAAGTCGCGCACTCCGATCTCGCCCAGAATGCCGCCATCAGCCAGCATCCCTCCACCCCAGATCCAGTGCACCACCGGTGCATAGCACAGCAGCATCCAAAGGGCCGAGAAGGTCAGGACAAAGCCAAAACCCACACGCTCGACATAGGCGCCCACGATCAACGCCGGGGTGATTATGGCGAAGGTCATCTGAAAGGCAAAGAACAGGATCTCGGGCAGGGTTCCTGCAAGGCTGTCCACGTCGACGCCGTTGAGGAAGGCTTTGCCCAAACCACCCCAAAGTCCGCTTTCACCGGGGCCGAACGCGATGGAATAACCTGCGACCAGCCAAAGGACGCTCATCAAACAGGCAATTGAAAAGCAGTGCATGAACACGCTGAGGACATTTCGGGCACGCACGAGGCCGCCATAGAACAGGGCGAGGCCTGGCAATGTCATGAAAAGGACCAATGCGGTTGCAACGATGATCCAGGCTGTGTCTGCTCCGTTCATGGGCCATTCTCCCTTCCGAATGAGTGCGCCGGTCCGTCGAAACTCGGCACAGATCGGCGCTGTGTGAGCGGTGTGGGCTGTTTCAAGCCACCGTCGGTTGGAGAAAAAAGAGGCAAGGCGAAAAAAAGCGCCTGTTTTGGCAGCCTTTTTTCAACTGACTTCAAAAGAAGCGGTTTCAGGGGCCATGTGCTGAAAGTTTAGGCGTCTGCGGAAAGGGCCGTGTACAGCAGGCCCAAGGCGTGGTCGCGCGCCGCACGCCGCACAGCATCGCGACCGGGTGCGCCGAATTCGACGGTTTCGACATGCGTCGGCTGTCCCTCGGCGGCCAGCCCGAAACACACACGCCCTTCAGGTTTGAATTCGGACCCGCCCGGCCCGGCAATACCGGTGATCGAGACGGCAAGTTGCGCTCGTGAATTGCGCAGCGCGCCTTCTGCCATTTCGCGGGCAACCTCTTCGGAAACCGCACCGTGCGCGTTCAGCGTTTCGGCCTGAACGCCCAGCATGTCCTGTTTGGCTTGGTTGGTGTAGGTGACGAAACCCCGATCCACGACGGCAGAGCTGCCGGGAATGTCAGTCAGGGCCGCAGCGACCATGCCGCCGGTGCAGCTTTCGGCGGTGGCGATCATCACGCCTTGCGCCTTGGCGCGGTCCAGCAGGTCTGTCACGTTCATAGCCCCAGAACTCCGTGTGCTATACCTGCCAGAACCATCACGCCGATGGCTGCAAAAACACCCGCAATCACGTCGTCCAGCATCACGCCCATCGGATCTCCGCGGCGATCAGCCCAGCCAATGGGCCCCGGTTTGGTGATGTCGAACAGACGGAACAGGATGAACCCAGCAACCCAGCCGGGCCAGAGCGCGGCAATGTCGATTCCATGCGCCCATGACGGATAGGAAATCGCCCAAAGCGCGATGAACTGGCCTGCGACCTCATCAATGACAATTTCGGACGGGTCGTGGTCATCCTGACCCCTGGTCATTACCCGCGTGGCCCAGAGGCCGCCGAAAAAAACTGCAACCGTTGCGATCGCCAGCAACGGGAAACCACCCAGCGTGTGCAATACCCAGGCCATCGGCAAGGCCACCAGCGACCCCCAGGTGCCGGGGGCGGGGCGCATATAGCCAACGCCGCCAACCGTACCGATCATCTGTGCGATATTCATGCCTTCACCAGACAGGCTGTGGCGAGCGAGGCGATGCCCTCGCTACGGCCGGTAAAGCCCAATCGCTCGGACGTTGTCGCCTTGACCGAAACCTGATCTGCGCGCAGGTTCATGATGTCAGACATCTTTTCCCGCATGGTTTCTGAATGCGGGCCAATTTTCGGATATTCGCAGACCAGCGTGCAATCGACGTTCGAGATACGGTATCCCATCTGTTCTACCAGCTCGACCGCGTGGCGCAGGAAAATCTCACTGGCTGCGCCTTTCCATTGCGGATCCGAAGGTGGGAAATGCTGTCCGATATCCCCCTGAGCGAGCGCGCCATAGATCGCATCGGTGACTGCGTGCATCCCGACATCGGCATCCGAATGGCCTTGCAGCCCGCGGTCATGCGGCACCTTCACACCGCAAAGGATCACATGATCTCCATCGCCAAAACGGTGCACATCGTACCCGTTGCCCAGCCTTACATCCATGTCCGTTTCCATTATGCGTTCCGCCCGGGCAAAATCCTCGGGGCAAGTGATTTTCAGATTGTCAGCATCGCCCGGTACGATGCAGACATCGAGCCCGGCGGCTCGGGCAACCTCGACATCATCTGCCGCGCCGCCGGGATGGGCAGCGTGGGCAGCGGTGATGGCGTCATAGTGAAACCCTTGCGGAGTTTGTGCGGCGAACAGGTTGCTGCGATCCTGCGTGCCGGTTACAACCTGTTCATGCCCGATCCACAGCGCATCTGTAACCGCCAGCCCGGGCGCCGCCGCCGGACATGTGTCCAGGGCGTTCAGAACGTCCTGTATGATGCGGGGTGTGACGCAAGGCCTTGCCACGTCGTGGATCAAAACGCGCTGCACGTTCAGGCCGGCCAGTGCGGCCAATCCATTGCGCACCGATCCCGCGCGATCCGTTCCGCCCGAGGCAAGGATCAGGTCGGTTTCACGAAATTCTTCCCATGCGGCGCTATCTTCGTCGGACAACACCAGAACAATGTGATCCAGCTGTCCGCGAAAGCGCTGGATCGTCCAATCGGCCACCCGCCGACCCGCAAGGCTACGCCATTGCTTTGGCACGCCACCCCCGGCGCGCGACCCGCGACCGGCGGCAACTATGATGGCGGCGGTTGTCATATGTGCACGCTCTCCTCGTGATGGGCATTGTTTAGGCGGAGGTGAATGCAGAGGCAATCACCCATGGTCATGTGATTAAAAAACAGGCAAATGATGGTTTTGCGGGCTTGTTTCGCGCTGCTTTGTTGTTCATATGCGCGGAAAACGATATCAAAACCACAACTGCCCAAGGATTAAGCACGTTGACTTTGCATCTTTCTGACAAGGAAGTCGCGCCGCCTGTTTTGCTGGCGCCCATGGCTGGAATCACCGACCGCCCGTTTCGCGATCTGGTGATGCGTTTTGGTGCGGGCATGGTGGTCAGTGAAATGGTCGCCAGTCAAGAGATGGTGCAGGCCAAACCCGGCGTGCGGGAGCGGGCGGAACTGTCCGCGGACGTGGAAAACACCGCCGTACAACTGGCAGGTCGCGAGGCGCATTGGATGGCCGAGGCGGCCCGTCAGGTCGCCGACCGTGGCGCGCGTGTGATCGACATCAACATGGGGTGCCCCGCCAAGAAGGTAACAAACGGTTACTCCGGCTCGGCCCTTCTGAAAACGCCAGATCACGCGCTTGCACTGATTGAGGCCGTGGTGGGCGCGGTCGATCTGCCGGTGACGCTGAAAACCCGGTTGGGATGGGACGACAATCTGTTGAACGCGCCCGACGTGGCGCGCCGCGCTCAAGACGCGGGTATTCAGATGGTCACGATCCATGGCCGCACACGCTGTCAGTTCTACAAGGGTCACGCCGATTGGCAGGCGATCCGGGCGGTGAAAGAGGCCGTATCGATCCCGGTCATCGCGAACGGAGATATCGTGGACACTGCCGCCGCGCGAACCGCGTTGCGCCAGTCCGGCGCGGATGGGGTGATGGTTGGCCGTGGTGCTCAGGGCAAGCCCTGGCTGTTGGCGCAAATCTGTCACGACCTGTACGGGGCCGAGACACCCGACATTCCGACCGGTCATGATCTGATTGATATGGTTTGCGCGCATTATCAGTCGATGCTGGATTTCTACGGCACCGATCTGGGTCTGCGTGTCGCCCGCAAGCATCTGGGGTGGTACATGGACGAAGCCGCAACACCTGCGCCTCTGCGCCGGGCGGTCCTGACGTCACGCGATCCGGGGGAAGTGCTGCGCCTGTTGGCGGATGCGCTCAGCGACACGGACGAGGTGGCGGCATGAATTCTGACACCAGCATCTGGAACTCGCTGCCGGTTCCGGCGTTCATTATTGATGAAAAGGACTGGATATCCGATGTGAATGCTGCGGGTGAGGGGTTTCTGAACGCGTCGCGCAAATCGGTGATCGGCCATCCTGTGTGGGATCAGATTGCCGTGGACGCACCGTTGGAAGAGGCATTTGAGCGCGCCCGTTGGCAGGGCACACCTTTGTTCGTGAATGATGTGGATGTGGGATCGGGTAGCCGGGCACCGCTGCAATGCGCGTTGCAGATTGCGCCTTTGGTTGGGCATCCGGGTTCCATGATCATGATCATCTCGCCTCGCGAGCTGGCAGGTCGGATGACGCGCGGAAACACGGTCAAGTCGGCAGCACAATCCGCCATCGGCATGGCCGAGATGCTGGCACATGAGATCAAGAACCCGCTGGCCGGGATCACCGGTGCCGCGCAGTTGCTTAGCATGAATATACCGCCGCAAGATCTTGAACTGACTGATCTTATTGTCGCCGAAAGCCGCCGGATCGTGAAGTTGCTGGAACAGGTCGAGCAATTCGGCAATCTGCAGAAACCGGACTTCAAACCGGTCAACATCCACGATGTGCTGGATCGCGCAAGACGGTCCGCGTTGCTGGGGTTTGGTGCGGATATGACGATCATCGAAGACTATGACCCGTCGCTGCCGCTGGCCTATGGAGACCCGGACCAGTTTCTGCAAGTGGTCCTGAACCTGCTTAAGAATGCGTCCGAGGCGGCGGGACCACAGGGTGGAACGATTCGTCTGCGCACCTATTTCGAACATTCCTTCCGGCTGCGTCGCAGCGACGGATCAGGGCATTCGCTGCCCTTGCAGATCGAGATTATCGACGATGGTCCGGGGCTGCCTGAAAACATCCGTGGCGACATTTTCGATCCGTTCGTATCCGGCAGGGAAAACGGCACCGGCCTGGGGTTGGCGCTGGTCAGCAAGATCATTTCGGACCATGACGGCTGGATTTCGGCCGAATCCGTTCCCGGGCGTACGGTATTCAAACTGTCGCTGCGCCGCGCGCCGCGAGATACAATCGACGACATGAAGGAGAGCACCTGATGGATGGCACCGTACTGGTTGCGGACGACGATCGCACGATCCGCACTGTTCTGACGCAGGCCCTGACGCGTGCCGGGTGCAAGGTGCACGCGACCTCTTCGCTGACCACTCTGATGCGCTGGGTCAGCGAGGGGAAGGGGGACGTGGTGATTTCGGACGTGGTCATGCCGGATGGAAACGGTCTAGAGATGCTGCCGAAGATTGCCGAAGACCGCCCCGGTTTGCCGGTGATCGTGATTTCCGCACAAAACACTATCATGACGGCGATTCAGGCAACTGAGGCGGACGCCTACGACTATCTGCCCAAACCGTTCGACCTGCCGGATCTGATGAAACGTACGGCTCGGGCGCTGGATCAGAAACAACGTGCCCAGCCAGTACCAACCGAAGGCACAAGCGAGCGCCCCGAAGAGCTGCCTCTGGTCGGGCGTACACCGGTGATGCAGGCCCTTTACCGATTGGTCGCACGGGTGATGAACACGGATCTCTCGGTCATGATTTCTGGTGAAAGTGGCACGGGCAAGTCACTGATTGCGCGGGCTATTCACGATTTCTCCGACCGTCGAACCTTGCCCTTTGTCACAGTCACAGCTGCTGAACTGCGCGATCTGGAAGGCCCGGCGCGCGTGATGGCGCGGGTTCGCGGCGGCACGCTGTTGATAGATGAAATCGCAGATATCGAGGATGAAGTTCAGGCGCGCATCGTGCGCATGATGGACACACCGGGCGATCACGTTCCTCGCTTCATGGCCACCAGCCAAACAGACCTGACCGAAGGGATGGAGAACGGACGTATCCGCCAGGACCTTTATTATCGTCTGTGTGGGGCCACGATCCACGTACCGTCATTGCGAGAAAGGGTGGACGACATTCCGTTGCTGGCCGAGCATTTCCTGACGCGGGAAGAGCGGGAAAACGGCACAAAGCGCTGGCTCAGCCCCGAGGCGGTGGAGTTGGTGCGGCGCTATTCCTGGCCTGGGAACGTACGGCAACTGGAAAATGCCGTGCGCCGGTTGGGTCTGACCAGCAGGGCTGATGAAATTTCGAAAACCGAAGTGGAAATGGTGCTGGGCAGCCAACCCGAGGCAGAACCGGTCCTGAGCGGTGGAGAACGCGAAAAGCTGTCGACCTCGGTCGAGCGTCACCTGCGGAGGTATTTTGATCTGCATGGCAACATTCTGCCTCCCCCGGGTCTGTATCAGCGCATATTGCGTGAAGTTGAGGCCCCACTGATCGAAATCGCACTGGATGCAACTGGCGGAAATCAGGCGAAATGTGCCGATCTTTTGGGAATCAACCGAAATACGCTGCGAAAAAAGATTACTGATCTCGATATTCAGGTGACACGTCGACGCAAACTGATGTAATATCGCCACACAAACCGTGGCATCCCGGCATCTGTTGGGAAAAGATCACGATATATGGCGGTAAGCCGCGCAAGCGGCACATCAGGATGAGGGCAGACAGTGGCAACCCGAGCACAGAGCGGGATGATCCCATCGATCAGTCGATGGAGTAAATCACGGAAACTGCGCAATTTTGGCACTTTGGGGCTGGTCCTCATGGGCCCCGTTCTGGCGCTGGCCACTTACCTTGTTATCGGTCCCTTTGATCTTGGCGCGACAGCTCCGACCTTGCGACTGATTCTGTTGGCCGACCTTGTATACGTTCTGGTTGTTGCAGCACTTGTGCTTGGACAGGTTGGCAGCTTGATTGCCGCACGTCGGGCGAAATCGGCGGGCTCGCGCCTGCATTTGCGCCTGATCGGGGCGTTTACACTGCTAGCGCTGGTTCCAACGGTAACCGTAGCGATATTTGCCGGATTGACCGTCAACATCGGCCTTGAGGGCTGGTTTTCCGACCGGGTGCGCCAGGTTGTGGGATCTTCGCTGACCGCAGCAGAAGCCTATGAACAGGAACACCGTCGTGGATTGACACAAGACGCGTCTGTTCTGGCGCGATATCTGGATAATGCGCGATCGCTGGATTTCTATATCTCGGACGCAGAACTGCGCGAAGTTCTGGCGCAGGGGCAGGCTCAGATTCAACGGGGGCTGCGCGAAGCCTATGTCATCGACGGCGGTGGCGAAATCAAATCGCGTGGCGATCGGTCCTACCTGTTCAACTACGAAGCCCCAACCGCCGAGCAGATTGCTGAAGCCGCCGACAAGGGCCTGCTGATCATTGCCGACTGGCCCAACAATGAGTTCCGTGCGCTGGTCCCTCTCAAAGCCTTTCTGGACCGCTACCTCTATGTCAGCCGCGAGGTGGACGGACAGTTGTTGACCCTGCTGGACGATACCAAGGAAACGGCACAGTTCTACCAGCAGCTTGAAAGTGAACGGGGCAGGGTGTTGTTCGAGTTCGGCCTTTTGTATCTGGGCTTTGCCTTGATCCTAATCCTTGCGGCAATGTCCTTGGGCATGTGGTTTGCCGAACGGCTGTCGCGTCCCGTGGGACGGTTGACCACTGCGGCACAGCGGGTTGGGGCCGGTGATCTGAGCGTTCAGGTTATTGAAGAAGCCAGCGATGACGAAATCGCGATGCTGGGCCGGTATTTCAACCAGATGACCCGGCAGTTGAAAGGGCAGCGGGATACGCTGTTGGAGAACACGCGGCAGATTGAAAGCCGACGCCGTCTGTTTGACTCGGTGCTCAGCTCGGTCACGTCCGGTGTCGTTGGCGTAGATCCGGAAGGATGCATCACATTCGTGAACCGTTCTGCCGAGCGGTTGCTGGATTGGACCCGGGGCGAGCGGCATCTGGCCATTGGCATTGCAGTGCCAGAGTTCCTGCCCTTGTTTGAAAGCCTGAAAGACAGCGGGCAAGAGGCCGTTCAGGGAGAAATCAAGGTGACCCGCAAGGGGCGGCTTGAGAACCTTTTGGTCCGTATGGCCATCCGGCGCGGAGAAGACGGGGGCCTGGAAGGATATGTGGTTGCCTTTGATGACGTAACCGATCTGGTCAGCGCCCAACGGATGGCGGCTTGGGGCGATGTGGCCCGCCGCATCGCGCATGAGATCAAGAACCCTCTGACCCCGATTCAGCTGAGCGCGGAACGGATCAAGCGCAAGTTCTCGCGCAAGCTGGACGAGGAAGATAGCAGCAGTCTGGATTCGATGACCAACGTGATTGTGCGGCAGACCAACGATCTGCGTCGCATCGTGGATGAATTCTCGAAGTTTGCACGGATGCCTGAACCTGAACGCAGGGAAGAGAACCTTGTTGATCTGGTGCGTGAGGCGGTCCTGTTGCAACAGGCTGGGCAACCGGATGTGCTGATCGATGCCGATCTGCCGCAACAGCCTATCATGGCTGATGTGGATGCAACCATGCTGAACCAGGCGCTTACCAACCTTATCAAGAATGCCGGGGAAGCCATTGTAACTCTTAAGAAAAAAGGGGCTCCCGACAACCTTCAGTCACAGATCAAAGTGGCGGTTACCAGTGATGATGCGGGTACGGTCATCACCATTGCAGATAACGGGATCGGTCTGCCCGAGGATCGGGCACGGCTGTTTGAACCCTATGTAACGACACGTGACGAAGGGACCGGGCTGGGCCTGCCCATCGTCAAGAAGATCATTGAAGAGCATGGCGGCGCGCTGACCCTCGAGGACGCGCCCGTATTTGACGGACAGGACCATTTTGGCGCGATGGCCGTGATCCGATTGCCGGGGGTTACTATGTCCCCAACGGCAGCGCCACAGAAGCAGGCAATTAGAACCAACAAACTGAAAGCAGGCCAAAGATGAGTGACATTCTGATCGTAGATGACGAACGCGATATTCGCGAGCTGGTGTCCGACATTCTGGAGGACGAAGGCTATTCCACCCGGCTGGCGGCCAACTCGGACGAGTGCATGGCGTCAATCAACTCTGAACCGCCGGGGCTGTTGATCCTGGATATCTGGCTGAAAGACAGCCGCATGGATGGCATCGACATCCTGAAAGCAGTGAAACGTGACAACCCGGATGTACCGGTGGTGATCATTTCGGGCCATGGCAACATCGAAATTGCCGTCGCTGCAATCAAGCAGGGCGCGTATGATTTTATCGAAAAGCCTTTTAACATTGACCAATTGATGGTGGTGATCCGCCGTGCGATGGAGACCTCTCGCCTGCGTCGCGAGAATGCGTCTCTGAAGCGGAAAGAAGTCAACAATTCGGACATGATCGGCAAATCCGCAGCGTTCCGCGCCATGCAGGGGCAGTTGGACAAGGTGACCAAGTCAAATGGCCGTGTGATGCTCAGCGGTCCTGCGGGGTCCGGCAAGGAGATTGCAGCGCGGTACATCCATGCCCACTCCAACCGCGCCAACGGGCCTTTTATCACCGTAAACTGTGCCGGGATCGAGCCTGAGCGTGTCGAAGAGGTTCTGTTTGGTCGGGAATCGGCAGAACGTGGCGTGGAATCCGGACTGTTGGAAGAGGCACATGGTGGTGTGGTCTATTTTGACGAAGTTGCCGACATGCCCCTTGGCACTCAATCCAAAATCCTGCGAGTGCTGGTAGATCAGCAATTCCAGCGCGTCGGTGGAAGTGACAAGGTGCGCGTGGACCTTCGCGTGATCTCGTCGACAAACAAGGATCTTGATGAGGAAATCGCCGCCGAGCGGTTCCGGGAAGAGCTGTACCACCGTCTGAATGTTGTCCCGATAGCAGTTCCGTCACTGGAAGATCGGCGCGAAGATATTCCGGTTCTGGCGCAGCACTTCATTGAGATGTGCAACGAAACCCAGGGTTTGCCGATCCGGGAATTGTCGGAAGAGGCCGTTGCCCTTCTGCAGACAATGACCTGGCCCGGCAACGTGCGCCAGCTCAAGAACCTGATCGAGCGTGTTCTGATCCTGGGCGATGGATCCGGCCCGATTGAGGCGCGCGAGCTACCCAATGAAGAAGAAAAGGCTGAAGAGACCGGTCGTGTTGTGTTGTCTGGCGCACTGGCCACCTTGCCGCTGCGCGAAGCCCGCGAGGCGTTCGAGCGAGAGTATCTGCTGACTCAGATCAACCGGTTTGGCGGCAATATCAGTCGCACGGCCAGCTTTGTTGGCATGGAGCGCAGCGCGTTGCATCGGAAGTTGAAGTCGCTGGGGGTGGTGACTTCGAACAAATCCGGCGCGCGTGTTGCGCAAATTGATGAACCTGAACCGGCAGAATAGTCTGCCGGTCGCACGGTCTCAGGTTGGGCTTGACCCAACTTGAAAGTGCAGGCCGTGCACACGAAAAACATCAGGCATCAGCCGGCCTGACCGGGCGTTATGATCTGAAATGAGCCGTCATCGAATTTCACAAAGCACGAGGCGCTGTTGAGCGGCGGCAAAGTGGTGGTGCGGGTTGCGGGCACGCGTGATTTCACGTTCTGCTTGCACGGCGGCAGGCTGACTGGTCGAAACCCTTTCTGGGCCATGCATTGCGCTTCGACCGTGTTGCGCAAGCCTTGGTTTACATCCACGGTATAGACCCTGCCAGGCTGCCACCAGCCGGGCGATTGATAGCAACGACCTCTGCCGTCGCAATACGTGCGCCCGGGCCAGTAGGTTGGCGGGCTTTGGCGGATCTGATTGGCGACCGGGACCTCTTTGACCGCCTTGAGCTGGCATTGGGTGGTCTCTTTTTGCAGGCGCGATACGGTTTCACCCTCGCGATAGTAGAGCGAAAGCGGTCCGCAAGAAGACAATACCATCAGAGGTAGCAGCATAGGAAACAGCGTTTTCATATGCTTATCTTGCCGCAGCTGGGCTGTGATGACAATTCAATTGACCGCTTTGGGGGCATCTGTCATTCAATCCCTTCAGGCAGAAGGGCCAGAAGCATGAAGGTCATTATTTGCGGTGCGGGTCAGGTTGGCTGGCAGATCGCGCGGCATCTTTCGGGCGAGCTGAACGATGTTACCGTCGTGGACAACAATCCCGACCTCGTAAGGCGGGCGACGGAAACGCTGGATGTGCAGGGGATCGCCGGGTTTGCAAGTTACCCGGACGTGCTGGAACGGGCAGGGGCGCGTGACGCCGACATGATCATTGCCGCCACCCATTCGGACGAGGTGAACATGGTCACCTGCCAGATGGCGCACTCGGTCTTTTCGATCCAGCGCAAGATTGCGCGCCTGCGGTCGAAATCCTATCTAGAGGCGATTCACTCGGATCTCTACCGTCGTGATCATCTGCCGATTGATGTGGTGATCAGTCCCGAACGCGAAGTTGCCGCCGCCGCCATGCGCCGCCTGTCTGCCCCATCCGCCTTTGACACCGAGATTTTCATGGATGGCAAGGCGCAGCTGCTGGGAGTGCGGGTGGAAGAGGATTGCCCGATCATAAACACACCGTTGCGGCAGCTTACGGATCTGTTCTCGACCCTCAGTTCCATTGTGGTTGGGGTGAGGCGCGAAGGTACGCTGTTTGCCCCCGAGTCGGAAGATCAGCTGTTTGTGGGCGACGAGTGTTATGTCTTTACCAACGTCAAGGACGTGGATCGCACTATGGAGGTGTTTGGCAAGGCGCAGAAGCGGCAGGATCGTGTGGTGATCGTGGGCGGCGGAAATGTCGGGCTGGAAGTGGCCAGAACCCTGGAAGAACGCGAAAGCCGTGTGCGGGCCAAGATCATCGAACGCGACCGCCATTGCGCTGAACTCGCCGCCGAAGCTCTGGAACGGACGATTGTGTTGCATGGCGACGGGCTGGATGCGGGGTTGCTGAGCGAAGCAGGGATCGAGCGGGCCGATGCGATGTTGGCGGTTACGGATGACGACCGCACGAACATGCTGGCCGCAGTGCGGGCCAAGGCCGAAGGGTGTGCTCTGGCGATTGCGTTGATCAACGACCCCAGCATGGTGGCCCTGATGGGGCCTCTGGGGATCGATGCTTATATCAATCCGCGGGCGACAACCGTCAGCTCAATCCTGCGACACATCCGCCATGGGCGGGTGCGTCAGGTCTATTCAATCGGGGACGCCGAGGCTGAGGTGATCGAGGCCGAGGTTCTGTCGAGCTCGCCTATGGCCGGGCAACGTCTGCGCGATATCGACTTCCCCGAGGGTGTGCTTGTGGGCGCGGTGCGCAAGGGAGACGACGTTCTGCGACCGACCGGCAGCCTGCGGATCGATGAAAAGGACGTGGTTGCAATCTTTGCCATGGCCAAGGACGTGCCAGAGGTTGAACGCCTGATGCAGGTTTCAATCGATTTCTTCTGATGGCGCATGCGAGGACACAACGGGTTGGTTTGTTGCGGCGGTTGCCGTTATTTCTGCTGATCTGGGGCATAGCGTCACTGGCCATGTGGATTCCAGCGATTTACGCGCTGGCACTGGACGATCACGACACGTCACGGTCCTTTCTGTATTCCGGGATTCTGGGTTTGTTTCTGGTCGCTACGATCGCGATGGCGTCCTCCAACCGCATACCCCGGCGCGGGACGTTGGGGCAGTTGGCGGTGATGCTGGCCTGTTTTACCCTCCTGCCCATTTTTCTTGCGATCCCGTTTCACGATGCACTTGGAACGACCATCTTCCTGAACGCCTATTTCGATATGGTCAGTGCCCTGACAACCACCGGGGCGGACCTGTTTCCTGACCCGGCCCGACTGTCGGCCCCGCTGCATTTGTGGCGCGCCATGGTCGGTTGGATGGGGGGCTTGCTGATGTGGATCGCTGCCGCCGCGATCCTTGCGCCACTGTCGCTTGGCGGGTTCGAGGTCACTGCCAGTGGGCAACCGGGGCGCCCGGTGTCGGGTGTGGCGCAAAGCGAACGCGTGGATCCGCGTGGTCGTCTGATCCGTGTCGCGAAGACCCTGACACCGGTTTATGTCGGGCTGACTGCCGTGATCTGGGTTCTTCTGCTGATTGCTGGCGAAGTCGGTCTGACGGCTGTGTGTCATGCAATGGCAGTTATGGCCACGTCCGGCATCTCACCGGTCGGTGGGATGGAGGGGGCGCAGGCCGGTTTTACGGGCGAGGCCATTCTGTTCCTGTTCCTGTTCTTCGCGCTCTCGCGCCTGACTTTTTCAAAGGATACAGCCACAACGGGTTATTCCCGTCTGGATGCGGACCCAGAATTTCGTATTGGCCTGATGATTGTACTTGCTGTCGCGATCCTGTTGTTCTTCCGCGTTGTTGCGGGCGTGACAGAAATCGGTGGGCAACTGGAACCATTGCAAGCGTTGCAAGTCATCTGGGGGATGCTGTTCACCACTCTCGCCTTCCTGACAACAGCCGGATTCGAGAGCGCGAACTGGAACGACGCTCAGCAACTGTCAGGTTTGGGAACGCCTGGTTTGCTATTGATGGGGCTGGCATTGATCGGCGGCGGGGTTGCGACAACGGCCGGGGGGGTCAAACTGTTACGGGTCTTCGCCCTGTATCTGAATGGCGCGCGTGAGATTGATCGCCTGATCTATCCTTCGTCCATCAGCAGTGCAGGGGGCGGAAACCGTCGCATTCAAAGCGACGGGGCGTTCATCGCCTGGATCTTCCTGATGCTCTTTGCACTGACCCTTGCCGTGTTCAACCTTCTGCTGGCGGCGATGGGGTCCGGGTTCGAACAGGCCATGGTGCTCAGCGTTGCCACGCTCAGCACGACGGGACCATTGATCGACCTGGCCACGGACGTTCCAATTCGCCTGATCGACCTCTCCGCTGGTGCCAAACTGACGTTGTGCGCGGCGATGGTCGTAGGTCGCCTGGAAACGCTGGCGATTATTGCCCTGATCACCCCGTCGCTTTGGCGGGATTGAGCCGGGTGCAACTTGCGGTCGCTAACGCCTGATTTTTCATCTGGAATATCTGTGCGTAGCACTCCATACTCTGCCGGAGGGAGCGCGTTGGTCCGCAGCGCGTAGCAAGAACAATGGCGAGATTATAAAAATATGGCTTCGGACAGACAGAATCTTCAGGATGCCTTCCTGAACAATGTACGGAAAGCTAAGGTTCCGGTCACGATTTTCCTGATCAACGGCGTGAAATTGCAGGGTGTTATTACCTGGTTCGACAATTTTTGCGTATTGTTGCGCCGCGACGGACAGTCGCAGTTGGTATACAAACACGCGATTTCGACCATCATGCCGTCGCAGCCGATCAATCTGTATGAGGGCGAAGACGCCTCT
Source organism: Ruegeria sp. YTSC106 (assembly GCF_059609765.1). Taxonomy (NCBI): domain Bacteria; kingdom Pseudomonadati; phylum Pseudomonadota; class Alphaproteobacteria; order Rhodobacterales; family Roseobacteraceae; genus Ruegeria; species Ruegeria sp. YTSC106. Next base: position 388,676 of record NZ_JBXWMI010000003.1, read on the forward strand.
TGATGGAACATGACCGGATGCGCACCCGGGCCTGGGTGCTGCATCCCGAAATCAAATCAGATGAACAGCGCCGTGTCCCTGAACCGGCGCTGGAAGAGGCGGTCGCACTGGCCGCTGCATTGCCCGATCTGGATGTGATCGGATCCGAAATCGTGCGACTTCAACGCGCGCAGGCCGGGTATTTGTTCGGCAGCGGCAAGATTGAAGAACTTGGCGAGCGTTTTCACGACAACGAAGTTGAGCTGGTTCTGATCGACGGGCCGGTGACACCGGTGCAGCAGCGCAATCTGGAAAAGGCATGGAAGGTCAAGATCCTCGACCGGACCGGGTTGATCCTTGAGATTTTCAGCGACCGAGCCCGCACGCGGGAAGGGGTGTTGCAGGTCGAGATGGCGGCGCTCAGCTATCAGCGGACGCGGCTTGTACGGGCCTGGACCCACCTTGAACGTCAGCGCGGTGGTTTGGGATTTGTCGGCGGACCCGGTGAAACCCAAATCGAAGCCGACCGTCGTGCCATTGACGAGCAACTGGTGCGTTTGCGGCGTCAGTTGCAGAAGGTGGTCAAGACCCGGACATTGCACCGGGCCGCCCGGGCCAAGGTGCCGTATCCAATCGTCGCACTCGTGGGCTACACAAACGCAGGCAAATCCACGCTGTTCAATCACCTGACCGGGGCCGAGGTGATGGCCAAGGACATGCTGTTTGCCACACTGGATCCAACCATGCGCCGCGTGCAATTGCCCGATGGTCCCGAAGTGATCCTGTCAGACACGGTGGGCTTTATCTCGAACCTTCCGACCGAGCTTGTGGCGGCCTTCCGGGCGACGCTGGAAGAGGTCTTGGGGGCCGATCTGATCGTCCATGTGCGTGATATCAGCCATGAGGAAACGGAGGCGCAGGCGCAGGATGTCGAGGCGATCCTGACCTCGCTGGGTGTCGACGACGAGCGGCCCCGGCTTGAGGTCTGGAACAAGATAGACTTGCTGAGCGCCGATGAGCGCGAGGCGACGCTGGCTCGCGCGGAACGAGATCCTGAGATTTTTGCCATTTCTGCTGTAACCGGCGAAGGGATCGCACCTTTGCTGTCCGAGATCGCGATGCGTCTGCAAGGTGCAAGGCGTGAGGCAGTTCTGGACCTGTCTTTCGCTGACGGTAACAAGCGGGCCTGGCTGTTCCGTCAGGATGTTGTACGCAACGAAGAACAAACCGAAGACGGGTTTCGTATCACCGTTCTGTGGACCGAGAAACAAGCGGCTCAGTTCGAGACGCTGAAGAATTAGCGTTGGAGCTGGATATGTCTGACAAGCCGGACCACAGAGTGTTCCTGAACGGCCATATCGATGTGCCTGCGGACCGGCTGGAAGAGGTGCGCGCGACGTTGCCGGACCATGTAAAACTGACCCGCGCGGAAGAGGGCTGCATTTCGTTCGACGTGATCGAGGATCAGAGCAGGCCGGGTCGGTTCGACGTGTCAGAAGTGTTTGCAGATCAGCAAGCGTTCGATGCGCATCAGGCGAGGGCGCAGGCATCTGAATGGGCTCGGGTCACTCAGGGGATACCGCGACACTACAGGATAGAAAGCGCATCCAACGGGGGGTAGGTCAGGCTCCGTCTATCTGTCGTTGATAGTCATCCGCGTCGAACCAGCCTGTTGATGATTGTACAAGGTAGTCCGGCGTCAGTTCCCATTCCTCCCATCCACGCGTGACAACGTGATTGCCGGTCTCGGCGTGGTGCCCTTCGCGCGTCCAGACGAAAATGGCACGAGTTCCGGCCCATCGCATCATGTCACAGCGCACTTCCAGATCCGGAAAACTGGCGTAAGTTTCGCGCACCAGGTTGGCGATTGCTTCGCGTCCTTTGGCTGGTTCGCTATCGTTGAAGGTGATCTGTCCGTCACGTGCAAAGAAACCGGCAACTGCGTCAGCGTCGCCAGAGCTCCATGCGATTGCGTAGTCGCGCGCAAGATTATTTAGGACATCCCGAATACTGGCCATACTCGTCCCCCTTTGGTCCCACATAATCAGTCCGATAATGTTAGGGGAATTTGACCTTGGGCGCCACGAGGCGTGGAAAATCGGGGCGGGGACTTGCCGAATAGGCGGATTATCGCGGGATCAGATTGGTTGTTCCGACAGCCGCGGCGCGGGCCAGATCAAGATCCAGTGACATGGGGATGTATTCGCCACGCCGCCACAGCTGCGCCTGATCGTCATAGTAGCGTGACAGGAAATGACCCGATTGCCCGGTCGCCGTAATGAAGACCGAGCTGTTGGGGTCGGCGAAGTCATAAACCCCGCGATACCCGGCGCCGTGCACATTCTGGAACGGATCCGGCCCTTCGCCCGACGTGCGGCCTCGCAGCAGCGTGTTGTCGCCGCCACTGGTCGATTGGTGAATGTTAACAAAAAACCGCAATATGGGGGCGGATCCCAGCACGGGATGATCATGAGTTGCCTGATGCGCGTCGCCCCAACGCAGAGATTCAAGCGCGCTGCCATATCGTTCGGAGATCCAGATCAGCGCGTCGTCCAGCGCGAGCCGTGCCATTTCCGTGCAAGTCTCAACCGGTGCGCTTTGAATCACGTCGCACCAGACACCAGCGCCGTCAATTTCGCGATAGACCCGCTCGATGAACAGCGGTTCGACATGTTTGTATTCGCTGGCCAGTGGCCCAAGCTCGTCCGAGATCAGCCGGATTTGCAGCGCACGCAGCCAGGCCGCATAGATCAACGGCTCGGGCAGGTGTTCGTTCATCTCACCGTTCCAGTCCGCCAGCAGCGACAGCGCGATCTGGCGCTGACGCTCCAGAGTTCCTTCAGGGGCCGAAGCCCCGGTAAACCACAGATCGGCACCGATCAGCGGCAGCAGGGACCGCGCAGTAAAGCTGACCGTGTCCAATTGCGCTTCGATAAAACTGTCGCGGGTATGCACCTCGCGCGATTGCATCAGGCGTTCCCAGCGATGCACGCGCTGCGTATCACCCCATTCATACGAGACGTGCTCCGGAAACGGGCGGTCGATGATCTTGTTGTTCGTGTTGCCAAGAACACCGCCGACGGGGGCCACGAATTCCGGGTTGTCGGCATAGGGCAGGCGGCCTTGCCAGCGATTGGCTTCGATCCAGCCGGGCGATGGGATACGCCCACGGCTTTGGTTTTGCAGATCACGCCGTGGCATGGCGCCGATCAGCTTCATCCCAATCGTCGTCTTGTCGACCAGCGACAGATTCTGAGAAGGCGCGATGAACTGTTCACCGACCGCGATGGCCTGTTCCACGTTGTCGGCGTTCATCAGAGCCATGGACGCCGACATCGACGTGTCTTGCGGGCTGAGCGCCGTCCAGGACAGAGATGCCACGTGGCCCGGCGGCGTGATGGTTTCCAGCTTGTAGTCCGTGCCCGGCAGCACCGGCCCATTGTCCGTCCAACGCAGGGTCAGCGTAACCGGAGCCTCACCCTTGATCTCTATGATCGAAGGGCGGGTCTGGAATTCCTTGAAGCCGGTCGGGGTCAGGTATTCCTCGGGGTTGTCAGGATTGAGCTGCTCGATATGAACGTCCTGATCGTCAAGATACGAGGATGTAAGTCCCCATCCCAACCGGTCGCTGCGTCCTGTCATGATGGCGGGCACACCCGGGATCGAGGCCCCGATGACACTGCCTTTTTTCAGATCGAGATGCGCCAGGTACCAAATCCCGGGAGCAGTGAAACCCAAATGAGGGTCGTTGGCCAACAGAGTCCCGCCACTTGCAGAACGTGACGGCGCGGCGGTCCAAGCGTTTGACGCTCCGGCCAGACCACGTTTGGGAAGGGGTGAAAGATGTGTTTCGGGAATATCCGTTCCCGCCGCATAACGCGGAAGATTTGGGAACAGCGTGGCATATTCCGGCAACGCCGCGATGCCGGGTCCGGGAACGTCGGGCAGGATATCCGCCAGACGATCGGGGTTGTTCAGCATCAGCGACGTGCGCGCACGCAGAACTTCATCGGTCAGGTGGCCTGACAGTTGCAGCGCCATCAGCTTGATCATCGCGATACTGTCACCCGGTTGCCAGGGTGAGACCGGAGCGTTGAACAGGAACATCTCGGGCGCGCCGCGACCCAGCGCCTCTTCGTTGATCTCGGTCAGACGGGCATTGACCCCGGCGGAATAGGCACGCAAGGCGGCCTTGGTATAATCGTCCTGCACCTCGACCGAGCGGTGAGCCAGCCCATAAAGGTCCAATCTGCGCAGCAGCTTGTCGATGTGAAGCGTGCGCGGGCCAAAAACCTCGGACAGACGGCCTTGCGCGGTACGGCGCATGACCGTCATCTGCCACAGTCGATCCTGTGCATGGGCATATCCCAATCCAAAAAACACATCGGGATCGGTCTGGCCCAGAATATGTGGCACGTTGGCGGTGTCGCGTACGATTTCGACCGGGGCGGTCAAACCGTTAACCTCAAGCGTTTGGTCATAGTCCGGCAGGGATTGGCTGGCCAGAAAATAGACAAGGCCCATAGCGGCGAGGATCAGGATGATCAGACCCGACGCGATGCGCACCAGCCAGCGGAAAACAAGACCCATTACTGCCCCAGATTCTTATTAAGTGAACGTTGGTCTGAGATTAGAGGATGGTCGGTCTGACCGAAAGAGGAACGCGGCAAGAACCTGCGCGGGGAGGGTTGAAATTAAATGCCCCGCCGCAGTGTTGCGCTGCGACGGGGCCGTGTGTGGGGGAAGTGGTAATCCGGGTTATGGAATGATGCGGGTGTATTTCGTTCCTTCGACGGTTGCGCCGATCTGAAGGCCAGCTTGCCCGAAGATCGCGGCCAGAACAGGGCTGCGCAGAGTCGTGGTGTCGGTCGACAACGAGTCGCCCTGATCGCTGACCACATATCCGATGTCGGCCCCGGCGGTCCAACCGCTTGAGCGACGGAAATCATTCAGCGCATCTTCTGTCATGAAGAACAGCACATGCGCATATTGCTGAGCGCCGATCTGCAATCCGGCGGTGCCTTTGACGGCCGAGTAGTAATCGACTGTAGCGCCGTTGATACGTAACGCGCCGCGGCCATAGCCGCCGCCGAATACAAACCCCGCCTCGGTGATCAATGGCATGACAAGCAAGCCGTTGGCTTTGTTTGCGATTTCCACGGTGTTGGGGTATCGGCTGTACATCTCGGTCAGCGTGGCATCGACGCGGGCGTCGATCGTGGCCGAGTTAGAATTGCCGACGCCGTTGCCGCAGGCAGCGGTCAGGGTCAGGCCTGCCATGCCCAAGGCAAAGCCGCGACGGTTCAGTCGGGGGGAGTTGGAACTGCTCATGGTTTTTTTCTCTGTAACTGTGCCTGATATGTCGGGTGATCCCGATCTTGCTGGCAAGGATACGCCGATTAGGGCGATGTGTCACGGGAAAGCTGCCCGCTGAAGGGGATTTGTCGGCGAAAAGTTGCGACTCTTCGGGGTTTTAGCCTTGCAGGATGCGGGCAACCTGAGGTGAGAAATAGGTCAGAATGCCATCGCATCCTGCGCGCTTGAAGGCCAGCAGGCTTTCAAGCATCGCCTTTTCTCCGTCGATCCAGCCATTCTGGGCGGCAGCCTGGATCATCGCGTATTCGCCCGAGACCTGGTAGGCATAGGTGGGTGCGCCGAAACTGTCTTTCACACGACGACAGATATCCAGATAGGGCATTCCGGGTTTGATCATCACCATGTCCGCGCCCTCGGTCAGGTCACGCTCGATCAGGCGCAACGCCTCGTCCGAGTTGGCAGGATCCATCTGGTAGGTTTTCTTGTCACCGGTCAGCGCGCCTGACGCGCCGACGGCGTCGCGGAAGGGGCCGTAAAAAGCGCTGGCGTATTTCGCGGCATAGCTGAGGATCATCACGTTGTGATGCCCGGCGCCTTCCAATGCGCGGCGCATCTCCCCGATCCGGCCGTCCATCATGTCCGACGGCCCGATGATGTCGGCTCCGGCGTCGGCCTGGGCAAGGGTCATCTTGACCAGCGCTTCGATGGTCTGATCATTCACGATCTCGCCGTCGACGACGTATCCGTCATGACCATTTATATTGTACGGGTCCAGCGCCACGTCTGTCATCACCGCGATGTCAGGGGCTGCCGCCTTGATCGCCCGGATGGCCCGGTTCGACAGGTTGTCAGGGTTCCAGGCCTCGGCGCAGTCTTCTGTTTTCAGCGCAGAATCCGTATAGGGAAAGATGCATATCGCGGGGATTCCAAGCGCCTGCGCTTCGATGGCCGCTTTTGCAATCAGATCCACCGAACGGCGGACCACGCCCGGCATCGAGGGTACGGGCTCTTCAATCCCTTCACCGTCGCGTACGAAAACGGGCCAGATCAGGTCATCCGTGGTCAAGGTGTTCTCGCGCACAAGCCCGCGAATTGCCTGAGATTGACGGGCACGCCGAAAGCGGGTCATAGGATAGGGTGCAATGGTCGGTTTCATGGCGCGTTCTCCTTGAACATTCGTGCATTGGGTGGCATGAATTCACAAAGGTCTCAAGGGTATCAATGGACGCGGCAGCGTGGCAGAACCTCTCTGAGAGGTTTGAATAAAGGGTTGGGTTTGGACTGGTACTCTTCGATCTTTGAAGTCATCGACATGCGCAGCTTCTCGAATCTCTGGTTCTGGATCGTGCTGGCGGTTGTCTGGTCATCGGCAAGCCACTGGGTGATGGGTATTCCCTACGATCTGGTGGTTCGTGCCCGACGCATTGGCGGGCAGGTCGAGATCGACCTTCTGGACATCGTTCGCATACATACCAACCGAATACTGTTGATCGTCGACATGTCCGGCACCATCTTACTGGCATTTGGGTGTTTTTTGTTTACCGGCTTGGCGACGCTGGGGTTCTACTATGGGGTCGAGTTCGCACAGGCCGTGTTTCTGCTTTTGTTTCCATTAACGCTTGTTCTGCTGGTGAACATCGTGCATGCACGACGATTGCGGCGGCAGGAACTGACGCTCGACTCCGTTTCGAAAACCATTGCGCGCTGTCGGCTTTATACCCAGATCATAGGCATGATCTCGATACTGGTCACTTCGTTCTGGGGCATGTATCAGAACATCTCGATTGGCGTTCTGGGATAGCAAAATCTGAAAGGCGAGGCGATGAAGGCTCCGAACCACGTGACAGTTGGCGGCGCCCCTGAAGGGTTTGACGCGCAGCTTGTGCTGAACGAAATCGCCCGCAGCAACGGGCCGGTGGCCCATGTCGCGCGAGATGACAAGCGGATGGAGGCGATGCGCGCTGCGCTGGCTTTCTTTGCCCCCGACATGCCGGTCTTCGTGTTTCCTGGTTGGGATTGTCTGCCTTATGACCGGGTGTCCCCCAATGCGGATATCTCGGCGGCCCGCGTTGCCACGCTGGCTGCGCTGGTTCACCAGATGCCGCAGAAATTCGTGTTGTTGACGACATTGAATGCGGCTACCCAACGCGTCCCGGCGCGAGACGTGTTGCGCGAGGCGGCTTTTACCGCCCGCGTCGATCAGCGCATTGACGAGACCGCGCTGCGCAACTTCCTGGTGCGCATGGGGTTCACGCAAAGCCCCACCGTGATGGAGCCGGGCGATTATGCCATTCGCGGCGGTATCATCGACATCTTCCCGCCGGGTGAATCGGGCCCTGTCCGTCTGGACTTGTTCGGAGATGTACTGGACGGCGCGCGCCGTTTTGATCCCGTGTCTCAGCGCACGACCGAAAAGCTGGACGTGGTCGAACTTGCTCCGGTGTCCGAGGTCATTCTGGATGACGCGGCCATCACACGGTTCCGCCAGAACTATCGCATTGAATTCGGCGCTGCCGGCACCGATGATCCGCTTTACGAGGCTGTAAGCGCCGGTCGCAAACATCAGGGCATCGAACATTGGCTGCCATTCTTCCACGACAAGCTTGAAACGCTGTTTGATTATTTGCCGGATGCCACGATCACTGTCGATGATCAGGTTACACCGGCCAGACTGGCCCGATGGGACACGATTGCCGATCAATATGAAACCCGGCGACTGGCGCTGGAAAACCGATCCCGTATGGATACGGTCTACAAACCCACACCTCCGGGCCTGCTGTATCTCGATGATGCCGCGTGGGAGGCGGCCGTCGGAGATCGGCGTGTCATGCAATTCAGCCCCTTGCCGCAGGCGTCGGGCCCGGGTGTCATCGATGCGGGCGGGCGGATCGGGCGCAACTTTGCCCCCGAACGTCAGCAGGAAAGCATCAGCCTGTTCGGTGCTTTGGCCAGCCACATTGCAGCTAGGCTCGACAAAGGTCCGGTGCTGATTGCGTCCTATTCGGAAGGTGCGCGCGAACGTCTGACTGGCTTGATCGAGGATGAAGGTCTGGCCGAGGCGATTCCGATAACAAATGGCACGCGTATCGGAAAGCGCGGCTTGCACCTTGCCGTCTGGGCGCTGGAGCACGGTTTTGAGGCCCCCGACCTGACGGTGATCGCCGAACAGGATGTTCTGGGCGACAGGCTGATCCGCCAACCCAAGAAGCGCCGCAAGGCCGAAAATTTCCTGACCGAGACCCAATCCCTCAGCCCCGGTGATCTGGTGGTGCATGTTGACCACGGGATCGGTCGTTACATGGGGATGGAGGTCGTCACGGCCGCCGGTGCCGCCCATGAATGTCTGCTGCTGGAATATGCCGAGCAGGCAAAGCTGTACCTGCCGGTCGAAAACATCGAACTGCTGTCGAAATACGGCCATGACGAAGGTCTCCTGGATCGACTTGGCGGCGGCGCATGGCAGGCCAAGAAAGCCAAGCTGAAAGAACGCATCCGCGAGATGGCCGACAAGCTGATCCGCATCGCGGCTGAACGTGCCTTGCGAAAAGCTCCGGTAATGGACCCACCTCCTCATGCATGGGAAGAGTTCAGCGCCCGTTTCCCATATCAGGAAACCGACGACCAGTTGAGCGCGATCTCGGATGTGATGGAGGACATGCACTCCGGCGCGCCGATGGACCGGCTGATCTGCGGTGACGTCGGCTTTGGCAAGACCGAGGTGGCAATGCGCGCCGCCTTTGTCGCCGCCATGTCCGGCGTGCAGGTGGCGGTCGTGGCACCAACAACACTGCTGGCCCGCCAGCACGCAGCAAGCTTCAGGGAACGGTTCCGTGGGTTTCCTCTGGAGGTTCGGCAATTGTCGCGCTTTGTCTTGGCGAAAGAGGCCCAGAAAACCCGCGACGGTTTGGCGCGCGGTACGGTGGATATCGTGATCGGGACCCATGCGCTGCTGGCCAAGAACATAAGGTTTAACAATCTGGGTCTGCTGATCATCGACGAGGAACAGCATTTCGGTGTCAGCCATAAGGAACGGCTGAAACAACTGCGCAGTGACATCCATGTACTTACACTGACCGCGACCCCGATTCCACGAACGCTGCAATTGTCGCTGACCGGGGTGCGCGACCTGTCGATCATTGGCACCCCGCCAATCGACCGTTTGGCAATCAGAACCTATGTCAGCGAATTCGACGCGGTCACGATCCGAGAGGCGCTTCTGCGCGAACACTATCGTGGCGGCCAAAGCTTCTACGTCGTTCCCCGCATCTCGGACCTGCCCGAGATCGAGGAGTTTTTGAAAGAGCAGCTGCCGGAACTGACCTATGTGGTTGCACATGGGCAAATGGCAGCCGGTGAGCTCGATGATCGCATGAACGCGTTTTATGACGGTAAATACGATGTGCTGCTGGCTACAACGATTGTCGAAAGCGGGCTGGATATTCCAACGGCGAACACGATGGTTGTGCACCGCGCGGATATGTTCGGCCTTGCGCAGCTCTATCAGATCAGGGGTCGCGTTGGGCGCTCGAAAACTCGTGCCTATGCCTATCTGACCACCAAACCACGCCAGAAGCTGACCGCCACGGCCGAGAAACGCCTGCGTGTCCTGGGATCGCTGGACACGTTGGGCGCCGGGTTTACGCTGGCTTCTCAGGATCTCGACATTCGCGGCGCGGGGAACCTGCTGGGTGAAGAGCAGTCCGGCCAGATGCGTGACGTCGGCTATGAACTTTATCAATCCATGCTGGAAGAGGCGATTGCCAAGATCAAAGCGGGTGAAATGGAGGGGCTGTCGGATGCTGATGACCAGTGGGCCCCGCAGATCAATCTGGGTGTGCCGGTTCTGATTCCCGAGGATTACGTACCCGATCTCGATGTTCGTCTGGGCCTTTACCGCCGCCTGTCATCGCTCTCGACCAAGGTTGAACTGGAGGGTTTTGCTGCGGAGTTGATCGACCGTTTTGGCAAGTTGCCGAAAGAGGTTAACACTCTGATGCTGGTCGTGCGCATCAAAGCCATGTGCAAACGGGCGGGCATTGCCAAGCTGGACGGCGGCCCGAAAGGGGCGACGATCCAGTTCCACAATGACAAGTTCGCATCACCAGAAGGTTTGGTCGAGTTCATTCAAAACCAGCGCGGCATGGCCAAGGTCAAGGATAACAAGATCGTCGTGCGCCGGGATTGGAAGAAAGACAGCGACAAGATCAAAGGGGCCTTTGCGATTGCCCGCGACCTTGCTGAAAAAGTGGTCGCGGAAAAGAAAAAGGCCAAGGTAGGTTAAGCTGTGGGATGTGGGCTTTGCCCCTGCCGCATGCAGTGCGTCTCGGCCGAGATCATTGCGGCAAGATGAACAGGGGATCCCAGCTTCATCTGGCTGAAAGTACCCCCGCCGGAGGCATCGCGCGGCAGCGCGATCCAACACGCCTCATTCACGCATTGCGGCCTGCGCGCAGAAACAGGACGCTGCAACCGCCCGATCTGCCCGGGCCAGAGCCAGATCCAGGCGTTGTTTGACCTGTAGGATTTCAACATCTTCCCCCCGGGCTTTGAGACAATCGTACAGCCCCTTCAGGCTCCAAACGTTGTCGGGATGGATCGAAGCGCGGCTGAGCGAGCCACCAAGGCCAAGATCTTCGCGATAGACAGCCTCTGCTTCTGCCGTATGACCTTGTTCGAACAGCAATGCGCCAAGCGCGTGGCGGGTGGGCTGCATCCAGCCCCAGGGCTCGTCATATGGCAGGGTGTCATCCAACTCGACCGAGCGGCGCAAATGGGCAAAAGCGATCTCGAAATTCCCCTTTCGGTACTCGATCTCACCACGCAGCATTTCCCGGGCAATTTCCAGCAGGTCTATCACGCGGTTGTTGTGCAACCTGCGCGTTTCCGGAACGCATTCCTTGGCTGCGAGAAACAGGTTCTCTTCCGCTTCGGCATGGGCGACATCACCGGTTGCGGCACGTGCGATGGCGCGGGCGTAGTGGGTCGTGGCCGTCAGGGTACGGTAGAGATCCGGATCGGAGGGCAGTTCCAGCGCCTTGGCCTCTTCCCAGCGACCAAAGCGGATCAGGATGTGCGGCCCCATGGACATGTAGCTTTCGAAGTAATCCGCCATGGGGGGGCTTTCGATACGAAGCATTTCTTCGGGCGTCGTTTCCCACAAACCCTGATTGGCGCGCAGGGCAGGTTCGATTTGCCCCAGAAACAGCGCGCCGTAGATGGCGAAGTGATAGTTGTGTTGACGGTAGCCGGTGTAGATATTGAACGCCCCCTCACGTTCGTAATACTTCAGATCGGCATCCGAGGCTTTTTCGTTCCAATGCACCACGTTGTGGTAGTGTCCGCAGAGGACGTCGATATGTGTCGGCATGTGAACGAGGTGGCCTGCATCAGGTACCAATGTGCGCAGGACATCACCGGCTTTCAGGGCTTTTTCCGGGGTGGGCGACATTTCCATCAGGTGAACATAAAGATGCAGCAGACCGGGATGCGACATGGCGGCCGGATCGCTGGCCATGGCTGTTTCCAATACTTCCTGAGCCTCAAGCGTTGCGGCGCCTTCAGCAGGCTGGCCGGTTTTCAGATCCCACATTTTCCAGGGCGTCAGGTTCAAAAGCGCTTCGACAAAGAGTGTGCGCAGGTCAAGGTGATCGGAGTGCGCAGCGAACGCCGCGCGCATCGCTTCGGCAAAATCGTGATCCCAAAGGTGCATGTCCTCGGCCGGATCCCGCTGCGGGTATCGCGCTGGAAGGGCCCGGATCAGTGCCTGCTCAACAGGCGTGCAGCCGTCAGCCAATTGAAGTGCGTTTTGCGTGGCATCATAAGCCAGCGCCAGCGCCTTGCTGCGTCCCTGCTCGTCCTGCAAGTCCCATGGCAGGTTGTAATTCGGTCCCGCCGCGTAGGCGACGCCCCAATATGCCATGGCGCATTGGGGGTCATGTTCAGCTGCGCGCTGGAAACAAACCACGGCTTCTTCGTGATTGTATCCATAGGTCCAGTTCAGGCCGCGGTCGAACCACAGCTGAGCCTCGGGAACCGAGGTCGTTACCGGACAGGAATAGCTGCCCAGATCATAGTATTCACGCATCAGAAGCCCTCCGCTCGGTTCAGGTCGAGAGTAACGTGTTTCTGACGAGTCGCACAGATCAGGCTGGCAGACGCTCTTCGACGCGGCCCATATGCAGCATTAGCCCGAAGGCCAGAATGCACATGCTCAAGACGCCAAATGTCAAAGGCGCGATGGACCCATCGAAAAGCAACCCGATCGGCGCGGCAATAGCCGCAGCCAAAACCGTCGAAATGGATCCGATGACCGAGGCTGCCATTCCGGCAATATGCCCCATCGGCTCCATCGCGATGGCGTTCAGGTTGCCCAATGTTACCCCGGCCATGAAAAACACCATGGTTTGCCAGAATACAAACAGTGCAAATGAGGCGTCCGGCGAAAGGTGCATGGTGTTAAGCGTCATAACAAAAGCGGTGATCAGGATTTGCCCCCCCAGCGCCCATGTCACCATCCGGCGCATGCCCACACGCACCACAAGTGCTGCATTCAACAAGCTGGCCGACCCAGACATCAAAGCCACGAACCCAAACCAGAATGGAAAGCTGTCGGCACGGTCATGGATCACGTCATAGACTGGCTGAACCATTGTCAGCATGGTGAACAGCACCCCCATGCACAGGGTCTGAACCATGATCGAAAGGCGCACGGTCGGATGGGAAAACATTTCCTTCGTGGCCGAGAACATCAGCGGTATGCGGAAGGGACGGCGGTTTTCACGGGCCAGAGATTCCGGCAGGCGAACACCCATCCAGGAAATGACGACCAGGGCAAACAGAATGAACGACACAAATATCCCGCGCCAGCCAAAAAGGGCGATTACCCCTGCGCCCAACATCGGTGCGGCTGCGGGTACCAGCGTGAAAATCATCATCGCGATCGAGATGATCCGCGCCATTTCGCGGCCCGAATACAGGTCGCGAATGATTGCCATGGCCACCACGCGCGGACCTGCGGCGCCCAGCCCCTGAACCACGCGCGCAATCAATACCAGCTCCAGTGAAGAACTGGCCCATGCGACGGCAGAAGCTGCTATGTACAAAGCCGCGCCGCCGTAAATGACCGGTTTTCGTCCGATCGCGTCAGAGAGAGGGCCGGTAAAGAAAGTGCCGATCCCCATTCCAAGGACAAAAGACGTCAGGATAAGTTGGGCACGGTTAACGTCATCGGGGCTGAGCTGCGCGCCGATCTCGGGCAGCGCAGGCAGCATAGAATCGATCGAAAAGGCGATGGTGGCGAACATCATTGCAATCAGCGCAATGAATTCCGCCTTCGACATGCGATTGGCCATGAAGCACTCCTAACCCGTTCGCGCTATCACGGCGGGTCGGCATAGGCCAGACTGGAAATTTGCACAGACCTCTGTGCTATTCTGCAGGGGAAGCCTCAAGTTGAGACATGATCTCAGCGATTACTTTCTCCCACATTTCAGGAGGTTGCGCGCCCGGCACCGCATGTTGGTTCGCGACAATGAAGGTCGGAACCGAACTGACGCCCATTTCGCGAGAATGAGCATCGCGGTTGCGGATATCCTCGCGGTCGGCGTCGGATTTCAGCAGCTTCATGACCACGGCTGCGTCCATTCCGGTGCTGTCTGCGATGTCGGCCAGCACCTCGTGGTCGCCGATGTCGCGGCCCTGCACGAAATAGGCGTCGAACAGCGCATCCACCACCTCGTTCTGCTTGCCCTCGATCCCTGCCCAGTGGATCAGGCGATGGGCGTCCAGCGTGTTGGGGGTACGTTTCATGGCCTCGAAGTTGATGTTCAGACCGGCCTTTTCGGCATGTTCCACCACCGGCGCATAGGCGCGCAACGCGCCGTCCTTGCCGCCGAACTTGCGCTCAAGATACTCGCGCCGATCCATACCCGCATCCGGCATGTCAGGATTCAACTGGAACGGATGCCATTCAATGAAAAAGGGGTGGTCGGGCACATTGGCCAGAGCTTTGTCCAGATGGGTTTTGCCAATATAGCACCACGGGCAGATCGGATCGGACAGGATGTCGAGCTTGACGGTCTGGGTCATTTTGTTGGTGCCTCGAAATAGGCCGGCAGCGCCCGGCGCAGGAGTTTGCCGTTTCCGCCAGTTGGCAGGGCGGGCAGATGGATGAAGGCGCGAGGCTGTTTGTACCGCGCCAAGTTGGCTTCGACATAGGTGCGCAAGGCCGTATCGTCCAGCTTTTCCGGGCCCGTATAGAAGGCCGCTATCACAAATGTGTCCGGTTTGACCTCGACTGCCGCTGCGCCGACTTGGGTTATGCCCGAATAGCGGGCAAGAACGGCTTCGACCTCGACCGGGGATACGCGATAGCCACCCGCGTTCATCATGTCGTCGTCGCGGCCCAGATAGCTGATCTGGCCACCCACTGCCATGGCCCCCTGATCGCCAGTCAGAAACCATTCACCCTGCATCCGCGTTTCAACGTCCTCGGGTGCGTTAAGATAGGTCAGCATCAACCCGGGGTCAGAGCGGTGAATGGCAATTGTACCTTCCTGCCCCTGTGGCACCGGACCGTCCGGACCAAGGATCGCCACTCGACGCCCGGGTTGCGGTTGTCCCAGTGCGTCGCAGCGCGCAGGATGGTCCGGGCTGGAGGAAATGAAGGTAGAGCATTCGGACATGCCGTAGGCTTCGAACAGCTCGGTGCCGGTGGCATTCAGCCACTGTTCGTGCAGGGCGCGCGACAGTTTCTCGCCCGCGCATAATCCGTGGCGCAGGTCTGGCAGCTCCATCCGATTGCGCCCTTGCACTATCTTGCGAAAGACCCCCGGAGCCGCAGCAAAGATCGTTGCGCCATGCTGGCGCAGTAAGGCAGGCAACGCAGTGATTTCGGTTCCGGGTTCCGGGATCAGGGCCGTCGCACCAATGGTCCATGGGTCCATCAAGCCAGTGCCCAGCGTATAGGTCCAGTTGAAAGCCCCCGCGTGACACAGCCGGTCGGTCTCGCGCAGACCATACCAGCCATCGACCATCATCTGCCGCGCCCAGATTGCCCGGTGGGCATGGGCCACGGCACGAGGCTTGCCCGAAGTTCCAGAGGTGTAGACAACATAGGCCAAACGTTCCGGATCGCCCATGTCAAAACCTGCCGTGGGCAGGTTTCGCATCGCTTTCAACTCGTCCAGCCTGATCTGCTTGGAATGCGAGGCACAGGCAACATCCGGATCGCGCAGTATGGCCGCCGGAGAAAGCTCGTCGATCATTTTGGCGGTTTCGGGTTCCGTCAGTTGCGACGATGTCGGCACCGGTACGATACCCACGGCAATTGCACCCAGATAGGCAATCGGGAAGTCCACCGTATTGCCCAGCCGCATCAGGGCGATATCTCCGGGTTTCAATCCTGCCCGCAGCAACCCCGCGCCGGTGCCCAGCACGGCTGTTTTCAGATTGCGAAAGCTCCAATCCTGCGTATCGTTTCCACGCAAGACTGACAAAGCCACTTTCTCCGGGGCTTGATCCGCGCAGCCCAGAACATGAGCTGCCAGATTGAAAGGCGTGGGGCAGGGCGCAGGCGCCCCCTGATCGAAGATTGACAACATGGCCTCTGGCTATCGCGCCGCCTGTCGCGTTGCAAGCGTGGCTGGCCGGGCCTATAGAAGGGGCATGAGCACTCAAGATCCCAAATCTCTGATCCGAATTGCCCGCAACTCTGGCGAACACACCGAAGTTGAACCGTTGGACCTTGGCGCGCGTGTGAGAGAGCTGCGCAAAGCACGGGAATGGACATTGGAGCAAGCCGCCAGTCAGGCCGGTTTGGCACGTTCGACCCTCAGCAAGATCGAAAACGGGCAGATGTCGCCGACCTACGACGCGCTCAAGAAGCTTGCGACTGGATTGGAGATTTCGGTTCCGCAGCTTTTCACGCCGCCCCAGCGCGATCAGGTGATCGGGCGTATGGCGATAACCCGTCTAGGCGACGGCACGGCGCACGCCACAACCACTTATGAACATGAGTTGCTGGCCGAAACCCTGACCAAGAAACAAATGCTGCCCTATCGCGCGCGGGTCCGCGCGAGATCAATGGAGGAATTTGACGGCTGGGTGCGCCATGACGGAGAAGAGTTCATGTATGTACTGACCGGTGTCGTCAAGCTTTACACCGAGTTTTATGAGCCGGTGGAGATGCGCAGGGGCGACAGCGCCTATTACGACGGCAGCATGGGCCACAATGTGATTTCCGTCAGTGACGAAGACGCGACTATCCTTTGGGTCACATCACTTGCTTAAAGCGGCACTGCTGAATTCACGGTTCAGCCCTTCGGTGAACAGGAAGTCTTCGACCTCCTCATGCGCCTCATTCATTGTAAGTTGGTGACGTTCGGCCAAATAGGCTTCAAATCCTTTTCGATCCTTCAACACGCGCATCATGTCTTTGTCACGCAAGTTCGGAAAACGCCGCTTTGCGCGTTCGCTGGCCGCGCTCCAGTCTTTTGTAAGATCGGTCCAGTTCATCATCAATGAGCTTCCCTTAGCAACGATTAGGACTGCTCTCCCCCACATCAGAGTACGAACGGGGTGCCGTAACGAAAGACATGACAAAATGTCGCATCCTGAGGCCGCGCCTTTTTTGGGGGGAATTGAGCCCGCTGCGAAGTATCCGCAGCGGGGCGACGGGCCTACATTTGGTGTGAGTGGTGGCGGGCCCGGTTGTTCTTTGGTTCCCAGCGTCCGATTGTCCGGGGAAGTCCGGGATCTTGGGCTGGCACCAGCTATCTATGACGACTAAATATGCCATTTATATACAGGTTTTTCTAGATGAGTAAAACTGTTTGAGGGCGTTTCCTGCGGGATCACCCGGTGGTGATTGTGTTGGCGGCCCAGTACGGCGGTTTGGGTGCGATCAAACGATATCTTGTATGACGCGGCAATGTGCCGAATTTTGCCGACTGATGGAAACTTCCTGACCGCAGATTGTACAGAACAGCTGAAACTTCGAGCTTCTGACGTTCGGAATGCCCGCTTGGAAAAACCCGCCGGGATCACATACCCATCGGCTGGCCCTGGGATCACGCCTCTACCGGGCGTCGTACCACCACACTTCTGGCATGTATTGCGGACCGTCACCATAGATGGGCAGGGTTTTCGGGTGCATCAGTTCCTTGACATGCGCAATTCGTCCGATGTCAAAGCTCCAGATCGGGATGACATAGCGGCCTGCTGTCAGTACCCGGTCCAGCGCGCGGGTGGCATCGGTGAAGTCCTCGCGGGTTTTTGAGGCGAGCATGGCATCGATCATTGCGTCAACTGCGGGCGAGGATACGCCCATCAGGTTGCGTGTGCCGGGGGCATCAGCAGTCTCGCTGCCCCAATAAAGACGCTGTTCGTTGCCAGGAGACAGAGAAAGCGCCCGGCGGAATGTCGTGACGTCAAAGTCCAGTTCAGAGGTGCGTCCGACATATTGGGCATTGTCGACTTGTTCCGTCGTGACCTGAATGCCAAGACGTTCCAGCGCGCGGGAATAGATCTCGACCACTGTTGCCATCTCGCTGTCGCCCTGTTGAAGCAGGAAAGTCACCTGAAAGGCATCACCATTTCCGTTGCGCAGTGCGCCGTCCTGAACGGTCCAACCTGCCTCGGTCAAAAGCTTGGTGGCCTCGCGAAGGTTTGCCCGATTCCGGGCCGACCCGTCACCCTTCGGCAGCTCATACCCTTCCAGCGTGCCTGGCAACAGGATGTCAGCGTAAGGAAGCAACAGTTCTTTTACCTGCCCTTGGGCCGGGCCGGGCTGCATGGCAAGGTCGGACCCCGAGAAATAAGACGTGATCCTTGGTTGGGCGCCACCGGTTACCGTGTCGTTGATGAACTCAAAATTGAAGGCAAGCATCAGCGCTTCGCGCACACGCCAGTCGTCGAACGGGGCCTTTCGTGTATTCATCACGAACCCGGTCATTCCCGAAGGTTTTCCATGCGGAATTTCAGTTTTGATCACATCACCCCGCTGCACAGCGGGAAAGTTGTATTGGGTGTCCCATTTGTCGGCATTGAATTCACGGACGGCTGACAACTCTCCGGCCTTGAAGGCTTCGAACAAGACGCTGCCGTCGCCGTAGAATTCGATCCGCAGCTCATCAAGGTTCATGGTGCCGCGGCGAAACGGAATGTCGTTCCCCCAATAGTCCGGATTGCGTCGCAGATTCACGTAGCGTCCCGCTTCGTAGCCATCGATCACATAAGGGCCGGTTCCAATCGGCACATCATGCAGTTGCGCGTCAGCGAAGTCCTTTCCCTCCCATTGTGCCTTTTGCAGGATCGGACGCATCCCTGCCAGCAGCGCAAGCTCTCGATCGGGTTCATTGAACGTGATCCGCACCGAGCGCGGGCCTGTTTGTTCGATGTCGTCGATCTTGCCCCAAAGACCGCGATAGCGCAGATGCCCCTGCGTGCCCAAAGTCTCGTAAGACCAGATCACATCATCGATCGTGACCGGGCTGCCGTCGGAAAAACGCGCCTCTTCCCGCAGGGTGAATTCGACCCAGGACCGGTCTGGATCGGTCTCAACTGATTCGGCTAACAGCCCGTAAAGTGTGAAAGGTTCGTCCCAGGATCGCCCCATCAGGCTTTCATGGGTCCAGAAAGGCAATTGCCATGGCGAAGTGCCTTTTTGCAAAAACGGGTTCAGACTGTTAAAGCCGCCCGTGTTTCCGAAAACAGCTTTGCCACCTTTGGGCGCATCCGGGTTCGCATAGGGGAGAGACACAAAATCCGGTGGTAGGGCCGGGTCCCCGTACATAGCTATGCCATGAGACGATTCTGCATGGGCGACAGACATCACGAAAATGCTGGCGATTCCCGCCGCAAGTGATCGAAACGGACGGAGAAATTCCGGGCTCATTTTGGAAACAATCCTGCTCTGGCCTTATTTTGTTGGAGATCATCGTAGTGATGATTTTTCTTATTATCAAACTTTTAGCTTGGACCAAGGCGCAGAATTGCTTATAAAGGTTGCACTGCTCGATAGGTTTCTTGCCTGTATGAAACCTGCCTCAATAACTTAACGCCCGCTTCGTGCGGGCGTTTTTTTGTGCGTCGCGAAGTCTCAGGCCGGGATTCCAATCTGATGTGTTTCCCCGTTTTCTTTGCAGGTGCAGCATGGCATGGTGCGCCTGATTAACGCTTGAGGGAGAATGGACATGAGCCTGTCCGGTAAAACGGCAATCATCACGGGATCAAATTCGGGCATCGGGCTGGGCGTAGCGCGCGAGCTGGCCAAGGCGGGTGCCGATGTGGTTCTGAATTCCTTTACGGATCGCGATGAAGATCATGCGCTTGCCGCAGAGATTGCGAAAGAGACCGGAACCAATGCGCGCTACATCAAGGCCGACATGTCCAAGGGCGAGGAATGCCGATCACTGATTGAACAGGCGGGGTCCTGTGATATTCTGGTGAACAATGCTGGTATTCAGCATGTCTCTCCGATCGATAAGTTCCCGGTTGAAAAATGGGACGCGATTATCGCAATCAACATGAACTCGGCCTTTCACACCACAGCCGCTGCGTTGCCGATGATGCGCAAGGCGGGTTGGGGGCGGGTGGTGAACATCGCCTCGGCCCATGGTCTGACGGCATCCCCTTACAAGGCGGCATATGTTGCGGCCAAGCACGGCGTGGTGGGAATGACCAAGACCGTAGCGCTGGAAACCGCGCAGGAACCGATCACCTGCAATGCCATCTGCCCGGGCTACGTTCTGACGCCGCTGGTCGAGGCGCAGATCCCCGACACGATGAAAGAATACAACATGAGCCGCGAGGATGTGGTGAAGAACATTCTTTTGGAACGGCAACCCTCCAAGGAGTTCGCCACCGTCGAGCAATTGGGTGGAACGACTATCTTCCTGTGTTCGGACGCGGCGGCTCAGATCACCGGAACCACAATTTCAGTCGATGGTGGCTGGACAGCACTTTGAGGTTTAAAGGGGGCCATTGCCCCCATTCCCCCGAAGCATTCTTTTGCAGAGACGAAGGGGCAGCGACGTGAAACGGATCAATCTGGCTTTGCAGGGGGGTGGCGCGCATGGCGCGTTCACCTGGGGTGTGCTTGACCGGCTGCTGGATGAGGAAGACATCGAGGTCGCTGCCATCACCGGAACTTCCGCAGGGGCACTGAACGCAGCAGCGTACAAGTCGGGAATGGTTCATTCAGGGCGCGAAGGAGCGCGGGCGCGCCTGGACGGGTTGTGGCAGCGCATGGGCGCGATTGGCGACATGCGTTTCGCCAACTGGTTTCGCGGCCTGGAACCGGCGACCATTGCGCAGGCGATGGAATATTCGGTACCGTTTTCAATCGGGGATGCGTGGTCGCGAATGGTGTCGCCCTATGCGTATGGGCCGTTCTACAGCAACCCGCTGGAACCGGTGGTGGACAGGTTCAATTTTGACGAGATTTGCGCGGAAGAAGGCCCGCGCCTTTTCGTGTGTGCCACTTGCGTACGCAGCGGCAAGATCCGCGTCTTTACCGGCGACGAGATCAGCACGGACGCTATCCTGGCCTCGGCCTGTTTACCGACCCTGTTCAAGGCGGTTGAGATTTTTGATCCGAAAACAAACCGGACCGAAGCCTATTGGGACGGCGGGTATACCGGCAATCCGGCTCTCTATCCGCTGTTCAACGATGATTTGCCGGATGACGTGGTGATCGTGAACATCAATCCGCTGGAGCGCGACGAAGTTCCGGTCACACCGCAGCAAATTCAGAACCGGATCAACGAGATCAGCTTCAACTCATCCCTGTTTCGCGAGTTGCGGGCGATCAGCTTTGTCCAACGGTTGCTGAAAGAGGGCAAGCTGACCTCCGGAGAGATGAGCCGCGTTCTGGTTCACATGATTGCAGATAACGAGTTGATGAACAGCCTGTCTGTTGCCACCAAGACCGTGCCCAATCCGGTCATTCTGCATAAGCTGAAACAGGCCGGACGGGACGCCGCGGACGGTTTTCTTGCCAAACACAAGGACGATTTGGGGCAGACCAGCACAATTGATCTGCCTGCGATGTTCAGCTGATTACTCGGGTGGCTGGGTCGGATCTTTTCCATTCGGATAGACAAGCCCCGCTGAAATCACCAGTTTGGCTGCGTCTTCGATGCTCATATCCAGCAAGATCACGTCTTCTGCGGGGAAGAACAACAGAAACCCCGACGTCGGGTTGGGCGTCGTGGGTACGAATACGCTCAGCAGCTCTCCGCCGGTTTCGGCACGTTCGCTTACCTCACCCTTGGCGCTGGTGGAGACAAAGCCGATGGCCCAGATCCCGCGACGCGGGTACTGGATCAGGCAGGCTTTTTCAAAAGAACGCTCAGTCTGGGCAAACACCGTTTCCGAAATCTGTTTGATCCCGGAATAGACCGAGCGCACGACGGGCATCCGGTCAACAACACTTTCGGCGAAGTGGATCAGGGAACGGCCCAGAATACCCTTGGCGATCCAGCCGACCAGAATGGTGAAGATCAGGAAGATGACCACGCCCACACCGCGCAGGTTGATGCCCACGTACTGTTCTGGCTGGAACTGGTGTGGCACCAGTGGAAGAACCGCGCTATCGATCCAGCCGACCACCGACCAGATCAGCCAGACCGTCAACCAGACAGGCGCAATGACAACGACGCCCGTCAGAAAGGACGCGCGCAGCCGTGAAAGCATGCCTGGGCGGCGGTGAGGTTCTTCGTCGAACGGTGTATTCATGGTGGTTCCGAATGGTTTCCGGAATTAGGTAGTCAATCCACGGCCTTGGTACAATAGGTTAACGTCACCTCTGTTTGACCAGCGCTTGCGCGATCTTTGCCGCCAACCGTGCATTGTTTCGAACAAGGGCGATATTGGCGACCAAGGACCGGCCTTCGGTCTTTTCAAAGATTCGTTGCAGCAGATAGGGGGTCACGGCTTTGCCGGTGATACGATGGGCATCCGCATCTGACTGAGCCTCGGCGATGATCGGGGCCAGTTCCTCGGACGGGATCTGATCAGCGGCCGGGATCGGATTTGCCACCAACTGCCCGCCGGGCAGACCCAGCGCGCGGCGGGTGGAGTGGGCTTTGGCGATGGCGTCGGCACTGTCCATACGAAGGGGCGCGGCAAAGGGTGACTTTGCCGACCAGAACGCAGGAAACTCGTCCTGACCATGTGCAATCACAGGCACGCCCAGCGTTTCCAGAACCTCAAGCGTTTTGGCGAGGTCGAGGATGGCTTTCGCCCCGGCTGCGACGACAGTCACCGGAGTATGCCCAAGCTCGTGCAGATCGGCAGAGATGTCGAACGTGGTCTCGGCCCCCTGATGCACGCCGCCGATACCGCCGGTGGCAAAAACCTCGATCCCGGCATAATGCGCGGCGATCATCGTGGCCGCAACGGTGGTGGCCCCGGTGCCACCGGTCGAGATGCACGCTGCCATGTCCGCGCGCGAGATCTTGGCGACACCCTGGGCCTGACCCAGCCATTGCAGCTGATCCTGCTCCAGCCCAACATGCAATTTGCCTTCGATCACGGCCATTGTCGCAGGAACCGCACCCTCATCTCGGATGTCCTGTTCGACCTGTGACGCGACTTCGATGTTCTGCGGGTAGGGCATCCCATGGGTGATGATGGTGCTTTCCAGCGCAACGATGGGCAGGCCCGCGTCCTTGGCGGCGCTGACCTCGGCTGAGTATTGAATGTCGATCACAGTGGGGTTTCTCCGGAAACGTAGGTTGCAGCGGCGTGCAGGGCGCGGGCCATAGCCTCGTCACTGGATGCACCGCCGGATTCTGAGGCGATATGGGCCGCCATGAAAGTGTCCCCGGCGCCGGTCACGCGTGTGACCAGAACGGCAGGGGGTGTTTGTGTCAGGATATCATCAGAGCTCCCGACGGTGGCTGAATTGCCGCCATCGGTGACCAGAGCGCGCAGCGCGCCACGATCCAGCAGGCCCTTAGCTGCGGATTCGGAGTCGGTGAACTCGCGCTGACACAGGATGCCGGCCTCTTCGAGATTCACGTAAAGCGTTGCGCGTGCGTGTTTCAGGAAGGGTAGCAACCGTTCGGCTTTGCCGGGCGAGGCCGGGGCCACGCGAAGATCAGCGCGAGAGAAAGCAGGGCTTTGAGCAATCTCTTCAAGCAGGTCCAGTGTCAGATTGCCGTCGAGTGCGATTGGGCCTTCAAACGGTGTGTTTTCGTAGCCCAATGGCCCGTGCATCAAGGGGCGTAGTATCTTTGCGCCAGCGGCTTCCAGCGAATGCGCGTCGGCAATCGCCGCGATCAACCCGTTCGCACCTTCGACAGCCATGTAGCGGTCAGTCGGCAAATCCTGCGAACGATAGATGTGATCCGTCACCATGCCGAGGCGCGAACAGGCGTGAACCAGTTCGTCACCTTCTGGGTCGCGGCCAATGGCAGTCAGCAGGGTGGGCGTCATGCCAAAGCGTACCAGTGTCATGGCGATGTTCATCGCAACGCCGCCGGGCAGGCGGGTGATCCGGCCCGGCACGTCCGAGCCTTGCCTCATGGCGCTGGCCGATCGACCGATGACGTCCCACAGGACCGAGCCGATGCACAGGATATTGGTGTTCTGAGTCATACGGGATGTCATGCCGCAGCGATGGTGCCCGTGCAAGCCGGAACGTTATCGCTATAAGAGATTCCCGATCTGCCGGGGCTGATGTTTCCTTTGGGCTTGCGATCCGTGGCCTTCGCGGGAACAATCGAGAGCAATGATTGGTGATTTGATTTTCCTGTTGGAGCGTTTCGTATGAATGGCCCTGCCTTCCGTGCCATCCTTCGAGTCCTCAAAACCTGCGCCCTGAGTATTATTGTTCTTCTGACTGTGCTTCCTGGAACTGTTAAGGCACAAACCGCCCCACCGACAGTTGTCGATTTCTGGGTCAAAGCTGACACGCTGTTTCTGGAGGTGAAATTGAATGCCGAGTCGATGCTGGCCGGGGCCGACCCGACACAGCCAGAAACCTATTCTGACGATACACAGTACCGATCTCTGCGGCGGAAGGTGTCGTCGGAACTGGAGCCGCAGATCAGAGACTTTGTTCAGGTCTGGAAGCAAAGCCTCGTGGTCGAAGCGCCTGATCGCCTGGACCTGTCTTATGAAGGTGTGCGTATTCCGGTGGTGGGCGACACGGAAAAAGTGCGTGTTTCCAGGTTGTTGTTGACTGCACGTTTGCCGGATCATGCATCGAATCTGCGCCTGACCTGGCCGCAGTACAGCGGGTCAGTCGTTCTTCGTCAGCAAAACGTGATGGCCCCGTATACAGGGTTTCTGACTGCCGGAGAAATCAGCCCACTGATCCCGTTGCAGGGCGGGGCATCGCTGACAACAGAGCAGACACTGCAGACGTATTTCGCAAAGGGGATCAGCCGTTTTGTTCAAAGCCCCCTCAAGCCATCCATCGTTGTTCTGACACTCGTAGTGCTGACACTGAGCCTGCGGCCTGTGGTGTCTCAGGTGGCGTTTTTGGCAGCAGGAGTTTTTATCGGGCTCGGGTTGGGCATGTACGGCGCGCTGGACGTGCCAGAAAATGTGCAGGACCAGACGTTGGTGGCCTCGATCATAATTCTCGCGCTATGGAACCTGGTGGCCCGGCACTTGCAGGTCTGGCGACTGTTGGCTGTGCTTGCCGCAGGTTGTGTTCAAGGATTGGCACTGGCTTCGGATTTGACAAGGATCGGGGTGCCGCCCGATCATCTGGTCGCGGCTGTTTTTGGGTTTGGCGTCGGAAATTCACTGCCGGTCATCCTTGTGGCTGTCCTGACCTTTGCCTGCGCGCTTTTGGTTGCTGGCGGGTCACACAGAACACGAGGCCGGATTTCGGTTCTGGCCTCGATGCTGATCGCCGGAATCGGCGTGTATTGGATGGCTGAACCCTGGTTGCTGGCTTAAGACATCGCCGCCAGCAGCGTGTCCAGCGCGCCCAGCGGGTCGTCGCTGCCCCAGATTTCGTCGCCGATACCGAAGAAATCGGTGCAGGGGGACAGATCACGGATCAGCTCGGGCGTCAGACTGCCTTCGGCCACGACCGGGACCTCGATCATCTGGGACCACCATTGGAACAGATCCTTGTCGGCGCGGGTTCCGTCCCCCAACGTGGCGGTTCCGACGGGCCCGAAGGCCACGTAATCCGCGCCGTGTTCGCCCGCCGTCATGCCGTCATGGCTGGACGCGCCGCAGAAGCTGCCGACAATCGCATCGGTGCCCAGTTCCTTGCGCGCGGCGCGGACCGAGCGTGCGCCGTCGTCCAGATGCACCCCGTCCAGCCCTAGACGTTGCGCCAGCAGCACGTGGTTCGAGATCACGATGGCCACGTCGCGGGCGTGGGCCACTTCGCGGCAGGCATCAGCGGCACGAGCGATGGTGTCTTCGTCATTGCCAGCCAGCGCCAGGCGGATGCAGGCGATCTCGGCCCCGTCCAGAACCGATGCCAGTTTGCCGGGGAACGTGCTCAGCTCGATCGTAGGAGGCGTTATCAGGTAAATCTGCGGCTGCTCGGGGGTGTCCATGGGCGCGTCCTTCGGGTTTCAGTCTTTGGCGCGGTTTAGCGGATTGCGGCGGGGAAGCAAACTTTTATGGCTGAGGCCGCGCAAATAACACCCCCAGCGACTTGCCCTGCAAGTGCCTGCCGATTACAGCAGGCCAAGCTTTCATAAGGTGAACCATGCCAAGCGACAAATCCCAGCCTTCCTTCGTGCTTGTTCGCCCGCAGATGGGTGAGAATATCGGTGCTGCTGCCCGGGCAATGTGGAACTTTGGACTGGACCGAATGCGCATCGTGGCGCCCCGTGACGGCTGGCCAAACCCCAAGGCAGTGGCGATGTCCAGCGGTGCAGGCCGGTTGCTGGATGAAGCACTGCTGTTTCACGATCTGGCCGGATCGCTGGCCGACAGCACCTTTGTCTTCGCCACCACTGCACGGCAACGCGGGCTGACGAAACCCGTCTACAGCCCCGAGCGCGCCATGCAGATCGCTGCTGAAAAAGTCGCGGCGGGCGAAAAGGTTGCGGTTCTGTTCGGCCCCGAACGTGCGGGGTTGGAGAACGAAGACATCGCCAAGGCAAACGCAATCATCTCGGTGCCGGTGAACCCGGAATACGCGTCGCTGAACCTGGGCCAATGCGTTTTGCTGACCGCTTATGAGTGGATGCGCCAGACTGGCGACGTGGTGCATGAATCTACAGATCTGGGCAAAGGTGACTGGGCCACGGGGATCGAGGTTGAAAAACTGGTCGAGCACTACGAGGACCGGTTGGAAGAGGCCGGGTTCTTCTATCCCCCCGAAAAGGCCGAGGGCATGAAAACCAACCTGCGCAATCTGTGGTCGCGGATGCGGATGACGCGGGCCGATGTGCAGATGCTGCACGGGATCATGCGGCAGATGGTCCGCTGGAAAGACAAAGGCTGAGGCTGGACCTATCTTCCGCCACACCCTAGCTTGCGACGAAATCAGGACATGAGGACAGCATGAGCGGTAAGCGCAGCATCTTCGAAGAGGTCACGGACACCGAAAAACAACAGGCGGTTCAACCCGGTATGATCGACCGGGCGCGCGGCGGCGCACGCAAGGCGATCCGCGTTTGGCTGATGATCCTGTTTGCCTTGGTCGTCGCGATGATCGCAGTCGGAGGCCTGACGCGCCTGACCGACAGCGGTCTTTCGATCACCGAATGGCGCCCAATCACCGGAGCCATCCCGCCAATGACCGACGCGGACTGGCAGGCTGAATTCGACAAATACAAGCAGATTGACCAGTGGCGCATCCAGAACCAGTGGATGGAGCTGAGTGACTTCAAAACTATCTACTGGTGGGAATGGGGCCACCGCCAATTGGGCCGCGTGATCGGGCTGGTCTGGGCCATCGGGTTCTTTGGCTTTCTTGTCGCGCGCAAGGTACCCACGGGTTGGACCGGCAAGCTGCTGATCCCGGGCCTGTTGGGCGGCGTTCAGGGCGCGGTCGGTTGGTGGATGGTCGCCTCGGGCGTGACGCAGGGCGAGGGCATGACAGCCGTTGCCAGCTATCGTCTGGCCACGCATCTGGGGCTAGCCTTCGTGATTCTGGGCTTCCTGGCGTGGTATATCTTTGAGCTTGGCCGCGATGAACGTGACCTGATGCAGGCGCGTCGTGCCAAAGAGGCAAAACTGTTCTCGCTTGCGACTGGCCTGATGCATTTCGCTTTTTTGCAAATACTCATCGGCGCGCTGGTCGCCGGGATCGACGCCGGGAGGTCTTACACCGACTGGCCGTTGATTGGGGGGCAATTGTTGCCACCGGATGCCACTGCGTTGGAGCCGGTGTGGCGAAACTTCTTTGAAAGCCCCGGACTGGTGCAGTTCATTCACCGCTGTGCCGGTTACCTGCTGTTTATCTTTGCCATTGTCGTGTGGCGACGTGGTGGTGCCAGTGCGCATCCTCAAACGCGCTTTGCCTTCAATGCGGCATTCGCAGCGCTGTCTTTGCAGGTCGTCGTCGGCATCGTGACGGTCGTCTACGGCGCCCCATGGCAGATAGCGATCTTCCACCAGTTCATGGCCGTCGTTGTCTGGACCCTGATCCTGCGCGCTCGGTTCCTCACGGCTTACCCAATCGCAACATCTCTGCGCGGAGTAACATAATATGACCGCTTTCAACGAATTGATGGCCTTTCAGCGTGAAACCTCAGCATTGGGCCAGATCGCGGGTCGGCTCGGCTGGGACCAGGAAACCGTCATGCCGCGCGGGGCTGCTCCTCAACGCGCCGAAGAAATGGCGGCTATCGAGGCGGTCCTTCATGCGCGCCGATCGGATTCACGCGTTGCAGAGTGGCTGGATCAGGCTGCCCCACAGGATGAAGTCGGTAAGGCGCAACTGCGCGAAATCCGGCGCGCCTATGATCGGGCGGTCAAGGTGCCTGCCGATCTGGCTACGGCGATTGCCCGAATTACGTCCGCCGCACAGGGAACCTGGGCGCAGGCGCGGGCGGACGAAGATGTCTCGGCGTTCCTGCTGGTTCTGGAAGAGGTCGTGTCCCTCAAACGTCAGGAAGGCGAGGCGCTGGCGCAGGGTGGAGATGTCTATGACGCGATGGTCGAGGATTACGAGCCTTACACGACCGGCGCCCAGATTGCGGCCATCTTTGATGAGATGCGCCCACGTCTGGTGGCCTTGCGCGCCGCGGTTCTGGATCGTCCGGAACCTGCTGCGCTGACAGGCAGCTTTGACGAACTGACCCAGATGCAGCTGACGCGAAAGCTAGCAACGACTTTTGGCTATGACCTCAACAACGGCCGTGTCGACAAGGCGGTTCACCCGTTCAGCTCGGGCTCTGGTCTGGATGTACGCATCACCACGCGGACCAGCGAAACCGACCCGTTCAACTGCTTCTATTCCACTATTCATGAGGTCGGTCACGCCGCCTATGAACAGGGGATTGACCGCGACTATCTGCTGACGCCACTGGGGAGCGGCGTGTCCATGGGTGTGCATGAAAGCCAAAGCCGGATTTATGAAAACCAGCTGGGTCGCTCGCGCGCGTTTACAGGCTGGTTGTTCGGTCAGATGCAGGACGCATTCGGCGATTTCGGAATTGCCGATGCCGACGCGTTCTATGCCACCGTCAACCGGGTTCATAATGGCTATATCCGCACCGAAGCCGATGAAGTGCAATACAACCTGCATATCATGCTACGCTTCGATCTTGAGCGCGCGCTGATGGCCGGAGACTTGCAGGTCAGCGAACTTGAGGCGGCGTGGAACGACCGCTTCAAGGCTGACTTCGGCTATGCGGTCGACAAACCCTCGAACGGCTGTTTGCAGGACGTGCATTGGTCTGTCGGTCTGTTTGGTTACTTCCCGACTTATTCGTTGGGCAACGTCTATGCAGGATGCCTGTATCAGGCCCTGCGTGGCGGCGTGCCCGATCTGGACGCGCAACTGGCAGAAGGTGACACTTCTGGCGCGACAGGCTGGCTGCGTGAACACGTCCAGCAACACGGCGGGCTTTACGCCCCGCGCGAGATCATCCAACGCGCCAGTGGGGTTGAGCCGGGGCCAGAGCCTTTGCTGGGGTATCTGGAACAGAAGTTCAGGGCGATTTATAGGCTGTGACAGCACGGAACGGCAACCGAATGGTAAGGCTCCTTGCTCTTTGCATTGCGGCAATGGCTTTGGTTTTAGCGCTCAAACCAGCGCGACATGCGGATAGTTTTTCACATCTGTACCAAGCACAGGAATGTGGCGGCTTGGGTGCCCCATGTATGGTTTCCGGGCGGCAATACAGCGTATTGATTCCGAAGGGCGAAGGACCATTTCCGGCCGTGATCTTTCTTCATGGATCGCAGGGAACGGGGCAGCGGGTGATTCAGAGTACATTTCTGGTCAAGCCGATACTGGAGCGCGGGTATGCCATCGTCGCTCCGACCGCGCTGGAAATTGAATACCGAAACGGCCCGGGCACAGGGTGGGTTTGGAATGACGCATATTATGGCCGGGATGATTTTGAGTTCATTGCCAATATGCTTGAGGACGTGTTAGCGCGATTCCCCGTTGATCCGGCGCAGATCGTAACCACTGGCCATTCCCGAGGCGGATCGTTCGCTTGGTATCTTGCCTGTGCAGATATTGACCCACGTCTAAAAGCTTTCGCTCCTATTGCTGGAACACCGGTGCGTGGCCAGCCTGGGGATTGTGCTTCAGCGGACTTCGATTTCGATATGTTCTATAGCCATGGTTATGACGACACGGTTATTCCATTCGCCGGTTCCGGATCTTCGTGGTCTGATCCGGGATATATGGGTGCAGTTGAGGCTACGTTAAGGCTCGCATCTTCTGCAGGCTGCCAAAAGGATGAAGTTGTTGAGACAGATAGCCATGATCAGCGCATTCTAAGCGGTTGTAAAACCGGCTCGAACATTTCGGTGATCGGCTATGAGGCCGGACATGGCGTTCCACGTGGCTGGAGCGATCTGATGCTTGACTGGTTTGAGACGGTGAATGCTTTGGAATAGGGGCTTCCAACGCAAAACTCGTCAGGTGAGTATGGAGAGGTGGTCGCGGGACATGGTGCGCATTGGGTCTACGGCTTCACGCGGAATACTATTTTCGGGCGTCGCCAACTTTCGTTTTACGTAAACTTTTTCCCGAACAAATACGCACAGGTTAACCTAAACGACCTGAAACAGTTCAATTCGCGCCGCGACCGCTGCAAAGAACAAAACGCTGCCCAGCAGCACAAATACATGCCAGATCGTGTTGTGGAACGGCAGCCAGTCCAGCAGGTAGAAGGCGACCCCTGCCGTGTACACGAGCCCTCCGGCAATCATCAGTGTAACGATCGTAGGCGACAGGTCTGCCAACATGGATTGCCCGGCCCAGACCACCGCCCAACCCATCAATAGGTATAGCGCAAGCCCGAACCAGCGGAACCGGTTTGGGTCCAGCATCTTGAGAACCGACCCAAGTGTTGCCGAAGACCACAATCCGAGTAATAGCCCCGGGGGCTGAGCACCGGACAACAGTAGAAACGGTGTGTAGGTCCCTGCGATCTTGACGTAGATGCCGGAATGATCGAGGCGCTGCAGGAACCCGCGCCATTCCTCGTTTTCGACCATGTTATACAAGGCGGAAAACGTGAGCATGAGTATCAGCGTCACCCCGTAAACAGAGGCACCCAGAACCGCAGATTGATCATACCGGTAATAGATGGTCATTGTGATCAGAAGTGGTACGGCAACCAACGCACTTGAGACACCGAGCACATGGACCACCCCGTCGCTGATACGTTCCGTGCGACTGTAAGCTGGTCGGATATGCGCAAATGACCACATAAGAAAAAGCTAGGCGGCAGAATGGCTTCGGGCAAGCGGATCATCCCGAGAGTTGTCGATATCGTGATCCAGAATGACAAAACGCCCGCAGAGCGAGCGTTTTGTTTCAGATCCGTAATTGAGCGTGAGGGTTATTCTTCGGTTTCCTCATCACCCTGATCAGCGATCCAGGCAACGCTGACGACCACTTCGCCCTTTCCGGTATTGAAGACTTTCACGCCACCTGCCGAGCGGGAGCGGAAGGAAATACCTTCCACCGGAACCCGGATCGATTGGCCTTTGGATGTCGCCAGCATGATCTGGTCGTCGAGTTCAACCGGGAAAGAAGCCACCAGTTCTCCGCCGCGCATCGCCTTGTCCATCGCGGCAACACCCATGCCGCCTCGTCCGCGGACAGGGTAGTCGTGACTGGAACTCAGCTTGCCCGCACCGCCGGCAGTGATGGTCAGGATCAGGTTTTCCGCCGCTGACATCTCGGCGTACCGCTCCTGCGGCAGCAGGCTGTCGGCATTGCCTTCTTCATCGTCCGTCTCACCATCGTCGGTGACACCGGCTACGGCGCGGCGCATCTTGAGGTACGCGGCACGCTCGTCTGAGTCAGCTTCGAAGTGGCGGATCACCGACATCGAGACCACGCGGTCGCCGTTGCTCAGTTTGATGCCACGCACACCGGTCGACTCGCGCGAGTTGAAGACGCGCACATCCGTAGTCCGGAAGCGGATGGCCCGACCTGAGTTGGTCACAAGCATCACGTCTTCATCTTCCGAACAGATGCGCGCATTCACCAGTTCCACGCCTTCAGGCAGTTTCATTGCGATCTTGCCGTTTCGGCGGACGTTGGTGAAATCCGACAGGCGGTTGCGGCGCACGTCACCCGCGCTGGTGGCGAAGATGATCTGAAGGTTCTCCCACTCTTCATCCGGCACATCGACAGGCATGATCGCGGCGATGGAAACCCCGGTTGGGATCGGCAGGATATTGACGATCGCCTTGCCCTTGCCGGTACGACTGGACTGCGGCAAGCGCCAGGTCTTGAGTTTGTAGACCATGCCTTCTGTGGTGAAGAACAGCAGTTGGGTATGCGTGTTCGCCACGAAGAGGTTGGTAACAACATCCTCTTCCTTGGTCTGCATCCCCGAAAGACCCTTGCCACCGCGTTTCTGCGCTCGGAAATCAGCCAGCGGGGTTCGCTTGATGTAGCCGCCCGAGGTGACGGTCACGACCATGTCTTCACGTTCAATCAGGTCTTCGTCTTCCATGTCGCCGGACCAGTCGACGATCTCGGTGCGGCGTGGTACTGCAAATTGCTCGCGTACGCTGCGCAGTTCATCAGCAATGATGCTCATGATGCGTTCGCGTGAAGACAGAATATCAAGGTATTCCTTGATCTTACCAGCCAGTTCTTCCAGCTCGTCGGTGACTTCTTTGACGCCAATTTGGGTCAGCCGTTGCAGTCGAAGATCAAGGATTGCGCGGGCCTGAACCTCGGTCAGGTTGTAGGTTCCGTCGTCGTTCATCTTGGACAGCGGATCGTCGATCAGGCGCAGATAGCTTTCGATCTCGGATGCGGGCCAGCGGCGGGTCATCAGCTTTTCGCGTGCTTCAGCCGCATCTGCCGACGAACGGATCGTCGCGACCACTTCATCGACGTTGGATACCGCCACGGCCAGACCACACAGAATGTGGCTACGTTCGCGGGCCTTGCGCAGGTCGTATGCGGTACGTCGCGCGACAACATCCTCGCGGAAGTCGATAAACGAGGTCAGGAACCGGCGCAGTGTCAGTTGCTCGGGTCGGCCACCATTCAGCGCCAGCATGTTGCAGCCGAACGAAGTCTGCATCGGCGAGAAGCGGAAAAGTTGGTTCAGCACCACTTCAGGCGTGGCATCCCGTTTCAGTTCCACTACGACACGAACACCGTTGCGGTCGGACTCATCCTGTACGTGACTGACGCCTTCGATGCGTTTCTCGCGCACGGCTTCGGCGATCTTTTCGATCATCGCGGCCTTGTTCACCTGATAGGGAATCTCATCAACCACAATGGCGTAACGGTCTTTACGGATCTCTTCGACGCGGGTCTTAGAGCGGATGATGACGCTGCCGCGCCCCTCAAGATACGCTTTGCGCGCGCCGGACCGTCCCAGCATAACGGCGCCGGTCGGGAAATCTGGACCGGGGACATATTCGATCAGTTGTTCTGACGTCAGGTCCGGGTCGTCGATCAGTGCCAGCGTGGCATCGACCACTTCGCCCAGATTGTGCGGCGGAATGTTGGTCGCCATACCCACGGCGATACCACCGGCACCGTTGACGAGCATGTTTGGGAAACGGGCGGGCAAGACGGTCGGTTCCCGGTCCTTGCCATCGTAGTTGTCCTGAAAATCGACCGTTTCTTTTTCGATATCCGCCAGCAGGGCGCTTGCGGGCTTGTCCATTCGCACTTCGGTATATCGCATGGCCGCCGGGTTGTCGCCGTCCATCGAGCCAAAGTTGCCCTGTCCATCCAGCAAGGGCAGCGACATCGAGAAATCCTGTGCCATCCGCACCAACGCGTCATAGATCGCGCTGTCACCGTGTGGGTGGTATTTACCCATCACATCGCCAACCGGACGGGCCGATTTGCGATAAGATTTGTCGTGGGTGTTTCCGGTTTCGTGCATCGCATACAGGATGCGGCGGTGAACCGGTTTCAGCCCATCACGCAGATCGGGGATCGCGCGGCTGACGATGACCGACATGGCATAGTCCAGGTAGGAGGTGCGCATCTCGGATTCGATGGAGACCGTCGGGCCGTCGTAGACAGGGCGCTCGGGCGGGGTTTCGTCCATGTTTTCAGGAATTTCTGGCGTA
The DNA here is from genome assembly GCF_059609765.1 of Ruegeria sp. YTSC106. NCBI lineage: Bacteria > Pseudomonadati > Pseudomonadota > Alphaproteobacteria > Rhodobacterales > Roseobacteraceae > Ruegeria > Ruegeria sp. YTSC106. The sequence continues at coordinate 422,651 of NZ_JBXWMI010000003.1, forward strand.
TCGCTCACGTAAACTGCCCGTATATTGTGCTGGGTCTATATCTTGTGGATGCACCTTATCAGACCCGGCACATAAGGTGCAAGCAAGCAGCGTTTCCTGAGGCTGAAATCCTCGGTAACACCCAAGTAACATATTGTTATCTAAGAATTAGGAAGTTTTCGTGCTAACCTGAAGACATCTTGCAACAAACCGGAGGTCTGCATGAAGGCAAGCGAAACAGAATTGATGCTCAAGGGCTATGGTCTGACAACGGCTGAATTTTTCTACCATATGCCCGATTATATCCACGTCCTGAATACCTTCATCTGGCAGGAATATGACCTTGCGCCGGATCATCCCAAGCTGTTCGAATTCATCGAGTTTTGGCAGCGAGAGATCGAAGGGCCGCTGCATTCTGTCAAATTCACTCACCGCAAGATGATTGCGCCGGGTGAGTGGCGCAACATGGTCGGTGAGTTTCGCGTGAACTGAGCGGTCGGCTAAGTTTGCCTGAACGTCGGAAATCCCGTTCTCATTTGAGGCAAGTCGCGTATGGTGGCAGCCAATCTGTTGGTGTCACAGGAAAACAAATCATGACAAGAACCTTTCTCTTTGCTGCGGCGCTTATTGCTGCAGCGCTTTGCGTGAACCACCCTGTTTTTGCAGAAGGTGTTCTGGACAAGATCAAGAAAGGCGCCGAGAGCGTCGGGAACACGATCGACAAAGGTGCCGCCGCCGTCGATGAGACCATCGATTCAACATCAGAATTGCTGTCCAATGAGGCAACACCGGAGGAAACGCGCGCCAAGCTTGACGCGATGGCAGGCGAAATTCTGGATCAGCTTCTGACGGAGAACCCCGAGGCGCAGGCCCTGTATGACATCAGTGCCGGATATGCGGTGTTCGATTCTCGTAAGGTGACAGTGTTTCCCGTGTCGGCGGGCTATGGCCGTGGCGTAGCAGTGTCGAAAGACACCGGACAGCATACGTATATGAACATGGGGACAGGCGGTGTTGGCGGTGCCATCGGCATCGGCGGTTTCGAGACCAAATTCGTGATCCTGTTCGAAACCCCTGCTGATCTGGATAAGTTCATCAGCCAGGGTTACGACGCGACCGCAGAAACAGGGGCCATGTATGGCGAGGATAAAACCGGCGAAACCCTGCGCTTTACCGATGGGCGCTCGTTCTTTGTTCTCAACAAAAAGGGGTGGCGCGTATCGGCCGGCGCGTCGGGCACCAAGTTCTGGAAATCGCCCGAGCTGAACTGATCAGCCAGAACAGCTGGCGCCGCCCAGGACACAGAACTTGGCGCAATGAGGGTGGTTCAGATGCACGTCCGACTCGGCCTCGGCAAGGGTATGACCCAACTCGAACTCCGGCTCGTAGGGCAGTAGGGTGCAGGCCAGGACAGCAGGTTTTTCGGCCCCCTTGCGTTTGACCACCATACGTGCGCTGGCGCACATGACGTCGTTGGGGGATTTGCCCAGAATTCCCCAGCAAGCCGTGGTGATTTCGGGGACTTCAACAGTTTCGTCCATTTCGGGGAACAGAACGGTCCGAGCCGGGTTTTGCGGGTCAATATCGAATCCGTGCTCGGCAATGAACTTGGCATAACCCGTACGGCTTTCCGCCTCTGAATCTCCCCAGACGGTGCGTCCGGCGATGGCCATGTTGAAACCGTGGTCGCGCAACCACTCCATCCCGGCCAAGGTTTTGTCGAAACTGCCCTCGCCGCGCTCTTCATCGTGCAGGGCCGGGCGGAAGTGATCGACCGAAATGCGCAGAGTCAACATTTGGTTGAATTCCTTTTGCAACCCCAGCAAGCCTTCGCGCATTTTACGGCGCATCATCGGAGCCATTGCGTTGGTCAGGATCAGAACCTCGTATCCTCGTTCCAGCGCGGCGCGTGTCATGTCAATCATTTCCGGGTTCATGAACGGCTCACCACCCGTGAACCCGATCTCGCGCACGGGCCAATTGCGAGCTTCGATTTGATCCAGGTAATCACGAACCTCGTCAGCCGTGATGTAAACCAAAGCATCATTGGTCGGGCTGCTGGCTATGTAGCAACTCACACATTCGATATTGCACAACGTGCCTGTATTGAACCAAAGGGTTTCGGGGCGTGTCAGGGAAACCGTTGCGCGGGCCTGTCCGTCAGCTGTCACCGATTTGTTTTGAAACTTGCCGATATTGGCAAGCTGAGGGGCGTTGTCTTTCATTCCCGCATCCGGTTCTTTGAGGTCGTCGTTCTGATCTAGCCCTTCGCCGCCGATTTGGTAAGGGTGACGCAGCGGTTCTGACAGAGTTTTGATTAGTGTGATTTCTCGGTATATGGTTGCGCTAACATTGGACATGCCGGAAGGGGCGAGGTAAGGACAACTCATGGTTTCACGCGTCATACCAGTTGATCCCTTTGATCTGATTATTTTCGGTGGCACCGGCGATCTGGCGCAGCGCAAGATCCTGCCTGCGCTTTACCGTCGCTTTTGCGCCGGGCAATGGCATGAAGATGCGAAGATTATCGCAGCAGCGCGTGCGGGCCATTCCGCTGATGATTTCCGACGGATGGTCACAAAGTCGCTTCACCAGCATGCCGCGGTCCGGGCCGCGGATTCGCAGGCACTGTCCCGTTTCCTGCAGCGGGTCGATTATGTCCCGCTGGATGCTATGTCAGACGCAGGATGGGATGTGCTGGGTGAAAAACTCTCACCCAACCGCGTTCGCGCGTTCTATTTCTCGGTCGGCCCCAGTCTGTTTGGACCCCTGGCCGAGCGTGTCCGGGCTTATGATCTGGCGACGGAAGAGACGCGCATTGTGGTGGAAAAGCCGTTTGGGCATGATCTGAACAGTGCGCGAGAGCTGAATGCCACACTCGCTGCGCATTTTGATGAAAGCCAGATTTACCGGATCGATCATTATCTGGGCAAGGAAACCGTCCAGAACCTGATGGCGGTACGGTTTGGCAATATGTTGTTCGAACCGCTGTGGAACAGCCAGTATGTAGACCACATTCAGATCACGGTTGCGGAAACCGTCGGTATCGAAGGGCGCGAAGAATACTATGAGCGCGCGGGTGCGATGCGTGACATGGTGCAAAACCACCTGATGCAGCTGCTGTGTCTGATTGCCATGGAACCCCCGGCAAAGTTCGATCCGGACGCGGTACGGGATGAAAAGCTCAAGGTGATCCGGGCGCTTGATCCTGTGGAACCGCATCACATCGTGCGCGGCCAGTTTTCGGAGGGGCCGGACGGACCGGGATACCGTGAATGTGTTGGCAATCCACGCTCGACCACCGAAAGCTACGTGGCGCTGAAGGCGCATGTCAGCAATTGGCGATGGGCGGGTACGCCGATTTATTTGCGTACGGGTAAACGGTTGGTGGCGCGCTCTTCGATTATCAACGTGATGTTCAAGGACGCACCGCATTCGATTTTCGGGGAAGAAGCCGGGCGTCACGCCAATGCGTTGTCGATCCGATTGCAACCCAATGAGGGGATCACACTGAAAGTGACGATCAAGGAACCAGGGCCGGGCGGGATGCGTTTGATCGACGTGCCTTTGGATATGAGTTTTGCCGAAGCGCTGGGGCCGGAAAACCAGGACCCGCCAGATGCTTACGAACGTCTCGTTATGGACGTGATCCGGGGTAACCAGACGCTGTTCATGCGTGGAGACGAGGTCGAGGCCGCATGGGCCTGGACCGATCCGATCATCGCCGGATGGCTGGCGCGTGGGGACGTGCCCAAACCTTATGACAGCGGCAGCACAGGGCCTGGCGACGCAGAGCTGCTGATGAAACGCGACGGTCGCCGCTGGCAAGGAATAAAGCCATGAACATTCAGGAATATGCCGATCGGGAAATGCTTGCGATCGATGTGGCAAACGCGTTGGTGGGTGAGCTTGAAGCCGCTTTGTTGCACAACGACACGGTTGCGTTGGCCGTCCCCGGCGGGACAACGCCGGGGCCGATTTTTGACAGTCTGTGCGCCGCTGATCTTGAATGGGACCGCGTACGCGTTCTGCCCACGGATGAGCGCTGCGTACCGGCTGATCATGAACGTTCGAACGAACGCCTGATCCGGGAGAGACTGCTGACCAGCCGGGCATCCGTGGCGCAGTTTATTCCACTCTATGTGCCGGGCACAGAGCCTGAAGCGGCGTTGCCCGAGGTTGAATCGCTGATCGCGCCAGTGCTGCCATTGTCGGTTCTGGTCCTGGGGATGGGGGAAGACATGCATACGGCCTCGTTGTTCCCCGGAATGGAGGGGCTTGCCAAGGCTCTCGACAGCCAAGCGCCAACCTTGATCGTCGCCCGGACCGATGTGCAGCCAGAAGCTCGGATTTCTTTGACGGCCCCTGTTCTGGACGGGGCTTTGTCGAAACATCTGGTCATCTACGGGCAGGCAAAACGAGACGTTTTGGAAAAAGCCATGTCAATGCCACCGGAAGAGGCACCGATCGCCGCCGTTCTCAGTGGCGTGACGGTTCATTGGGCGGAGTGAGGCAATGCAGCTGAATGCTTTGAAGACACTTGCGACGGCCGAACGCCGTATCGTCGATCTGTTCGCAGAGGATGCAAACCGAGCCGGGTCGTTTTCAGTCTCATCCAAGGATATGCTGTTCGATTATTCGAAAACACAGATCGATGAAGACGTGCGCGTGGCGCTGCTGCAATTGTGCGAAGAAGCCGGGCTTGCGACACAGCGCGACGCCATGTTTGCCGGGAAGAAGATCAACGAAACCGAAGGGCGCGCGGTGCTGCACACTGCCTTGCGCAACCTTGATGGCGGGCCGATCGAGGTGGACGGTCAGGATGTTATGCCCGGGGTTCTGGGCACACTGCATCGGATGCGTGTCTTTGCCGAGGAGGTGCGCGGCGGCGCCATTGCAGGGGCAGGGGGCAGTTTTACCGATGTGGTGAATATCGGCATCGGAGGATCTGACCTTGGCCCGGTGATGGCCACGCACGCACTGGCCCCGTATCACGATGGTCCGCGTGTGCATTACGTCTCGAATGTGGATGGGGCCCATATTGCAGACACGTTGCGCCAGCTGGACCCGACACGGACGCTGGTGATTGTCGCGTCGAAAACATTCACCACGATCGAAACGATGACCAATGCGCGCACGGCCCGCGCCTGGATGTCTGAGGGTGGGGGGGATCCGTCCCGCCAGTTTGCTGCCGTATCCAGCGCGCTGGACAAGACGCAGGCTTTCGGCATCCCCGAGGCACATGTATTTGGTTTCGCCGATTGGGTGGGCGGGCGCTATTCGGTCTGGGGGCCGGTTGGATTGCCAGTCATGATTGCCGTCGGTTCAAATGCATTTGACGCGTTTCTGCGCGGCGGGCAGGCGATGGATCTGCATTTCCGTTCGGCGGATTGGGGTGAAAACATGCCTGTGATACTGGCGCTGGTCGGTATCTGGCACCGTCAGGTTCTGGGTTATTCCAGCCGGGCCGTGCTGCCCTATGATCAGCGGCTGCTGCGCCTGCCTGCATATTTCCAGCAGTTGGAAATGGAATCGAATGGCAAATCTGTCGCGATGGACGGATCAACCCTGACCGTCCCTTCGGGGCCCGTTGTCTGGGGTGAGCCGGGAACCAACGGTCAACATGCATTTTATCAGCTGATCCATCAGGGCACGGATGTCATACCCTGTGAATTCATGGTCGCTGCCGAAGGGCACGAACCTGAGCTGATTCACCATCACCGCCTGCTTTTGGCCAACTGTCTGGCGCAGTCAGAGGCTTTGATGCGTGGTCGTTCTTTGGATGAAGCCCGTGAACGCATGGCGGAAAAAGGCCTTGATGGCGACGAACTTGATCGGCAGGCGCGACACCGGGTATTTCCCGGTAATCGTCCTTCCACAACGCTGATGTATCCGAAGCTTACACCGTTCGTTCTGGGGCAGATTATCGCGCTGTATGAGCATCGTGTGTTCGTTGAAGGCGTTCTGCTGGGCATCAATTCCTTTGATCAGTGGGGGGTGGAGTTGGGCAAAGAGCTTGCCAACTCTCTTGGGCCTGTCGTGGATGGTGTTGCGAGCGCTGAAGATAAAGACGGATCAACCGCTGCATTGGTCGCCTATGCGCTGAAACACCGGGATTAACGGCAGAAAATGCTGCCTGTCACCTTGGTGGGCAGCATTCTTTTATTGTCAGACAATTAAATGATTGGCAGGGTTCCTCCGTAGGAAACGACTGGATTGACGCATCGGGTCACGCCCCAAGCTGTCAATGTCAGGTGGAAAAGGCAGAGGCCGTCTAAGGTCTCGCCAAGGACGGGAGGATGTCCATGCTGGGACAGATGATGACGCAGCCCCTGCTGATTTCGTCGCTGATCGAACACGCAAAGCGCTATCACGGTCAGACCGAGATTGTCTCGGTCGAAACGGATGGAACGGTCACTGAAACCAACTGGTCCGAGATTGCAGTGAATGCGCGACGAATGGCGTCGGCATTGACGACTCTGGGGCTGGAGCCGCAGGACAGGATCGGGACACTGGCCTGGAACAATCGGCGGCATCTTGAGATCTATTTTGCCACTTCCGGCGCGGGCTATGTCTGTCACACGGTCAATCCCCGCCTGTTCCCCGAGCAGCTGACCTTTATCATCAATCATGCCAAGGACAGGGTTCTGTTCTTTGATGCGACGTTCATTCCGCTGATCGCCGCGCTGCATGACGCTTTGTCCGAGGTTCAGCATTTTGTCCTCATGGGGCCTCGCAATGAAGAGGCTGCGGCTCAGGTTCCTGATCTGAAGTTCTATGACGAGTTGATCCAGACAGGAGATGCGAATTTCCAGTGGCCCGACCTGGATGAAAAAACCGCCTGCGGTCTGTGCTATACGTCGGGAACGACGGGCAATCCAAAGGGCGTGTTGTATTCTCACAGGTCAACACTGCTGCACAGTTTTGCATCGAACACACGGGATGTGATCGGGTATTCTGCGATGGATGTTGTTATGCCTGTTGTGCCGATGTTCCATGTCAACGCGTGGGGGTCGCCTTACGCCTGCGCCATGTCGGGATCGCGGCTTGTGTTGCCTGGACCGGATTTACATGGTGAAGCGCTGGTCAATCTGATCGATACCTATGGCGTGACACTGGCCATGGGCGTGCCTACCATCTGGCAGGGTCTACTGGCCCATGCCGCGGCATGCGGAACCGAACTCAAAAGTCTTGATCGCACTGTTATTGGCGGCGCAGCCTGTCCGCCGTCGATGATCGAAACGTTCCGCGAAACCTATGGCGTTGACACGGTTCACGCCTGGGGCATGAGCGAGATGAGCCCGCTGGGCACGACGAATTACCCATTGGCCAAACACCTGAAGCTGCCGCCGGAAGAACAGCACAAGATTCGCCTGAGCCAGGGAAGACCGCCCTTTGGGGTTGAGTTGAAAATCGTGGACGAAGATGGGAATGATCTTCCGCATGACGGTGAAACTCAGGGCGACTTGCTGGTGCGGGGCCACTGGGTTCTGGACAGCTACTTCCAGTTGCAGGATCAGGATCTGTTGCAGGATGGGTGGTTCGCGACCGGGGATGTGGCCACTTTGGACCCGGATGGTTACATGACCATTCGCGACAGATCCAAGGACATCATCAAATCCGGTGGGGAATGGATCAGTTCGGTCGAGCTTGAGAACATCGCTGTGGCCCACCCCCAGCTTGCGACGGCCGCCGTGGTCGGTGTTCCGCATCCGAAATGGGATGAACGCCCCTTGCTGGTTGCCGTGAAAGCCGATGGAGTAGAACCTAGCGAACAGGATTTGCTGTCCTTTTTCGATGGCAAAATCGCCAAATGGCAGATTCCTGACAAGGTTGTCTTTGTTGATGCGCTGCCACTGAGCGCAACGGGAAAGGTCTTGAAACGCAAGCTGCGAGCAGAGTTCGGGAATGCCCTGACAGGGTAGGTCTGCTGCGTTTTGGGGAATTGGCTCCGGCGGTAGGGATCGAACCTACGACCAATTGATTAACAGTCAACTGCTCTACCGCTGAGCTACGCCGGAACGGTTCGCGCCGTATAGCAATCCGGTTTCCCGGCGTCCAGGGGGGGCGTGTGTTTTTTCGACGAAAAAACCAGCAGAAACCGATGCGATTTTTGGCGTCATTGAAGGTCTGAACGAGGGGGAATTTGGCTCCGGCGGTAGGGATCGAACCTACGACCAATTGATTAACAGTCAACTGCTCTACCGCTGAGCTACGCCGGAA